>DHKA01000041.1:0-28227 GCA_002404605.1 Clostridiales bacterium UBA4706 | reverse complement strand
AAAATGTTTTGAACTTACTTTGCGCCTGCGGGCGCAAACTCTGCGAGGCATATTTTATAAAGTGAGCTGCTTGACGGCTTCCGATATTTCCTCGAAATGCGCGCCGTGGGAGGCCTTGACGAGCACAACATCGCCCTCGCGGACCAGCTCCGGGAGCGCCGCGAGAAGCGCTACCCGGTCGGGGTAATGCGCGCCGATCTTCCCTGCGCCTTCGGCAATATATCCAGCCAGCTCGCCCTGCGTTATCACAAGATCAACGCCGTGCGCCGCGGCATATTCGCCGACCGAGCGGTGAAGCTCCGGGGCATTTCCTCCCATTTCCAGCATATCGCCGAGAATGCAGACGCGCCGTCCGGGAAGCGACGCGAGCGAGTCGATCGCCGCGCAGTCGGAGGTGGGGTTGGCGTTATAGCAATCGTCCACAAGCGTGCAGTAGCCAGTCTTTACAACGCGCGAGCGGCGGCCCACCGTCTCATACCGGGCGAGACCGCGCGCAATCTCCCCGTCCGAAAGACCGAGCTCAAGCGATACCGCCGCCGCAGCGAGCACCGAATAGATCATATATGTGCCATACGCCGGGACGGTCACGGCAAAATCGCGGCCTCCCGCGAAAATGCGGCAGGAGAGGCACTCGCCGTTCTGGTGCACATCCGCAGCGCGGACGGCGCAGTTTTCGCCGAGACCGAAGAGGACGGTTTTCCGTCCGAAGTCCGCTTTGGAAAGAAGTGCATCGTCGCCGTTGGCGAAGATGACGGCATTGGGCCCCATGCCCTGCAATATCTCAGACTTGGCCCTCAGGATGCCGGGACGGTCGCCGAGCGCTTCGAGATGCGCGTCGCCAATGTTCGTAAACACCGCCATATCGGGATGCACCATGTTCGTGAGGCGCGTCATCTCCCCGAAGAGAGAAACCCCCATCTCGATCACGGCGACGTCATAGTCTCCGTGCAGACCGATGAGTGAAACGGGAATACCGATCTGTCCGTTCATGCTGCCCGGCGTTTTGAATACTTCGTATTTTCCGGAGAGCGCGGCGGCGAGCATTTCCTTCGCCGTTGTCTTGCCGACGCTGCCGGTGACGCCGATAAACGGGATGTCCCAGCGCTTTCGGCTTGCCGCGGCGATCTGCTGCATCGCCGTGAGAGTATCCGACACAACGATGCACGGCTCGCCCGCCGCGTACTCTTCGCACAGCACCGCAAGCGCGCCCTTCTGCAGCACGTCGGGAATATACTTATGGCCGTCTGTCCGCTCGCCGCGCAGCGCGAGAAAAAGGCTTCCTTCCCTCGCCTGCCGGCTGTCGGTCACGACGGAGGACGGCGTTTTGGTGAGCGTCTCTTCGTTTCCCTGCCATTCGCCGCGGCAGGCGCGGAGCATTTCGCCGATCGTCATTCCGTTCATTTCTTATACTTCTTCAGAGATACTTCGATGATCTTCTCACACAGTTCGCCGTAGTCCATGCCCTCGGCCGCCGCCATCTGCGGGATGAGACTTGTGGGAGTCATGCCGGGGAGCGTGTTGGCTTCCAGGCAGTAGAGCTTGCCGTCCGCTTTATCCATCAGAAAATCGACGCGTCCGTAGGCATCGAGATGGAGCGCTTCGTATACACGCTCGGCAAGGCGCTGCACGCGCGCGGTGTCCTCCGAGCTGATCGGCGCGGGACAGATTTCCTCGGTAAGGCCCGCCTGGTACTTATTCTTATAATCGTAGAACCCGGTCTTGGGAATGATCTCGATGACCGCCATGGCGCAACCGTCCATCACACCGACCGTCAGCTCGCGGGCGCGGATGTACTTTTCCACCAGCACCGCCTCATCACAGGAGAATGCCTCTTCGAGCGCTCCGGGGAGCTTTTCCGGCTCGGTGACAATGCTCGTGCCGACAGACGAACCGCCGGAGCAGGGTTTCACGACGCACGGAAAGCCGATGCTCTCCGGTACAGCGTCGCCGCGGCGAAGCGTAACGCCCGGGGGCGTGGGGATGCCGCTGCTGCGGAAAAGGATCTTGCTCAGTTCCTTATCCATGGCGAGCGCGCTGCCGAGATAGCCGCTGCCGGTATACGGCACGCCGTAAAGATCCAGACACGCCTGCAGCTTTCCGTTTTCGCCCTCCGCGCCGTGCAGCGCGAGGAATGTAATATCCGCGGCGCGGCAGGTCTCGATCACGCCGGGGCCGATCAGACCTTCGCCGCCGCGCTGGGCGCGGATCTTGTCAAGGTCGGGCTCCGTCTCCCGGACGGAGTAAACGGAATCTCCGGCGTCGGACGTAAAGACGCTGCGGGGATCAGAGACCGCCGACGGGTTCCCGAGAAAGAGATCGACCAGTGCGACCTTGTGCCCGCGCTCTCGCAGCGCACGCGCCGCGCACGTGCCGGAGCTGATGGAAACGTCGCGTTCGGTGCTCAATCCGCCGCAGATAACAGCTATGTACATGAGTCATGCCTCCCATGTTTGCAATTCGTTTTATTATACATCACCTACGGGAGAATGGAAACACAATATTTGCTTTTTGGTCTGCAAAAAGTGTGTTCTGCGAAAACCGTCCGCCGCAGGCCGTGATTTTTCCGGAAAAAGGGGATTGTTATTTCTCCCTCACATTGCTATAATATCATGGTTATAAGAAAGGTCGGTAATCCGAATGTCCTATATTGTCCTTGACCTGGAATGGAACCAGGCTATGAGCTCCAACGCGTCCGTCTTCAACCGTCTCCCCATCCATCTGAGCGGCGAGATCATTCAGATCGGCGCAGTGAAGCTCGACGATGACTTCTGCCCCGCGGAGGAATTCCAGTCCGACGTGCGGCCCATTTACTTCCGCAGCATGCATTACAAGGTCAAAAAGCTGACCGGCATCGATAAGGAACGGCTCAGCCACGGCGATACGTTCCCCACCGTGTTCGAGCGCTTCCGCGAATGGTGCGGCGAGGATCCTGTGTTTGTCACCTGGGGCTACGACGACCGGCGGATCATGGAGCAGAACATCATCATCCACGATCTTGACTGGGACTGGATCGAAGACTGGATCAATCTCCAGCTCATCTACAACATCCAGACCGGCGGCGATAAAAACCAGAAATCTCTCGCCACAGCGATGGAGCACTTTGCCATCGAGCAGACCCGTGTGGCGCACGACGCGCTCGGCGACGCCTACAACACGGCGCTCGTCTGCTCAAAGCTCGACTTTGCCGAGGGACTGGAGCAGTACAACAACGCCACTTCCCTTCTCGCCACACGTCTGCCGGAAGATAAGCACCACACCGACGAGCCGGACGCTCTCGAGCACCGCGCCTTCACCGGGTACAACTCCCGCTCCGAGGCATTTCTGGACGCGGAGGTCACGAGCGCCGTCTGTCCCGACTGCGGTGAGCCGCTGGAGCTGACGCGCTGGGTCAATCAGGGCGACCGGCGATATATGACGATCGGCACATGCGAGGAGCACCGTAAATTCCTTGTCCGGCTCAAATTCCGCAAAACGGAAAACGACAGCTGGTCGGTGAACCGCATCGTCTACCGTGCCGATGATGAGATGGAAAAATTCTACCGCGATAAGGCGACGCAGAGCCGCCGCCGCGGACGCGGACACCGCCGCCGCAGAAGCGAAAACACCTGAAACTCAAAACCGGGGCAGCACAGCCGACAAAGCCGTGCAGCCCCGGTTTTTGATTTTCTTTAATCCAGCTCTTGCTGGCGGAGCCAGGTGTCCATCACCATGCTGTGCGGCAAGATCTTCACGCCGAGCGCCTGAAGGCGTGCCTTGAAGCCGCATTTGCTCATGTCTTTCCCCTTCTTGGCGTCCTTCCATGCCTGTGCAACGATCTCCTCGGGCTTATACATGGCGACGTATTTCTTGACGACCGGCTTTTCATCGGATGCCACGGCGCGGTCAAAGAACTCCGTTTTTGTCCAAAACGGGCATACCGCCATCACACGCACGCCCTGCTTTTTCAGTTCGCGGTTGAGCGCGCGGCTGTAGTGCAGAACAAGGGCCTTCGTAGCGCCGTAAACGTTGATATACGGGATCGGCTGGAACGCCGCAACGGACGCAATATTGATGATCTGGCTGCCGGACGGCATATACGGCACCGTGAGCTGGCAGAGCGCCATGACCGCCTTGCAGTTGAGATCGACCATGTTGAGATTGACCTCGAGCGGCGTATCCATTACGGCACGGAATTTGCCGAAGCCGCTGGCGTTGATAAGAAGGCTGACCTCCGGCCGTTCCTCGCGCAGCAGCGCGGCATATGTCTCATACGATGCCGGATCGGAGAGGTCGAGCGAAATGGGCCGCACCGGAAAAGCCGTATGGCTTTTGAGTTCTTCGAGCCGGTCGCCCCGCCGGGCGATCGCCCAGATCTCGTCATACGTCCCGAACTCCTGCACCGTCTCCGCAAAGCGGCGGCCCATGCCGCTTGAAGCGCCGGTGATAACGGCGATTCTCTTCATATACATTCTCCTTTACAAGAATACCGGCTGGTTCATGCCAGCCGGTATTAAACTTTACTTTTAAAAATCGTACGGCGGCTGCGGTCTCGCCGCGCGGAGATTTTCATAGAAAACGGCCCCAGTGATCGATACGTAGGGCTTTACGAAAATGGAAACGCCCGGTATCGTCGCAAAGAGCTGCCAGCCGAGAAAGCTCAGCTGCAGCACAAAAAGCTCCCATTTGTGTCCGCGCATCATAATACGGCTCTCCCGCATGCAGCGTATCGGCGGCCAGTCGGGATGATCGACCTGCAGATACGTCGCCATGCCGTAGGCATACGAGAGGATAAGTCCGGGGATAAGGAGTGCGGCCGAAGCGACCATGACAAGCGCGTCGATCAGAAGCGTCAGTGCAACGGCGCGCCAGGCGATGCTGAAGCCGTCCAGCAGATCGCCGTAACCGGACGCCTCACCGCGCACGACATGGAGCGTATAGGCGGTGTAGCCGTAGGAAAGGATGATAACGACCAGCTGGAAAAGGATCAGGATCGCCGTCGGAACAAACTCCGCGTTGGCAAGGTCGATGCGGACCATGTTCTGATAATCGAGCGCCTCTACCGCGTTCAGATCGATCAGGATCGGCTGCCCGCCGATCTTCTGCGCCAGATAGTTGACGAGCCAGATAAAGGCAAGGAGCGCCAGTGTCACAAGGCAGGGGTGCGGACGGGTCGAATTTATCAGGCTGCGGGCGCGCAGCTTCATTTCTCCTCGCGTCATGCCTTATCCTTTCCTTCGGCGACGAGCCGTTCGCCGATCTTGTACACGTCGCCCGCGCCGACCGTGAGGATGATGTCGCCGGGGCTGGCCGTTGCGCGCAATGTCTTTTCAAGCTCTGCGTTGTCCGCGAAGAAGATGCCGTTCGGAAGTTCGCGCGCGATATCCGCCGACGAGATACCGATGGTGTTCTTTTCACGCGCGGCATAGATCTCCGCAAGATAGCACACGTCCGGACGGCGGAGCTGCTCAACAAAATCACTGAAGAGCGCCTGTGTGCGGGAGTATGTATGCGGCTGGAACACAACGATCGTGCGCTTGTAGCCGAGCGTTTCGATCGCGTCAAGCAGTGCTTTCAGCTCGCCGGGATGGTGGGCGTAATCGTCGTAAACATCTGCGCCGTTGTACTTGCCCTTAAATTCAAACCGGCGGTTCGCACCGGAGAATCCGGCAAGACCGTAGCGGATGGCCGCGGGACTGCACCCGAGACAGATCGCCGCTGCAGAAGCCGCGAGCGCATTCTTCACATTGTGGATACCGGGAACACGGAGGCTTACATGCGCGAATACCTCTTCACAGTAAATGACGTCAAACTCCGTCTCCGCACCGTGCTGCACGATGTTGGCGGCGTAGACGTCCGCCCCCTTGTTCAGGCCGAACGTGAAGATATCTCGGCCAAGCGGCGCGAGAGCGTCCATGGTATTTTTATCCTCGGCATTCGCGATGATGTATCCGTTTTCCGGTACAAGCGAGGCAAATTTGCGGAACGACGCTTTTACATCTTCGAGATCCTTGAAGAAATCGAGATGGTCGGCCTCAATGTTCAAGATGACCGCCACAGTGGGCGAAAATGCATGGAAGGAATTGTAATATTCGCACGCTTCCATCACGATCGTGTCACCCGCACCGACGCGGTGGCCGGCGTGCAGCAGCGGGAGCGTTCCGCCGATCATAACAGTCGGGTCACGCTCGGCAGCCATGAGGATGTGCGTGCACATGGAGGTCGTCGTCGTTTTGCCGTGCGTACCGGAGATGCAAAGCGAGTTGCGGTAATCCTTCATGATCGCGCCCCACGCCTGCGTGCGCTCAAACACCGGCAGGCCGCGGCGGTGCGCCTCAACGATCTCCGGGTTTTCGTCATGCACGGCAGCGGTGCGGACAACAAACTCGGCGTTTTCCGGGATGTTCTCCGCGCGGTGCCCGATGAACACGGGGATGCCGAGCGAGCGCAGATGCGCCACGTTCGCCCCCTCGTTCATATCCGATCCGGTGATGATAAGGCCCGCTTCCGCAAGTACCTCCGCCAACGGTGACATGGATACGCCGCCGACCCCGATCAGATGGCCGCGGCGTCCCGCCCAGTAATATTCCGAAAACGACGGCATGGACATACTCTCCTAACCAAGTTCAAATTGCTGAAACGGTATTATACTATATCTTATCGAAAAAAACAAGTCACTCCCAGTCCCTCGCGCGCTCTACCGCCTTATGCCAGCGGCGGCAGAGCTCCTTCGCGTTTTCGGCGTCCATTTTCGGGCGAAAAATGTGCGCCGACTCACGGATGCGGACGATATCACCGATGTCCGACCACACCCCGGCGTGCAGACCGGCAAGGAACGCCGCGCCGAGCGCCGTCGTCTCCACCATGGCGGGACGGTCGATCGGACAGCGGAGGACGTCCGCCTGAAACTGCATGAGGAAATGGTTGACGGAAGCGCCGCCGTCCACACGCAGTATCTGCATCGGCGCTCCGGCGTCCTTTTCCATCGCGTCGATGAGATCGCGCACCTGATAGGCGATGCCCTCCAGTCCCGCGCGGACAACGTGCGCGCGCGTCGTGCCGCGGGTGATACCGACAAGCGTTCCGCGGGCATACATATCCCAGTACGGCGCGCCGAGACCGGTGAACGCCGAGACAAGGTACACACCGCCGTTGTCCGGCACGGATTCGGCAAGCGCCTGCGTTTCCTCCGCCGAGGAAATGAGATGCAGCTCATCGCGCATCCACTGCACGGTGCTGCCGGCATTAAAAACACTGCCCTCGAGACAGTAATTCGTCTCGCCGCGGATGTTCCACGCCACACACGAGAGAAGCCCGCTGCGGCTCACCGGTACGGTCGTACCGGTGTTCATCATGGCAAAGCAGCCGGTGCCGTAGGTATTTTTCGTCTCACCCGGATGGATGCATCCCTGCCCGAGCAGCGCAGCCTGCTGGTCGCCCGCCGCGCCGCAGATCGGCGTGCCGGAAAGCTCTTCGAGCCCCGGCATATGCGAGTCGATCGTGCCGTACTCCTCGGAGTTGGATACCGGCTTCGGGAGCATACACATCGGGATGCCGAGCGCTTCGCAGAGTTCGGCGTCCCATTGCAGCGTATGTATATTAAAAAGCATCGTGCGGGAAGCATTGCTGTAATCGGTCACATGGACGCGCCCGCCGGTGAGATTCCAGATGAGCCAGGTGTCCACCGTGCCAAAGAGCAGCTCGCCGCGCTCGGCGCGCTCTCTTGCGCCGGGGACGTTATCCAGGATCCAGCGCAGCTTTGTGCCGGAGAAATAGGCGTCGATCAGAAGGCCGGTCTTTTCGCGGATCTTCTCTTCCCACCCCTCGGCGCGCAGCTCCTCGCACAGAGGCGCCGTCCGGCGGCACTGCCAGACGATCGCGTTATACACGGGGCGGCCCGTTTCCCTTTCCCAGACGATCGTCGTCTCGCGCTGGTTGGTGATGCCGATGGCAGCGATATCCGCGGCGGAAAGGCCGCTCGTGCGGAACGCCTCCGAAAGCGATTCGAGCTGCGTATAGAGGATCGTCATCGGGTCATGCTCCACCCAGCCGGGCTGCGGATATATCTGCGCAAAGGAGTGCTGCGAAAGCGACACGATCTTCCCGTTCGCATCGAAGATGATGGCGCGGGAGCTCGTCGTCCCCTGGTCAAGGGCGATAACGTGCTGGCTCATGGGATAACCTCCTTGATTTTCGCCGGGAATTGTATATAATATATTTTGTATTGTAGGTATTATAGCACAAGAAAGGATCTTTGGCTATGGCACGTATGTCGGAATTTACATTTTTATCTTCGGATGGGCAGACGGCAATCTCTGCGCGCGAATATCTCCCGGAGGGAGACGCCGTCGGTATCGTTCAGATCGTGCACGGCATCGCCGAACATATCGCCCGGTATGACACTTTTGCCACATTTCTCACCGAACACGGTTTCATCGTCGTGATGCACGACCAGCTCGGCCACGGAAAAAGCGCGCCGGACGAGCTGCATCTCGGCTTTTTCAGCGAGGAAAACGGCTGGGAAAAGGCGGTGCAGGATATCCGCTCGCTGCACGACAAGACGGCAGCGAAGTACCCCGGCAAGCCGTATTTCATTTTCGGTCACAGCATGGGCTCGTTCCTGACGCGGACGTACCTGATCCGCTTCCGCACAGGGCTGGACGGTGCCGTCATCAGCGGCACGGGCCACCAGAGTCCGGCGCTCGTATCGGCGGGCAAGGCGATGAGCGCCATCGACATCCGCCGAAACGGGCCGATGCACAAGAGCGATTTTCTCAACAAGATGGCGTTCGGCAGCTACAACGACAAATTTGAAAGCCCCCGCACCGCGAGCGACTGGCTCAGCCGCGACGAGGCCGCCGTAGATCTCTATAACGAAGACCCGCTCTGCGGCTTCGTCCCGACGGCGGGGCTGCTGCACGACATGATGAGCGGCATTGCGTTCATCACCAAACAAAAGAACATCGCCCGGATGAAAAAGGATCTGCCGATCTTGTTCGTCTCCGGCGATTGCGACCCCGTCGGCGAGCAGGGACGCGGCGTGATCCGGGCCTACAAGTGCTTCCTCAAAGCCGGTATGAAGGACGTCACCATGAAGCTCTATCACGGCGGACGGCACGAAATGCTCAACGAAACGAACCGCGCCGAGGTATACGAGGACGTTTTGAGCTGGCTCAACAGCAAGGCAGGTAAATAATGCCGGATTGTCCCGGCACATAGGGACTTGCCGCGCCGGAATACAATAAACCATCCGTTATGGGAGGGTTTTGTATGCTGGCAAGTGCGTTTCTACTGCTGCTCAACGGCGCGTTTCTCTCGCTGCGGCTCGGCGCCGGTTCCGGCTCGTTCCCGCGGCCGCTGCCTGCCAAGGAAGAACGGCGCTGCGTGGAGCGCTGGATGCAGGGCGATCTCGAAGCCCGGAACACGCTCATCGAACACAACCTGCGTCTTGTAGCACACATCATAAAAAAATACTATACGAGCGAGAGCGAGCAGGACGATCTCATTTCCATCGGAACGGTGGGGCTCATCAAAGGCGTTTCAACGTACCGTCCGGACAAGGGTGTGCGCCTTGCTACCTACGCCTCCCGGTGCATCGAAAACGAAGTGCTCATGCATTTCCGCGGCAGCCGGAAAAGCGCGGGCGATCTCTCGCTCTCCGATTCCATCGACACGGACTCCGACGGCAATTCCCTTTCGCTGATCGACGTTCTGGCTGACGAAGAGGATATGTCCGAGCGGGTCGTGCAGAGCGATCTCTGCCGGCAGCTGTCGGAGCTGATCGATGACGTGCTCGATGATCGCGAGGCCGAGATCCTTCGTCTTCGCTATGGACTCTGCGGGAATGCCCCGCTCACACAGCGCGAGACCGCCCGGCACTGCGGCATTTCCCGTTCTTATGTATCCCGGCTGGAGAAAAAGGCGCTGGAAAAACTCAAAAGAAAAATGGAAGAAGAATAACATGAACACGCGAAAGATGATCGGGATCATTCTCATGGTCCTTTTACTGCTTCTGTGCGCGGTGCTGATGGCTCTGCGTTTCAGTGCGGCCAAGACGTCCGACGCCGCAGCACTCCGGGAGTCCATGGCGACGCCCGTACCGACCGCAACGCCGGATATTACCCCGGAGCCGACAGCCACGCCGGAACCAACGGCAACGCCGGAGCCGACAGCCACGCCCGAGCCGACGCCGGATCCCGACTCCCCCGCCGGACGCGCCGCAGCGCTCGGTCTGCCGGAGCCGCCGGACATTGATATCAACAGCTGGGAGTATATCCTCGCAAACGCCGATAACTCCATCGCCGAGTACGCCCCGCCGGAGCTCATGACGCTCGAGGGACAGCTTGTGGACAGCCGTATTGCCGACGCGCTCGCTGCAATGGCGGTGGACACCCGCGCGCAGGGGCTATCCGTCTACCTCTCCTCCGGCTACCGGAGCTACGCAGATCAGGCTGCAAACTTCCTCCGCGTCTGCCGGAACAACGGCGTATCCGACGGCAAGGACAGTCAGGGCTACTATATCACCATGCCCGCCGGTCACAGCGAGCACCAGACCGGTCTCGCCTGCGATATTACGGATATCTACTATCAGACAAAGAATCGCTCACTGGAAAACACGGCCATGTATCAGTACATGAGCAAACACTGTCAGGAGTTCGGATTCATCGTCCGCTTCCCCGACGGCATGGAATCGATCACGGGCGTAATGTATGAGCCGTTCCACTTCCGCTATGTCGGCGTGGAGGCCGCGGAGTATATCACAGAGAACAATATCTGCTTTGAAACCTTCGTTTCGCTCTACCGCGATATCGGCACCGCTGAAAATCCGCAGGAATCGTAAAAAAAGACTTGCAATTGCTCACACCTTGTGGTAGTATAACAAAGCTGTTAGAAATCCGGGTGTGGCGAAGTTTGGTATCGCGCCTGAATGGGGTTCAGGAGGCCGCTGGTTCAAGTCCAGTCACTCGGACCATAAAGGTGCGGTAGCAATGATACAAATTGCTACCGTACTTTTTAATTATTCCCTATGGAAATCCCTTGATATAAAGCCAAAAGCGAGGTTAGTGGGTTCAAATGCGAACCTGCCAACCTCGCTTTTTTTCATTTATATGGTTTCCGGGCAACTTCTGCTGCCGTTGAAAGTGAACCCACTCTGCCTAACCTTTTAATTTTTCATAGAATAATTAAAAGGTTCAAGAAAAAATTAAAAGGTTATAGAGATAGTATCCTACACACACAATCCACGTCGAGACAGTAGCATTGATGACGAGAACCGATGCCGGAAAATGCTGAAATCTACTGAAATAAAGAGATTCCGGGGTCTGCCCTCAAAACCGGAGGCGGCTCGGAATCCCTTTCAAACTTTTTCATCATCTAACCTGCACACCGAAAAAGTCGAATTACGAGACTACGGGTTTGATAATTGCGTGGCGAAGCTACAGATTAGATATTTCATCATTATCCCATAAGATCAAAAGAGTGATAACTGCGTTGGATCACCATCCATAGCAGTTTTTGTTTTTCCACTTGGGGATAAGCATTTTTCGGTGGAAGGCTCTTCTAAAGCGGTCTGTGGATTTCTAACTGGGTTGTCACTAAATCGACCACGGTGTTGAATACGAGATCGCTTTTCTATCTCCTCTGCAGACATTTGAGAAGAAATCGATAAAAGCACTTCTTCCAATCGTGGATTAATACTTGTGTTCCTCTCTATTTTTCTCCTTACAATTCCATAACATCCAACAGGAGAAATATAAATGTCTTCTGGTGCGTCAGGAGTAATAATATCTTTCATATCTCCATAAACACACTTTTCTGGAACAGTAGAACCATTGATTATTTGTCCATTGAGTAATCGTACTACATCCTTGCCAAAAGAGCAAAGCACAGCAGTTTCTTCAACTATCTTCGCTATCATAAAGGAACGAAGGCACTCCACATCATAGTGGGGTTCATTTACAGCAAGGTTTAGAAGGCGATTACCCAACCATTTGACAACCGGAACTGCCCATGAGTTTCCCGTGGCCTGATAACGATTGGTTTTCTTCGCGCCTGGTAAATCTGTATAGTTATCAGGGAAACCCATTAACCTTTCCGTTTCAAGCGGTGAAACCCTCCGAATACGGTCATCTTGAACAACGAACAGTGATCCGTTAGTTGCTGCTGCGTTTCCATTCCATTTAGTTCCATATGCAGCATATAAGCAATCGGTATACTCTCGGAACACTTCAAATCGATGCCCGTCTTTTTCAAAAACCAAATCGCATTTTGGATATGCTTCTTCCCCTGGGGCGTTATCTTCTAATAAAACGTTTTCCGGGAAAAAGTCAGTACCTCCTGCAATAAGATAAAGCCTTTTTCTTTGTTGTGGCAATCCAAAGTATTTAGCATCCAAAACCCTCCAAGCGACATTTCGAGTTTTTCCTCGAATAAAGCCAGAATTAGGCCATCGCTTGTTTTCTATGGGATTATTAAGTCCTGCCAAGGAAGAAACAAAGCACCCAAAAGCATTAGTTTTATCTGTGAGAACACCTTCCACATTTTCCCAAAATACTATTGTTCTCGGAAATCCTTTTCTTAAACGAACCTCATCATTGGCTTTGATAATATCAACGAATTTGAGGGTTAGGTTTCCTCTATCGTCATTTAACCCATTTTGCCAACCAGCGAACGAAAACGCTTGACAAGGCGTTCCGCCGCAAATGAAATCTGGGGCATCAATAGTACCCGCGAGGATTTTGTCTGGTATATCATTCATATCTCCAAGATTTGGAGTGTTAGGATACTTAGCTTTCAAAACCCGTGAAGGAAAATCTGCTATTTCCGAAAACCATTGAAAATGCATACCCAAGGGTTCCCATGCTACAGAGGCTGCTTCTATTCCAGAGCATACACTTCCAACTGTCTTAATATTCAAAGGCTTACGACTCCTTTCATGCTGGTATCAGTATCGTATGTTACTCAAAGCGTTCTCAAATATCAAGTGGTATTTGCGTCAAAACTGATACTTTTTTGAGAACTGTTTTGATTAGGAGCAAATCACTTTGTTAGCTCCTCAAGCAAATGTTTTCTCCATTCTTCAATATCATACCACGGACATCCAATACAACCGCGTTCGGCATCTTTCCCCTTGGCGGGGATACTTGGATCCCAGTCACTTCCACCCGCATAATAATACGGAATGCCGTATATAGTACCGCGCTTTCCAGTTTGGAAACAAGTTCTGCATACTTCTCTTTTTTGCTGGTTCCTTTGATTGGTAAGCAACTGGAATTTTTGCTTGATTTCATCATCGGTCATATCGTCGGGGTTTTCTGCTTTTGTCTCATCATCCCATCGAATTTCAGAAAACTTATGATCTGGGAGACAGTGCGGACTAAATGTGTTTTCATAGGCATCGATACTGCCCAACACACTAATAATTCTTTTGCGAAGGTCTTGTGTCCAGGTCTCATATCCGTTGCCATCTGACACACCACGAGGAATGGGTAAGAGTATCCTTTGGCTTGTATTTCGCTGACAATGCGGACAGTATCTCGATAAATTCGTAGCTATGGTGTATCCAAACTCTTTGAGGTCTTGAATTCTTCTCTGAGGGTTCGGATTGCGTGGCATCTCGCAGGCACCACATTTCCATCCACCTTCTGCCAATTTATCAAAGAATGCTTTTGTGGTATCGGCGCGTGGTTTAGTAACCCAGAATTCTTCTTGCTTCTCTTTCCAAGAGGAGAGTTTTTCAGGTTTCATCGCATCATATACAAAATTCAGATGACTATACAAGGTCTCCTTATCATTAAAATCTATGGCGGTTCCAGTTCGTCTGTACTCAATCGGCACATAGCCTTCCCAGACTATATCACCATATCGGAAAGTCACGGATACGTATGTTTCTGACGCTTTGGAATTGACAATTGGGCTATTGCCCAAGATGGTGATGTTTTCATTTAAAGTAGTCATTTTGTTACCTCCTCATCTATAGTTTCGAGTATGTCCTCAATGTGGCAGTTCAGTGTTTCACATATTTTCAAAAGAACTCCGGTCGTAATGTTTTCACCCTTGCCGAGTTTTGCGATGGATGCAGCGCTAACACCGGCGGCTTCTTTTAGATCCATTTTTGTCATGTTCTTATCGATCAGCAGTTTCCACAACTTGTTGTAACTGATTTGCATTTTGATACCTCCGTGTATGCTCATTTCACATCGTTCAAGAATCCGTATCTGCCGGCTTCGAGTCCTTTGGTAAAGGTGATCACATTTGCGCCAGAGCCTTCGTAATCAAGGGCGGGAATGTGCATCATATTCTCCAAGATGATTATCTGGCCGTCATTTTGATGATTGATAAAGAACTTGAATAGCGCGGTTCTCATGCTTTCCGGCGCGGCATCCGTTACGCCCTGATCAAGTCCAAGTAACGGTGTATCGATCACCACAAATCCGGGATTGTATTTAGCGTAAGCCTCCATGTACCGACGGAACGTGAATGCAACAATCGTATTGAGATAAGAGCAGTACCCTTGCCCGTGAATATCTGCCTTTTTGTGGCCGTTTACTTCAACATCAAAATCCTTCATGTTGAACCGCGCCGTAGTCAGGTTGTCATAGGCGCATTCGATCAAGGTGTCTTTCAGCATCTGATCAATCCGCTCCTGGAACTCATCACCAAAGTATTCTTTAGGATGATACTCGATCTGTGTTTCGTCCTCGCTGGGAAGCTCTCTCAAATCCGTTTCCCAACTGGAGGCAAAATCATCGATAACACTGAGTTCCTGCTTTATCTGAATGAACGCGCGGTAACCGTTCAAGGATTCCCGCAAAGCATCTGCCTTCGGCTGCAGTTCGTTTTCAATCATGGCCTCAATGCTGTCACGCTTTGCCTGTAGTTCCTTCAACGACGCCTCGATTTCAGCCTTTTCCGCTTCGAGGTCTTTTTCCGTTTCAGCCAGACCGTCCATTTGGAGGGTTATTCTGTCAAGTTCAGCCTGTGCAGAATCGATGTATGATTTCTTGTCCCGAACAGGCAGTTTGCCATCGCAGAATGGGCATACCTGATTCTTTGGAACGTGTCCCATCTCGACCTCGCCGTTAACGATAAAAGAGAGCCTCTTCACATCAGATACATACTGCGTTCTAAGGGCGGCATAGCGAGACTTCAAAAGATCGCACTCGGCGGCTCGGCTTTGCAACCGCAGAATCTGGCCGAGCAGTTCACGGCTCTGGTCAACGGCCGTGGAGATCTGGGTTTCCGTGCTTTGAAGACTGTTAATGATGTCCTGCATTGTTTGTTCGACATCGACACCATCGAAGGCGCTCAAACTTTCAAGCAGTCCTTTGCGCTTGTCCGTAATAGCCTGTATTTTCCTGTTGACATATTCTTCAACTGCTTTTTTCCGGGCGACTCGAATTTCCTTCTTGGTTTGAGCATCCGCCTCACCAAAATCCTGTCCCGACAACAGGTATAGCAACGCCGAGAGCAATGCAGTTCTGTCAGTAGCTTGCTCCGGTTCGATGATGGATTTCTCTTTGGCAATATCGGCTACATGGAAAAGCAAAACATGAAGGAATGTGCGCCAGGTCAGCCGTTTCTTTTCAAAATTCTTGTTCTTTATAACGAAGTGTTCACCCTCTATCCCGATTGAGTCCAGAAGCAGATCGCTCAATATGGGGAGAGGGTCTTTTTTATTTGTGTGTTTCAAATCGTATTTGCCGCTTTCAAAACCGGGAACGTCGGTGACAACATCGACCTGGTTTTTCCCCAAAGCACGTGTGATTGTAATATCGCCCTTGCCCGTGTGCAGGGAGATTTCAATGGTATCATATCCAAGGCTTTCATCAAAAGGTTTCGCCTTACTGCCAAAGCAGAAATCGATACACTTGATGATGCAGGTCTTGCCGGTATTTGATCTCCCTCGGATGATATTCAACCCAGGGCGGAGGTCGATTACGGAATCGGTTTTGCCGCTGCCTTTAGCGACCACCTTGGTAATATAGAATTTTCCCATCGCTACCTCCTTAACGATTGCACGGCTTTGCCGCTGATTTCTTTCAAGATTGCCGAGTCACTTTTTCGTGCATATTTTTTATGTACGGTTTCTGCGATAGCTAAATACTGATCTTTGTAATCGGACTCAAGGGTTCCGATATACTTGCGTCCGGCGACGGTCAGCTTATACAGAAAACCGCCTTCAGTTCGGTTGACGGCGATAAGCCCATCCAGCACAAACATCTTGATGCCTTCCGAACATACAGACCGCTTGGAGGATAGTTCGCTGAAGCTGTAACTGTTATCTCCGTGCAAGTTCCGATTAGACACTTCAAAATCTTTTCCGTATATGGTCATAAAGTCGTATGCTGAAAGGCGGTCAATTGTCATACCGCAGGAACGGATGACGGAGAGAATGAGCATCGCACGCAACCCGGTTTCAAACGGAGTGTTGAAAAGATCATTCATCGATATTCACCCACGATTTAATCGTCCCGTCATTCACCAGGATATGGCAGATGCCTTTCTTTTCAAGATTTGCTATCAGACCGATTATGTTCATAAACGAGGATTTTGAAAGCGTAATGTTCGTAACCTTATCAAGTACTGCGAGGAGACGGTCATATCCGCTCGTGTGGCGATCATCAAAGAGTGTGTCGGAAATCCCGTCATAAGCATCCGTTTTGAGCGCCTGAAACTGTTTATCGCCGTCGGAAAAGACCTCGCGTACCGAACGATGGACACTTTCTGCACTATAGTAGGCTTTGCGCTGTTCGGCAAAATTTCTGCGAAGAGTGTTAGACAAGGTTTCTATTGTGTCTGGCGTCACAACACCGTTGATTTTTTCAGCGTATACTTCGCACAGTGCGTTTACATACGGAAGCTCCTGTGGGGAAATACTGCTCTGCGGTGTAAGCTGAACTGGAAGTTTAACCTCTTCGGTTCCGAGGTAAATAATTCGGGTTGTGCTGTCATATCTTGTTGGTGTCAGAGGAACGAAAGGGACGCCGTTTTCATCCTCGGTAGGCGAGCCTTGATTCTCAATAACTGTAACGTTCAGATTCTCTACATGATCCGCATGAACCGAACGGTCTCCATACTGATTTACTTGAGTAATTGGCGCACCGGCAGACGGGATTGCCGGAACAGATCCCTTTTGTATTTCATTTGCCATACGCATTACCTCCGTTACAGTTTCAAATTCTCGACGTAATCAATGTGAACAGGATGATCTCCATATTGATTTACTATAGTTTGATGCACAACTGTTTTATCTCCCGATGCGGCACCAGATGGCTCTTCTCCATCTACGACCTCCGCTTCGGTATTATCGGGTTCATCTTCGGATGAATCCGCTTTTTTATTATTCCGCCGTATTTGTTCGGCAAGCTGATGTTCAGCGGCTCCGAAAACCTCTGCCATTATTCTGCCGGTGTTCAATATGGCATTATCGATTACTTCACGATCAGTAAGGGCATCTTGTGCAGCATCTGTTGGGGTTGGTAAAGAAGTATCTGTAGTTGGCACAGATAGCTCTGTATCAATGCTGATTGCTAAAATTCCGCTCCCGATATCGCTTTTGAATTTCCATTCGGTGTTAGAACCAGCCTGAGAATACCAAGCGGTAAAGGTGGCTTTGCCGGATTCGCAATCAGGACAATTGCACATGACATAGTTGATAACACTCAAGAGAAACGGCAACAGCATTATCTGATGTGCTTCATGAAGCTGTTTAACCGGAAGAGAATCAGAATGACTGACCGCTATTAAGGTTTCGCCATCGAAAGATGCATCTTTCTGCATTGTTTCAATCAAAGCTGAAACCAACCACACGCACTTATCCTTATTCAAATATCTCTCTATAAACCCTGCTGTCCGCTTGAGGAGGCAGGGTTTATTTGTTTGATACAGATTTTGAAATGCGGAGCGTGTAGCTGCTTTTGTAAAAGGAACATAGTCGCCTGTACTGTCATCGCATTTTTTATAGTTGGTCGCACACTTGTTCAGGGTAGTCCCTGCAATCGAAGAATAATCCTCACCTGTGACTATGTAGACAAGTCCGGCGTAAACACCGGGAATCGTTAATCCGTCTGATCCGCCGTTCAGCTTATTTCTTGCCTTCTGGCGCGGCTTTCTTGCTTCAAGTAGCAGGTCGAAGAGAATACCTCCGCAAAGATGTGGCACTGGATTTGGGGTCATCTCTATAACCTCCTTCAAATTTAGTAACCTTACACCGCCTTAGTAACCTCAAAGGGCTGTTTTGTGATATTGACAGGAACCTTATCTACTTTAGGTTTTAGTTGTAGATGAGGCGAAGACGGTAATGGGGAGAAATCCGAAATCTACACTTTATTCAGTATAACACAAAAGTGTGAAAAATTCTACCCCTTTTACAGAATTCGTTTCTGTGGATGTGAAATTCCCTTCATCAAATATGAAATAAACATTCGGAGGTTGCAACATGACCAGACAAGATTGGCAGTTAAACATCGAGAACACCGCCGACAGCGTTGCGGCGAAGTACGGCAATGAGGTGGCGGCTTCGGTGTTCAGACGGTACGACGCGACCTGCTTCGATGACCTTAGTCCCGTTTATTATAGCGAGGTCTTCGGCGAACTCATGCTCATCGATGAGGATGGGTGACCGCTGACACGGATCCTCCTACGCCTAACCTTATATATGTTTGAACGTCGAGCTGACGGCACGGGTGCCGCGCTGTCACCTGGGCGCTCAAAGCCCAAATATTAATCTCATAGTCCGAGATGGTCATTAGGACAATTGGACGCATAGCGAACTTGACATCACAGGTTTACTGTAGTGTCACCTAGGCGCTTAAGCCCAAACAACCGCCGTCAGCTGGACGGAGTCATGAACCGTTGCTCAACGGCTCGCGGCGGACAAGTTAATAATGACGGCTGCCTTTTGAGCGGGTTGCCGCAGACCGAAACGGAGAATCTCTCTGTCGGGCTGTGGTTAATTTTCTGCACCCTTTTTGCAGCCGAACCCAGAGTCCTCCGTTTCGAGAAATCGAAAATCGGAGGACTTTTTTATGACAAAGAAAGACAAGCAGTACACCATCTACATCCGCTCCACAAAAGAGAGCATCCCTGTCAACAAGGAAGAATTCGATGCCTACTACCACGACATCAATATCTACCGAATCCGTCAGCAGAGGCACGGTCGCTGCGTGTGTCCCGCAAGCAAGCGGCTCACCTGCGATATGGACTGTCTGACTTGCCCCTTCCACCGCATGGGCGATACGCGTTCCCTCGATTACACCGAAACCGATGACGAAGGAAACGAAACCGCCTGGGTCGATGAAATCCCAGACAATTCGCCTTTACTCGAAGACATCATTATCGATGCTTCCGAAATGAAAGCTCTGTACGCTCGGCTTACAGAACTGATGCCGGAGGCAATCAAAATCGGCGAGATGCGGCTTGAGGGTTTATCAGAGGATGCCATCGGCGAACGCATTGGGATTGGCAGAAAGACCTATGCCTACAGATTAAAAAAGGTTAAAGCCGTCCTCGAAAAAGAATTCCCCGACATTTTTTGAAAAAAGTTTCCCGGATTTTTTCCGAAATGCCCTCCTCATGTTCATGGGAGAGTGTAAGGAGCAAAACGATACCGCTCCTTCGGGAGGTGAAAACGAATGAACGAAGCAAAGAGAGATGCTCTGAAGCCAGAAGAAGAACTTGTTGATGTTCTGCTCGACTTTATCATCGTGTCGGCAACACTGGCAAAGAAAGTCACCCAGGCGGTGAGAGAAAAGCAAATCAAGGAAGGAGCGCACAAAGATGTCAAAAATGAGCGAACTGGATGCCGTGATCAGAGACCTGCGAACTGCGGCTACCACTATTAACGATGCGGCTGATACCCTCACGGAGATGTTCAGCGGCAAGACCGCCGAAGCTCCGGCAACACCGACCGAGCCGGCTCCTACCAAAGAAGACGTCCGTGCGATCCTCGCAGAGATGTCGAGCCGTGGCTTCACCGCCCAGGTAAAGGAACTGCTCCGTCAGCACGGCGCGGCAACGCTCTCCGGCATCGACCCTTCGGAGTACGCCGCTCTCATCAAGGATGCGGAGGGACTCGAAAATGGGTAATCACGCTCTGCTTTCCGCTTCCTCCTCCCACAGGTGGCTGAACTGCCCTCCGTCCGCGAGGCTCGGCGAGAACTATGAGGACAAGGGCAGCGATTTCGCCGCCGAGGGAACGGATGCCCACAGTCTGTGCGAACACAAGCTCAAGACGGCTCTGGGCATTCCGTCCGAAGACCCCACCGAAAACCTCTCCTGGTACAACGAGGAGATGGAGGAATGCGCCAGCGGTTATGCCGCCTATGTGCTTGAACTCCTCGCCGAAGCGAAGAAGGTCACGACCGACCCCATCGTGCTGATCGAGCAGCGGCTCGACTATTCCAAATATGTCGAGAGCGGATTCGGCACCGGGGACTGCGTCCTCATCGCTGACGGCACCCTCAACATCGTGGACTACAAGCACGGCAAGGGCGTGGAGGTCTCCGCAGACCACAACCCGCAGATGATGCTGTATGCGCTCGGCGCTCTGGAGATCTTCGATGCTCTCTACGACATCGATACGGTCACGATGACTATCTACCAGCCCCGCCGCTCCAACGTCAGCACCTACACCGTTTCGACCGCCGAGCTTCTCAAATGGGCAGAGACCGTTCTAAAGCCGACCGCCGAGCTTGCCTTCAAGGGCGAGGGTGAGTTCCATTGCGGCGAGTGGTGTCAGTTCTGCAAGGCGAAAGCGGACTGCCGGGAACGCGCCAGAGCGAACCTCGCGCTTGCTGCCTATGACTTCGCCGAACCTCCGCTCCTCACGGATGAGGAAGTCGAAGAGGTCCTCTCCAAGGTCGATGGCCTCGTGTCCTGGGCAAACGACATCAAGGAATATGCCCTGCAAGCCGCCATCAGCGGTAAGGCATGGAACGGATGGAAGGTTGTCGAGGGACGATCCAACCGCAAGTACACAGACGAAAGGCTCGTAGCCGCAGCGGTCATCGCCGCCGGTCACGACCCTTACGAACAGAAACTGCTCGGCATTACCGAGATGCAGAAAACGCTCGGCAAAGCCAAGTTTGACGAAATCCTCGGTCGCTTCATCACGAAGCCTCAGGGAAAGCCCACGCTCGTTCCGATGTCTGACAAACGTCCGGCTATAAACACAGCGGCATCAGATTTTGAAAATTAAAGGAGTAAACGATTATGTCTAATAACACCACCAAAGTCAACAACCCCATGAAGGTCATCACCGGCAAGGATACCCGTTGGTCTTACGCAAACGTCTGGGAAGCCAAGAGCATCAACGGTGGCGCGCCAAAGTTCAGCGTTTCCCTCATCATCCCCAAGAGCGATACCGTCACCGTCCAAAAGATTAAGGCTGCCATCGAAGCCGCCTACCACGAGGGCGAGGCGAAGCTCAAGGGCAACGGCAAGTCCGTCCCGGCTCTCTCCGTTATCAAGAACCCTCTGCGTGACGGCGATACCGAGCGCCCCGATGATCCCGCCTACGCAGGGTGCTACTTCGTGAATGCCAACTCCACGACCGCTCCCGGAATCGTGGACGCTGACCGCAATCCCATTCTTGTACGAAGCGAGGTCTACTCCGGCGTGTACGGCAGAGCCTCCATCAACTTCTACGCTTTCAACAGCAACGGCAACCGCGGCATTGCCTGCGGTCTGAACAACCTTCAGAAAATTTGTGACGGCGAACCTCTCGGCGGTAAGGCTTCGGCTGAATCCGATTTCGACACCGATGACGATGACGATTTTCTGGCATAAGGAGGGCTGAATCATGACTGAAACCATTACCACCATCCTCTGTATCGGACTCCTGTCCATCTACGCTCTTCTCGGAGTGACCTTCTTGATCCACTCCATCGCCGACATCTTCGATAATCGCCGCAGGGCGAAGCGTGAAGAAGAACGCGAAAAGCGCGACCTCGAATACCACGAGATGCGCATGAAGGAATTTAAGTAATCAACCGCCGTGGGCGGTGGGAGCGATCCCGCCGCCCTTTACGGCTATGCGAGGTGACAACTCTTGAAAACCATAAGTATTGATATCGAAACATACAGCGGCACCGACCTCGGCAAGTGCGGTGTTTACAAATACACGGAAGACCCGGACTTCGAGGTGCTTCTCTTCGGCTATGCCGTGGATGGAGGTGAAGTCCATGTGGTCGATCTGGCTCTCGGCGAAAAAATACCGGCAGACATTTCCGCCTCGCTGACCGATGAAAATGTGCTGAAGTTCGCCTTCAATGCCAATTTTGAACGAGTGTGTCTCTCTCGACATCTCGGGCTGCCCACGGGCAAATACCTCGACCCGTCCTCATGGCGATGCACGATGGTGTGGGCAGCATATATGGGACTGCCGCTTTCACTACAGGGTGTCGGTGCGGTGCTGAACCTCGACAAACAGAAGCTTGCCGAGGGAAAGGAACTCATCAAATATTTCTGCTCACCGTGCGCTCCGACCAAGAGCAACGGCGGCAGAACACGCAACCGCCCGGAGGATGCCCCGGAGAAATGGTCACTCTTCAAATCATATAACCTCCGTGACGTGGAAACCGAAATGGGCATACAGCAGAAGCTCATGAAGTTCCCCGTGCCGGAATTCGTGTGGGACGAATACCACATTGATCAGGAAATCAATGATCGCGGGGTTCGGCTGGATATGCCCCTTGTAGATACAGCTATCCGAATGGATGCCGCCTCAAGGCAGGAGCTGATGGACGATATGCGCCGCATCACGGAGCTTGAAAATCCCAACTCGGTATCGCAGATGCGGTCATGGCTTGCCGACAACGGTCTGGAAACCGATAGTCTCGGCAAGAAGGTCGTCAACGAAATGCTGAAGACCGCACCGCCTGAACTCGCCGATGCCCTTGTTCTCCGCCAGCAGCTTGCCAAGTCCTCGGTGAAAAAGTATCAGGCAATGCAGAACGCTGTGTGTTCGGACGGCAGAGCCAGAGGTATGTTTCAGTTTTACGGTGCCAACCGCACCGGGAGATGGGCAGGCAGGCTCATTCAAATGCAGAACCTGCCCCAGAACCATCTGTCCGACCTTGCCGAAGCGAGAGGGCTTGTCCGCAGCGGCAATTATGAAGCCGTGAAAATGCTGTATGAGGATGTGCCGGACACGCTGTCGCAGCTCATCCGCACCGCCTTCATTCCCCGTGAGGGCGCGATGTTCTATGTGGCTGACTTCTCCGCAATCGAAGCGAGGGTCATCGCATGGTTCGCCGGAGAGTCGTGGCGGCAGGAGGTCTTCGCCGAAGGCAAGGACATCTACTGTGCTTCGGCATCGCAGATGTTTCGAGTGCCGGTCGAAAAGCACGGTGTCAACGGACACCTCCGTCAGAAAGGCAAAATCGCTGAACTGGCTCTCGGCTACGGCGGCTCCGTGGGTGCTTTGAAAGCAATGGGTGCTTTGGATATGGGCTTGACCGAAGAGGAACTTCAGCCACTCGTTCAGGCATGGCGGTCGGCGAATCCCAACATCGTCAAGTTCTGGTGGGATGTTGACCGCGCCGTGCTGACCGCTGTCCGGGATAAGGCCACGACAGAAACCCACGGCATTCGTTTCCTCTGCCGCAGCGGAATGCTCTCCATTCTTCTCCCGTCCGGCAGGATGCTCAATTACGTCAAGCCGAAAATCGGCGAGAACAGATTCGGCGGCTCCTGTATTTCCTACGAAGGTGTCGGCGGTACGAAGAAATGGGAACGTCTCGAAAGCTACGGTCCCAAGTTCGTGGAGAATATCGTTCAGGCAACAGCGAGGGACATTCTATGCTATGCCATGAAGACCCTTCGCCGTTGCTCGATCACAATGCACATCCACGATGAACTCGTAATTGAAGCCGACCCTCGTGTATCCCTCGATGCCATCTGTGAGCAGATGGGCAGAACGCCGCCGTGGGCAAAGGGACTGCTCCTCCGGGCAGACGGGTATATCACGGAATTTTATAAGAAAGATTGAGGTAAATCCTATGGGAATAAACAAGTTCAATGCGGAGGGCTATTACGACCCCACCGCATACGAGGCAATGACAAATATTATAAAAGAGGAAAAAGCGTTCTTCGCATTCAGACCTGTTGTGTATATCTGCTCACCCTATGCCGGAGATGTGGAGACGAACGTCAAGGCGGCACAGAGATACAGCAGATTTGCCGTGGACAGCGGCTATCTCCCCATCGCTCCGCATCTGCTGTTTCCGCAGTTCATGGATGACAGCAATCCGAAAGAGCGCGAGCTTGCCATGTTCTTCGGAAATGTGCTGATGAGCAAGTGCGCCGAATTATGGGTCTTCGGAGATCTGATTTCAAGCGGCATGGCTGCCGAAATCGACCGAGCCAAGCGTAAGAACTATGCCATCCGATATTTTAATTCCGACCTTAAGGAGGTAACCAAAAATGCGTGACCTGCCAATTGCCTACGGCAATAGCTGCTACGCAAAGACCTGGACGAATAAAACCACCACATGGGAAGACTTGTGTGAAAGGCTGAAAACCACCATCCGCACGACCGAATCCGTGGAGGAATATCCGAAACTCAAGAAGGATGACCGTGACCGCGCCAAGGACAAAGGTGGCTTTGTCGGTGGCAATCTCAAAGGCAACCGCCGTAAGCGTGAGACCGTGGCTTGCCGTTCCATGCTGACGATGGACGCAGACCATGCCGGGATTGGTTTCATCGACAAGTTCACCGCCGAGTGCCGGTATACATCCTGTCTTTATACCACTCACGGACACACGCCCGAACAGCCTCGCTGCCGCATCATCGTGCCGCTGACGAGGGACATTATCCCGGACGAGTACGTAGCTCTTGCCAGATACTTCGCCGCCGATTGGGGCATCGACCGGTTTGATGAATGCTCCTACAAGCCAAGTCAGCTCATGTATTGGCCGACAACTCCGGCAAACGGAGAGTTCATCAGCAAGACAACCGATGGCGAATGGCTCGACCCGGATACCATTCTTTCCGCTCATCCGAACTGGAAGGACTGCTCTCTGCTTCCGACCTCCTCCCGTGAAAGTTCCGTCCGTGAGGCAAGCTGCAAGAAGCAGGAAGACCCTCTCACCAAGCCCGGTGTGGTCGGTGCGTTCTGCCGTGCCTACGGCATCTCCGCTGTTATCGAAACATACCTCGCCGATGTATATGAGCCTTCCGCTATGGAGGGTCGTTACGACTATATCCCCGCCGACTCGTCTGCAGGCGTCGTGATCTATGATGACAAGTTCGCATACAGCCACCATGCCACCGACCCCGCCTGCGGCAAACTGCTGAACGCTTTTGACCTCGTCCGCATCCACCGCTTCGGCGATGATGACGAGAAGAAGTCCTTCAAGCAGATGACCGAACTTGCTCTCTCGGACGATACGGTCAAAGAGAATCTTGCTGCCGAGCGTATCGCTCAAGCCGGAGAGGATTTCTCCGATGATGCCGACTGGCACAAGCGGCTTCATTTCGTTCCTCGTTCCGGGGCATTGGAAAACAGCGTGTGGAACTTGAACCTCATCCTCGAAAACGACCCGGACCTGCAGGGATTTGCTTTCAACGACATGGCAAACCGCATCCAAGTCACAGGCGAACTGCCGTGGGACCGTCCCGAAGGAAACTCCTTCTGGCGGGATGCTGACTCTGCCCAGCTCAAGTCCCTCGTGGATATCCGCTACGGCGAGTTCACGACCCGCAACTATGACGTATCCTTCACCAAGGTGGCAGATGACCGCCATTTTCATCCTGTGAGGGATTACCTCAACGGGCTCCCCAAGTGGGACGGTGTGAAGCGTGTCGAGGAACTGTTCATCAAATATCTGCAGGCAGACGATACGGAGTATGTCCGCACCGTTACGAGAAAGACCTTCGCCGCGGCTGTTGCGAGGGTACTGTGTCCCGGCATCAAGTTCGACTGTGTGCCGGTACTTGATGGTGAGCAAGGCATCGGCAAAAGCTCCATCGTCAAAGACCTCGTCACGCCCGAATATTACTCCGAATCCCTCTCCCTTACGGATATGGATGATAAAGCCGGAGCGGAAAAGCTGCAGGGCTTCTGGGTGGTCGAAATCGGAGAGCTTGCCGGAATGAAGAAAGCTGACATTGAAAAGGTGAAATCGTTCCTCTCCACCTCCGATGACAAATACCGTCCGAGCTACGGCAGAGTGGTCGAAAGCCACCCCCGCCAGTGCATCATCATCGGCACGGTCAACGGTGAACGGGGCTACCTCCGTGACATCACGGGCAACCGCCGTTTCTGGATCATCAAAGTGCATCAGAAAACACAGAAGCAGAGCTGGCACTTCACCCAGGCAGACCGCGATCAGTTCTGGTCAGAGGCGAAGGCTATCTGGGAGTCCGGCGAAAAGCTGTATCTCGAAGGCGATATCCTCGCCGAGTCCGAGAAGGTGCAGCGGAACGCTATGGAGGTGGACGAACGTGTCGGCATGGTCGAGGAGTATCTGAACACCCTCCTTCCCGAAGGATGGGACGATATGGATGTGTATGCCCGTCGCAGTTTCCTCTCCGGCGATCCGACCGCTGTCAAAGGCACCACGGAACGCACGACCGTATCCAATGCGGAAATATGGTGCGAGTGCTTCGGCAAGAACCTCTCCGAACTGAGGTCTGCCGACAGTTATGCCATCGCTGCCCTTATGACGCAGATTCCCGGTTGGAAACGCGGTGCCGCCGCCAAACGACTGCCCCTCTACGGTAAGCAGCGAATTTACGAAAAAGGCTAACTGCGGAACAAGATGCGGAACAGGAACAACTTTTCCCCTTATATTTGTTCGGCGATAAAGAGATAAAGACCTGCATATACGCACGTATAGGAACATAAGGAAATGGTTGTTCCATTCGTTCCGTTGTTCCAGAAAGGACAAATATGAAAAGCGAAAAACAAATAGAACAGGGTCTCGTCAAAGCCGTGAAAAATATGGGAGGTATCGCGCCCAAGTTCGTCAGCCCAGGTTTTGACGGAATGCCCGACCGCATCGTGCTTCTTCCTTATGGGAAGTTTGCATTTGTGGAAGTTAAGGCTCCGGGCAAAAAGCCCCGTCCGTTGCAGGTATCAAGGCATGGCTTGCTTCAGCATCTCGGTTTCAAGGTGTATCTCCTTAACGATATGAACCAGATCGGAGGGATTCTCGATGATATACGAACCGCATGACTATCAGAAATATGCCATCAACTTCATCAAGGAAAACCCCATCGCCGCCGTCCTTCTGGATATGGGCTTGTGTAAGACAAGCATCACGCTGACCGCCATCAACGACCTCCTTTTCGACAGCTTCGATGTACGGAAGGCTCTCGTTATCGCTCCGCTGCGTGTGGCACGGGATACATGGACTGCCGAGGTCGATAAGTGGGATCATCTCCGGCACCTCATCTGCTCCGTGGCTGTCGGCACCGAGGCTGAACGCAAAGCGGCTCTCCGAAAGAAAGCCCACATCTACATAATCAACCGTGAGAATGTCTCATGGCTCATCGAGGAAAGCGGCATCCCGTTCGACTTCGATATGGTGGTGATTGATGAGCTTTCCTCCTTCAAGAACGGCAAGGCAAAGCGGTTCAAGAGCCTGCTGAAAGTCAGACCTCTTGTAAAACGCATCGTGGGTCTGACCGGCACTCCCGCCGGAAACGGTCTGATGGACTTGTGGGCAGAGTTCCGGGTGCTTGATATGGGCAAACGCCTCGGACGGTTCATCTCAAACTACCGTCTCAACTACTTCACCCCGGACAAGCGCAACGGTCAGATCGTGTATTCCTATAAGCCGCTGCCGTTCGCCGAACAAGCCATATATGATGCGATCTCCGACATCACCATTTCGATGAAGTCCACCGACCATCTCAAAATGCCAGAACTGGTCAGCACAGCGTATCCCGCCGTTATGAGCAATGCGGAAACCCGGACCTATGAGGATTTCAAATCCGAGTATGTGATGAAGCTCGGCAAGGACAAGGAAATCACTGCCGCTAATGCCGCCGTCCTCTGCGGAAAGCTGACACAGATGGCAAACGGTGCGATTTATGACGAGTTCGGCGAGTGCCATCTCATCCACGACCGCAAACTGGACGCTTTGGAGGACATCATCGAAGCCGCCAACGGAAAACCTCTTCTGGTGGCGTACTGGTATCAGTCCGACTGTGACCGCATCGAAAAACGGCTGCACGAACTGCATATCCCGTTTTCGAGGATGGACAGTTCCGAAAGTATCCGCAGATGGAACAGCGGCGAG
>DHKA01000010.1 GCA_002404605.1 Clostridiales bacterium UBA4706 | reverse complement strand
ATGACCATGAGGTTGTTGAACATGTCGCTCAGCTCCCAGACGAGGTCGTTGGACATCATCGTGCCGAGGAAGATGAACACGAGCGCAAGGACGGTGTAGACCACGGTGCTCTTCTTGCCGAAGAGGTAGGAGACGTTGATCTTGCCGAAGAGGTTCCAGCTCAGGATCGTGGAGAAGGCGAAGAAGAACAGGCAGACTGCGACGAACATGTTGCCTGCGCTCTCGCCGAAGACGGTGCCGAAGGCGGTCTGGGCGAGGTTGGTCTTGCCGAGGGTGGTGCTGGCCGCAGCCGCGCCGCACTCGTGGAGAGGGCCGCCCTCGGTATAAAGCGTGGAGATGATGACGAGCGCGTTGAGCGTGAGCACGACGAACGTATCCATGAATACGCCGATCATCGCCACAACGCCCTGCTCGTGCGGGATCTGGACATTCGCCTGCGCATGGGCGTGGGGCGTGGAGCCCATACCGGCCTCGTTGGAGAAAAGGCCGCGCTTCGCGCCCTGCGAAAGCGCCGTTTTCAGCGCGTAGCCAAAGCCGCCGCCGAGAATGGCCTGCGGCTGGAAGGCATACCGGAAGATCATGCCGAATGTCGCGGGGATATAGCGGATGCGGACAACGAGCACGACGAGCGCGCCCGCAAGGAAGATCGCCGCCATGACCGGCACGATCTTTTCCGCGACGGCGGCGAGACGGCGCACGCCGCCGAGGAAAATGACGCCGCAGAGGATAACGAGCGCAATGCCGACGGCCCACGCCGGGACGCCGAACGCGGTCTCAAACGTTGATCCGATGGAGTTGGACTGCACCATGCATCCCATAAAGCCGAGCGCAAGGATGATGGCGACAGCGAAGAAGCCCGCGAGGAATTTTCCGAAGCCGCCCTTGAAGGCGGTCGTGATGTAATAGACCGGGCCGCCGTGGATCGCGCCGTCTTTGTCGATCTGCCGGGTGGTCAGCGCGAGCGTCGCCTCGGCATAAATGGTCGCCATGCCGAAAAAGGCGATGACCCACATCCAGAAAATCGCGCCGGGGCCGCCGGTCAGGATCGCGCCGGACGCGCCGACGATGTTGCCGGTGCCGACCTGTGCGGCGATGGCGGTAGCGAGCGCCTGAAAGGAGCTCATCCCGCTCGCGTGCTTTTCGCCGCGGAGCGTGAGATTTCCGAACACGCGGCGCATGCCCTCGCCGAAGCAGCGCACCTGCACGAAGCGCGTGCGGATCGAGTACCACAGTCCGACGGCGATGAGCAGAAAGACGAGAACGTAGTTGGAAAGGTATGTGTTGAGATCGCATACCACGGGGTAGAGCGCGTTTTCGATGGCGGTGAACATATGCGGGGCCTCCTTAAAAATAGAAAAAAGCTGCCGGTTTTCGGCAGCTCCGGAGAGAATATGCAGTTTCGGAAATAACCCCGTATATTTTCGCGGTCTATCACGATTCTGCCCTGTCCTTTTGCCTGAGAGTTTCGGCCCGGATACGGACCTTGCACCTTCGGCACCCGATCAAACGGGATTCTCCAGAGTGTCCTCCACGTTCAGTCTCCCAGGGGATCCTGATCGCTTCTTTGGAATTCGAGTGTTACCTTACCATAGTTCCGCCGCGCTGTCAACAAAAAGTTTTTCTGTTGCGGACATTTTTCTTTATATGGTAAACTCCCTGCCAAAAGCGGCAGGGAGTTTTCGTTTATTTTGCTGTCATGGCGATCTGTTCGGGTGTGATGGGCAGCTCGCAGAACCGCTTGCCGGTGGCGTTGTACACCGCGTCGGCGATCGCGGGGAGCGGCGTATTGATGACGACCTCGCCGATGGACTTTGCGCCGTAGGGCCCGGTCTTCTCATAGCTCGATTCGAACGCAACGGAGATATGACCGATGTCCTGCCGCGTCGGGATCTTATACTGCATGAGGGAGTTTTCCTCCGGCATGCCGCGGCGGTCGTAGGTGATGTTTTCCGTGAGCGCCATGCCGATGCCCTGCAAAATGCCGCCCTCGGCCTGCACGCGGGCGAGATTCGGGTTGATGGGCGTGCCGCAGTCTACGGCGGCGACGAAGTTCACGACCTGCGTCTCGCCGGTCTCGCGGTCAAGCTCGATCTCGGCCGCGCCCACCATGAACGGTGGAGGCGAGATCGGCGAGGTATGCGTCACGGTCGCTTCGAGCGCGATCGTGTTCCCGCACTGGGAGGCAAGCGCGATCTCCCCGAGCGTGACGGACTTCTCCCCGTCCATGGTCTCAGCACAGCTCCCGGTGAGGAGCACATCGTCCTCGCTGCACGAGAGCATTCGCGCGGCGAGCGCCGTGATCTTTTCGCGCAGCGCGAGCGCGCACTGCTCTACGGCCTTGCCGGTGACGTACGTTGTGCTGGAGGCGTAGGAGCCGGAATCGTAGGGCGAGGAATCCGTATCCGCGCCGAGAACGGAAATGTTCTCCAGCGGGCAGTCGAGCGCTTCGGCGGCGATCTGCGCGAGGATCGTATCGCAGCCGGTGCCCATATCCGCCGCGCCGATGGAGAGGGTGTACCCGCCTCCGTCGTTCAGCTTGAGTGTCGCGCTGCCGACGTCCACGTTGTTGATGCCGGAGCCCTGCATCGCCATGCCCATGCCGACGGCGCGCACCTTGCCGTTCCCCATATCGCGGCAGGGGTACTTTTCGTCCCAGCCGATGCGCCGCCGCACGCTTTCGAGGCACGCCCCGAGCGCGCAGCTCGTATTCTCCTGCCCGTAGTAGGCGGGCATCACCTCGCCCTCGCGGGGGATATTGCGTTTCCGTATCTCAAAGGGGTCGATGCCGAGCCGCGCAGCCAGCTCGTTCACAGCGGACTCCACGGCAAAGAGGCCCTGCGTCGCGCCGTAGCCGCGGTACGCGCCCGAGGACATGTGGTTGGTGTATACAACGTCGTACACGAACCGGTAGGCCTCGGCCCTGGCGTAAAGCGGGATGGATTTATGCCCGGAGAGACCGACGGTCGTGGGGCCGTGCTCGCCGTAAGCGCCGGTATTCGAGAGCGTATAGAGATCGATACCGCGCACGATACCGTTTTTGTCCGCGCCGAGACGCACATGCATTTCCATTTCGTGCCGCGGGCTGCCCGCGATCATGCTCTCGCGGCGGGAGAACAGGATCATGCTTGGCTTTTTCGTCATCCACGTGACGAACGCCGGATAAACGGCGCTCACCGCCGTCTGCTTCGCGCCGAAGCCGCCGCCGACGCGGGGCTTCGTCACACGGATCTTCGAGCGCGGGATGTGCAGCGCGTTCGCCACGATGCGGCGCGTGTGGAACACGATCTGCGTGGAGCTCACGATGTGCAGCCGCCCGTAGGTGTCGATCGTGCAGAACGTGCGGAACGTCTCCATCGGCGTCTGCTGGCACGCCTTCGTGTGGTACACGCGGTCGATGACGATGTCGCAGTCACGGAGCACGGCGTCGATGTCGCCCTGCCCGTCCTCCTCGTGCGCGCAGAGATTGCGGCGGTTGTCCGCGCCGACGGGACACTGCGCCTCCCAGTTTTCCTCCGGGTGGACGAGCACGGGGTTGTCGAGCGCGGTATGGAAATCGAGCACCGGCTCGAGCACGTCGTACTCGACCTTTACGAGCTTCATCGCCTTATCGACGCACGCCTCGTCCCGCCCGGCGAGAATGGCGACGACGTCGCCCGCAAAGCGGACTTGGCGGTCGATCACGAGCCGGTCGAGCGGGCTCGGCTCCGGCGCGGTCTGCCCGGCCTGCGTATAGCGCCGGGCGTTCTGCGGCACGTCCTTCCACGTAAACACGGCTTTCATGCCCGGCACGCGCATGGCTCGCTCCGTGTCGATCTCGCGCACCATGGCGTTTGCGTGCGGCGAGCGCAGAAGCTTTACCACAAGGCAGTTTCCCGGCGCGATGTCCTCGGTATAGACCGGCTGCCCGGTCACGAGCTGCATGGCGTCGAGCTTGCGCACGCCCTGATTGACGGTATTCATTCTTCGCTCGCCTCCTTCGCCTTTTTCCACGCAAGGAAGCTCTGTATGGCGCGCAGCTGCCCCTCGTAGCCCGAGCAGCGGCAGAGATTGCCCGTGAGATACTCCTTGATCTCGTCCTCGTCCGGGTCGGGGTTTTCGCGCAGGAGCGCGAGCGTATTCATAATAAAGCCGCTGTTGCAGAAGCCGCACTGCTCCGCGCCCTGGTCGGCGAGGAACGCACCGAATTCCGCGGCTTCGCTTTGCAGTCCCTCGAGCGTCGTGACGCTCCGGCCCTGCACGCGCACGGCGAGCGTCGCGCAGGAGAGGATGGGCGTGCCGTCGAGATACACGGTGCAGAGCCCGCAGTTGCCGGTGCCGCACCCACGCTTGACGCTTTTGCAGCCGAGACGCCGCACAAGGTCGAGCAGCAGCGTGTCCGGCGCGATATCCGCAGACACGGCTTTGTTGTTGAGCGTAAACGTGATATTCACTTCGCGCCTCCTTCCAGCGTGTCCACGGCGCGGCGGACGAGCACGCGGACGAGATGCTTCCGGTATGCCGCGCTGCCGCGGAGGTTGGAGCCGGTCTCGATCTGCGCGCTCACAGTCTCGGGCAGGTCATCCTGCTCGCCCGGCATCGTGAGCACGACCGCTTTTCCGGGCCGCGCGCCGACGACGAAGCGATATGTTCCGTCCGCAAGCCGCGCCGCGGCGCAGGTGAGCGAGGGGAAGTCCGTTTTTGTCGGGCGCACGGACTGATAGAAAAAGGCGGCGCTTTCCTTCGGGATGTGCACGCGCACGAGGATGTCCCGGTCAAACGGCATTCCGGCGAACTGCGCCAGCGGGACGATCCCGCCCTTATAGAGTTCGACCGAAGCGTTCAGCGCAAGCAGCACCGTGAGCACGTCGGAAAAGCCGAACCGCCCGTAAACGCTCCCGCCGAGCGTCGCCGTGGCGCGAAACTGCACGCCGACGATATGGCGCAGCGCTTCGCGCATCGCGCCGCCCGTGTACCTGTTCAGCTCCGCGTTCGTTTCGAGCGCGCGCAGAGAGACCATCGCGCCGACGGTGAAGCCCTCCGGCGTTTCCTCAATTTTATCAAGGCCGAGACCGGAGAGGTCGATCGCCGTGCCGACGGCGGTATTTTGCATTTTGAGCCAGAGCATGCCGCCGATCACGCGGCTCGTGCGCTTCTGGTTGAGCATCCACGCCTCTTCGAGCGAGGCGGGACGGACGTATTCGCGTATGGTTATCATGGGTATAGATTCTCCGTAAAGAATAATTCTCAAAAACGGCGGAAAGCCGCCGAAGCGGCTTTCCGTGTTTGTGTATAAGCTTTAAAAGCGTGTTTTACTTTTTCAGGATACCGAGCAGACCGCGCTTGAGCATCTGGCCGCCGGCGGATATGAGCTGCGTTTCGATCTTGGAGCGGATGCGCTCGGCTTTGCGCTTTTCCTCGGCTTCCTTTTTCTCCTTTTCGCGCTCGGCCTTGCGGCGGGCCTCGTCCTCGAGCCTCTGGGCGCGGCGGCGCTCCTCATCCTCGAGCTTCTGCGCACGGCGGCGCGCTTCGTCTTCGAGCTTCTGCGCGCGCTTTTCGTCCGCCTCCGCCTGCTTCTGGCGCTGCTTTTCCTCTTCGGCAGCGCGCTTTTTCTCTTCCAGCCGCTCCTGCTCCTGCGCAAGCGCTTCCTCCGCGGCCTGTGTCTCGTCGGCGAGCACCTCGTAAGCGGAAACATTGTCCACCACCTCGTCGTACTTCTCCATGCCGTCGCGGAGGATCGTCTTGGCGCGCACCATCGCCTCCGGCGCACCCATCAGGCTCTGCGGGCAGATGATCTTCGTGCGCTGCACCATGGCGGGGATGCCGTCCTCGCCGAGGAACGACGTGAGCGCCTCGCCGACGCCCAGCTCCATGATCGCATCCTCGGCGTTGAATGCCGGGTTTTCGCGGAATGCCTGCGCTGCCACACGCACTGCTTTCAGCTCGGTGGGCGTATAGGCGCGCAGCGCGTGCTGCACGCGGTTGGAAAGCTGCGCGAGCACGGTATTCGGCACGTCCGCCGGGCTCTGCGTCACAAAGAACACGCCGATGCCGCGCGAGCGGATCAGCTTCACGGTCTGCTCGATCTTCTGCACGAGCACCGCCGGGGCGTCGCGGAAGAGCATGTGCGCCTCATCGAAGAAGAACACGAGCTTCGGCTTTGCAAGATCTCCGACCTCCGGCATGGTCTCAAACAGCTCCGAGAGCAGCCAGAGAAGGAAGCTCGCATACAGCGTCGGATTCTGCACGAGCTTGACGCAGTCGAGCACGTTGATCATGCCGCGTCCCTCGGCGTCGGTGCGGATCCAGTCGTTCACGTCGAGCGCCGGCTCGCCGAAGAACAGCTCGCCGCCCTCTTTCTCCAGCGGCAGCAGCGCACGTAGGACGGCAGCGACGGACTGCGTGGTGATATTGCCATACTTCATGCGGTAGTCTTCTTTGTGGTCGTTCACATAGTTCAGCAGCGCGCGGAGATCCTTGAGATCGTCGAGCAGCAATCCGCGGTCGTCCGCCACGCGGAAAACGATCTGCAGAACGCCCGTCTGCGCCTCGCTCAGGCCAAGAATGCGGGAGAGCAGCTCGGGACCCATTTCACTCACGGTGGCGCGCACGGCGTGGCCGCCGGTCTGGTAAATGTCCCAGAACGTGGTGGGGTAGCCGCGGTAGGCGAATTTTCCGGTGAGTCCAAAGCGCTCGATGCGCTCACGCATATCCTCGCTGTCTGTGCCGGGGGCGCAGATACCGGCGACATCGCCCTTTACATCGCACAGGAAAACGGGTACGCCCGCATCGGAGAGAGATTCCGCCAGCACCTTCATCGTGACGGTCTTGCCGGTGCCGGTCGCACCGGCGATCAAGCCGTGCCGGTTGCACATCGAGAGGGGAAGCTCCACCCGCTCCTCGCCGGAAAGCCCCAGGTAGATTCTGCCGTTATCGTACATGATCGCGCCAACCTCCGCATATGTAGTCTTTTGTTTTTTGCTGACCTTCATTATAACCGCCGAACCGCCGCGGTGCAACAGAAAAAGCTCCCATCCCGGAGGATGAGAGCTTTTTTGTCGATAAAAAACCGAAATCAGTCGGTCACGTAAGGCAGGATAGCGACCTGACGGGCACGCTTGATCGCCTCGGTGAGCAGACGCTGATGGTAGGCGCAGGCGCCGGTGGTGCGGCGGGGCAGGATCTTGCTGCGCTCGGACAGGTACTTACGCAGCTTGACGGTGTCCTTGTAGTCGATATACTCGGCCTTATCCACGCAGAACTGGCAGACCTTTCTGCGCTTGCGGTTCTTCTGCGGGGCAGCGGACTTATCAAAAGCCATGGTTCAAAAACTCCTTTCGTGAGTGTCAAAACGGCAGCTGGCCGTCGTCATCGTCGATCGTCTGGAACGATCCGGCCTGCGCTTTCGCGCTGTTAAAGCCCTCGTTGGAGGGGGTGCGGGGTGCGTACTCCTGACGGGGCGCGTACTCCTGCCGCGGGGCGCCGTCATCCCGGCGCTTGCTTTCGCCGAAATAGACGTTATCCGCCACGACCTCCGCCGCGGTACGGCGGTTGCCGTCGCGGTCGGTGTAGTCACGGATCTGCAGCCGACCGGAAACCACGATCATGCTGCCCTTCGTGAAGTACTTGGAGACGAACTCCCCGGTCTGACGCCAGGCGGACACGTTGATGAAATCGGTCTGCTTTTCACCGTTTTCACCGCGGCCGAAATCCCGGTCAACAGCAATGGAGAAGGACGCGACGGGGACGTTGGAGGCGGTATAGCGCAGCTCCGGGTCTCGCGTCAGGCGGCCCATAAGAACGATATGATTCAGCATATCATTCCCTCCGCTTATTCGTAGCGCAGAGTGACAAGAGAGCGGATCACGCCGTCGGTGATGCCGAGGATACGATCCAGCTCGGCGGGAAGCTCGGGCCCGGAGGTGAACTTCACCAGCACATAGTAGCCCTCGGTGAGATAGTTGATCTCGTAGGCGAGCTTGCGCTTGCCCCACTCTTCCATCTCATCGACGGTGCCGTTCTGCTCGATCAGAGTCTTGAACTTTTCCACGATGGCCTGGGTCTCTTCCTCGGTGAGGTTGGGGTTGAGAACGTACAGGACCTCGTATTTTTCGGTGGTCTTAGCCATTAGTTGTCCTCCTTCTGGACTGTGGCCCCCTGCTCAGACAGGGAGCAAGGTGGATGGGATAGATCTTACTTGAGTTCGACCTTCGCGCCGACGGCCTCGAGCTTGGACTTGATCTCCTCGCCCTCTTCCTTGGAGACGCCTTCCTTCAGCTTGGCGGGGACGGCTTCGACGATAGCCTTCGCCTCGGCAAGGCCCAGGCCCAGCAGGCCGCGGACTTCCTTGATGACCTTGATCTTCTCAGCGCCGAACTCGGTCATGACAACGTCAAACTCGGTCTTCTCTTCGACCGGGGCAGCGGCGGCAGCGGCGGCGGGGGCAGCGGCGGCAGCGGCGGAAACGCCGAAGGTCTCCTCAAGGGCGTGGACGAGCTCAGCCAGCTCCAGCACGGAGAGAGCCTTGACTTCTTCGATCATAGCGGTAACTTTTTCGCTAGCCATTTGTAATTTTCCTCCTAAAATTGAATTGTGTCTGCGGGATTATTCGGCAGCGGCTTCGGCGGTCTCGAGAGAGCCGCCCTTCTGCTCCAGGATCTGGCCAAGAACGACAGCCAGGCTGGTGATGGGTGCGAGCATGGTGCCGAGGACCTTGGAGTACAGGGCATCCTTGCTGGGAAGCTGAGCGATCTCGTCGACCTCGGACATCGGAAGGACTTTACCCTCCATGAAGCCGCCCTTGACCTCGAACTTGCCGTTCATCTTCTTGGCGAACTCGCTGACGATGCGGATGGGCGCGATGGGATCGCCCTCGGTGGTGGCCAGAGAGGTGGTGCCGTTGAGCACGGAGTCAAACTCGTTGAGATTGCACTTGTCGACCGCGAAGCGGAGCAGAGTGTTCTTCACAACGGTGTACTCAATGCCGGCAGCACGCAGCTCACGGCGCAGAGCGGTATCCTCCAGAACGGTGATGCCCTTGTAGTCCACAAGGACGCCCGCCGTGGCGTTACCGATACGCTTGGTGAGTTCCTCGACGATGGCCTGTTTCTCGCTGAGTACTTTCGCGTTAGGCAATGATTTCACCTCCGGGGTAAATTTCTGCGCCCGAAAGAAAAACTCCCTCTGCCGAAAGACAGGGGGAGACACAATACAAGTATCGTGCTTTCCTCGGCAGGATTTACGGCAAAAGCCACCTGCTGTCTTTGGAGCGCCATAACATAATACCATAAATCCCAGGAAAGTCAATACTTTTTTCGTGTTTTTATGGAGGCTTACCGCCGCAGCAGCTTTTCCAGCGCCGAAAGGTCGGAAAAGTCCGGCAAATATACCGACGCCCCGGCGCGGATCGTCTCCGTATATTCCTTCATGCTCTCGTCGTATACGCCGACGCCCGCAGCGCCGAGCGCTTCCGCCGCGGCGAGATTGCGCGGCGCGTCCTCCACAAGGAGCATTTTTTCATACGGCACGCCGAGCCTGTCCCGGAAAAACGCGTAGGGCGCTTCGGTGCGTTTTGACCCGGTCTCCTCCTCGGCATAAACGCCGTCCACGAGCGGCGCGACACCGAGACGCTCGATGGCCGGGTCGAGCAGCGCGTGGCGCGTCGCCGATAGGATGTATACGCGAAGCCCCGCCGCGCGCAACGTGTGCAGCAGCTCTTTTGCTCCCGGCTTGAGGGGGATCTCCCGCGCGTAATGCGCCGCCATCTCCGCGCTCCAGCGCACGGCGAGCGGCGTTTCCGTTTCGAGCTGCGGGTACTTTGCGCCCATATCCCTCGCAATCTCCCATATCGGCACGGAGCGGATGTATTCCGCGAAGCCCTCCGGCTGCGGCAGGCCTGCCTTGCGGAGCGTATCCTCCGGCAGACGCAGCCAGTACGGCATCGAATCGGCCAGCGTGCCGTCAAAATCCACGAGCGCCAGAGAGAAGGCCATGAGCGTTTCCTCCGATTTTTTCAAAAAATTGCCGTTCAAGTCTGAACGGCTTATATTATATGTTCCGCGGCGGCAGGATGCAATTGCTTTTTTCCTTCGGATGCGGTAAGATAAATAATATATGTTGATTTCCATCGGAAAGGAGGCGGGATGGCATTGAAACGGAAAAGAACGCCCCGGCGTGCCCGCCGGTGGGCGATCACGATCCCGGCGGGTATTCTCCTTTTGCTGCTGCTTGCGGCATTCATTATCGGCAACGGCGGCACCTCCACCTTTCGTGACGATGTGGACGCGATCCTTGCCGCGCCGCGGAGCGAAGAGCTCGGCGAGCTCTCCTTTGCCGACGACGGCAGCGCCGTTGTCCGTCTTTATAAAAACGATCTTTACGTTCTCGCCGACGAGGGCGGCGTCCTGCCCGGTCTCCGGCGGGAGATGCGCGAGCGGTTCGGCGATCTTGATTTCGGCATCCGCCTGACCGACGGGAAGATGCGCGTTTGCATCTCTAAGCGCATTCTCGGTCTCGTGCCGGTCTCGATGCAGATCGTGACCTCCGTTTCGTGGGACGGCACCGGTGTTGTGATCCACGCTGAGAGCGTTCTGCTCGGCAGCCGCACAGCCCTGCCCGAATCCATGTGGCCGGACGGCGTCCGGGAGGATTTCCGCGTCGATCTCGCCGGGACCGGACGCACGCAGGAGATCGCGGACGTATATCTCGACGGCAGCGCCGCCGTGGTGGAGACCGTGCCGCTGCGTCTTCCGGCGAGCGACAGCCTGCATCCCGATACGCGGCTTCTCAAAGAGATCCGTTTTTTCGGCGCAGACGACAAAACGCTGAGCGCCGCAGCACTCCTTGACCGGCTTGCCGCCGGAGACATCCCCTCGGAGGATGAACTGCCCGCCGGGAGCCGCGCCGAGCTTTTTGCCTGGCTGCTCGCGCTGCAGACCGACAGCGGCGAGGACGCCATGTTTTCCACGTTCTTCGCGCGGCGCAGCGAGCGTATCCGCGAGGACATTGAAGAATATCTGGCGGCAGAAGAAAACAAATATGCAAAGCTCCTGACCTCCGTGCGCGAGCTTTATAAAAGCCGGGCGCTGCGCATCGAGGAGAACGGGTTTTACGTGATCTCTACAAACCAGGCGTACGATCCCTTTGCCGCGTCCGAGCTTTCCGCTACGGCGACCGACGCTCGCGTTGTGCTGCTCACAAGCGGCAGCGGCACGCCGGAGGTGAGCCAGGCGGATGTACCGGTGCTTAAAAACGTAGATCGCCGCGGCGCCAAGGCGCTGGACGGGCTCGACCCCGAGCACGCCTACGACATCGGCGTCGTCCTCACGACCGACGGCGGCGTGCCGGTGCTTCTGTACCGCCGCTCCAACGGCGAGATCGTTGTGCGCGAGCTGTCTGCGGAACGGTATGTAGACATCCTCGTCTCCGGCGGCCGCCCCCTCATCAACGTAGACACCCTCCCCGCCCCCGCACGGGAGCTCTCCGGCTCCGAGTGCAAGATCCTTCCGCTGAACTGACGAAATACGGCAAAAGAGCCAATGGCGTTTGTATGCCATTGGCTCTTTTTTCACCGCATCGGCTCGGCGCCGAGGGATTCCATGCTGCTGCCGAGGGCTCCGAGACTTCGGAGATACGCTGTGAGCGATGCAAGATCGCGGTAGCGGCGCACCGCGCCGCGCTCCGGCAGCACCGGCACCGTCTCGCCGCGGGCCTCCGCCTCCTGCGCGGCGATGGGGGCGCTTTGGTAAAAGTGGTCCCGCGCCATGTGCTCCAGCTCATGGCACAGCGTTTCGCGCCGTGCCTCGTCGCTGAGGCGGGCGTTGATGTATACGGAAAAAGTGCCGTCATCGTTCGGGAGCGTAGCACCGAACACCGTCGGCGGCAGCTCTACGAGCCGAACGTAATAATCAGGTACTCTCATGCTTGCTGCGCAGCGCTTCGAGGATCGTCACCGCGGTCTCCACATCCTCGCGCGTGGCATTTTTGGAAAGGCGGAACAGTGCGCGCATCTCCGGCCGGTCGCGCAGCGCCTCGAGATACGCCGTCAGCTCCGGGTCGTTGTTCACGAGCGGCTCGGCACGGCCGAGCAGAACGTTCATGTCCACCTGAAAGCAATCCGCCATTTTTTCCAGGAGATCAAATTCCGGCTCGCGGTTGCCGCATTCGTACATGCTTACCGAACTTTTGGAAATGCCGAGTTTTTTTGCCAGCTCTGCCTGCGTCATCCCAGCGCTTTTGCGCAGCGCCGACAGTCTTTCGCTGAAAACGGACATTGCTATCACCTCACCGTAACCATAACACGCGGCGTGAAAAAAGTCAAGATTTTTCCCCACGAAATGTGTTGACAAATCATTTTTCCGGTGTTATAACATAGTCACACGAAGCGTGTAATACATAAGCTCAATCCCTTTCTGTCTTTCTTTTTTACTCATAGTATTCACGTTTCGTGTCTTATATTGCCAACATTCTGGAGGTATGACCGATGGGATATCGTGTCGGGTCCTGCGGCCGGACGGCGGCAGAGCAGCGGTACATTCAAGCAACGCTCGACATTTTTGCGCAGCTTCCGCCGGAGAGACAGGAGGCGGTGCGCACGGCGATCGCGCAGACGGCGCGCACGCCGGCGGAGGGCATAGCGCTCTTCCGCATGCTCGTGCAGCACAAAACGCTCTCGGCCACGGCCGCGGCAACGAAGATCCCGGCCCGGCGGCTCTCGCAGCTGCGGAAGGATTTCTTTGCGCTCATGCCTCTTTGACCGCAAAGGAGGACGAAATGAAGGACAAAACGGCGCTCTCGGCGCGGCAGAAGCGCTTCGTAGAGGAATATCTCGCCTGCGGCGACGGTCCGGAGGCGGCCATTGCCGCAGGATACAGCCCTGCCACTGCTGCCGAGCGCGCCCGTGAGCTGCTGCACGATCCGGCGGTACAGCGCTGCCGCCGCGAGACCGAGCAGCGTCTTTTTGACGCGATGGGCGTTTCGAGCGCGTGGATCGGGCGGCGGCTTGTGGAGATCGTTGACCGGTGCATGCAGGCGACGCCGCATCTCACGCGCAACCCCGAAACAAAGCAGCGCGAGCCGGACGGCACCTGGGAATTTGATCCCGCGGGCGCGATGCGCGCGCTGCACGAGCTGGACGAGCATCTCCGCTCTCTCCGCGAGGAGGAGGCATCGGAGAGCGGCAGTCTCTCGTTTGAGGAATGGCTCGCGCGGCAGGAGGGGGCGAGCGGACTGTGAACCCGCGCATAGCAAGGGAGTATATCGAATCGTGTCTCAAGATCCGCACGAAAAGCGGCGCGGTCGTGCCGTTTCGCCTGAATGCCGCGCAGCAAAAGCTCTACGCCGTGGCCAAGCGCCAGCAGGACGCGGGCAAGCCCGTGCGCATCATCATTCTCAAAGCGCGGCAGCTCGGCTTTTCCACGCTCACGGAGGCGCTTCTCTTTCACGCCTGCGCCACGCGCGGGAACGTGAACGCGCTCGTCGTGGCGCACCGCGAGGACGCCACGGCCAACCTTTTCCGCATGAGCAAGCTCTTTTATGATGAGCTGCCCGCGCCGGTCAAGCCGATGCTGCGCACCTCGAACGCGCAGGAGCTGGTGTTTGAAAACCCGTCGCGCACATCGCGCGGCGCGCTGCCGGGGCTCCGGTCGCGCTTTCGCTGCGCCACGGCGGGCGGGCGCGGCATTGGCCGGAGCGACACGCTCCAGTGCGTCCATCTTTCGGAATATGCCTTCTGGCCCGAAGGCGGAGAGAGCAAGGCCGCGACGCTCGCTGGCATATTGCAGGCCGTCCCGAGCCAGCCGGGGACAATGGTCATCATTGAGAGCACCGCCAACGGCTGCGAGGATTTCAAGGACCGGTGGGACGCCGCCGTCGCCGGGGAGAACGATTTTGAGCCGGTGTTTTTCGCATGGTTTGAAAACCCGGACTACACGATGCCGGTCGAGCCGGGCATCGAATGGACGGCGGAGGAGCGTGAGATACGCGAGCGGTATTCCCTCTCCTGGGAGCAGATGCGCTGGCGGCGCTGGTGCATGGCGAACAACTGCGGCGGCAGCCGGGACATGTTCCGGCAGGAATATCCCGCAAATCCGGACGAGGCGTTTCTCCACAGCGGCGCGGGCGTTTTTGATAACGGTCTCGTCATCCGCCGCCGCGAGGAAGCGTCCGCCCCCTTGCGCCGCGGTCGGTTCGTCCCCGGCGATAAGGACGGCGATGCCGTCTGGCAGGATGACGACGCAGGCGAGATCTGCATTTACCGCGAATGCGAGCCGGGGCATCCGTATGTGCTCGGCGGCGACACCGCGGGCGAGGGCTCGGACTGGTTCACCGCGCACGTCATCGACAACAGCACCGGCGCGCAGGCCGCATCCCTCCGGCGGCGGTTTTCCGAGCCGGAGTATGTCCGGCAGGTGTACGCGCTCGGAAAGCATTATAACGACGCGCTCGTCGCACTCGAAACGAATTTCTCGACGTATCCCGTGATGAAGCTCATGGAGCTTGGCTACCCGAACCAGTACCGCCGCGAGCGGGAGGACACATTCACGCACCGGCTGCGCGAGAGCTTTGGCTTCCGCACCGACCGGCAGACGCGCCCGCGCGCGATCGCAAATCTCGTGGAGGTATTCTCGGCGCATCCGGAGTGGTTTTCCGACCGCGAGCTTCTCGGCGAGATGCTGACGTTCTGCTACAACGAAGATCACCGGCCGGAAGCGCTCGCCGGAAAGCACGACGATCTCGTCATGGCCGCGGCGATCTGCTACGCCGCGCGCCACCAGCAGCGCATGACCGTTGCCGACGGCTCCGGCAGTCCGGCGGAAGCGCTCCAGCGGCGCGAGCGCCAGCGCCGCATACGCCGCGGGCGGATATGAAAAGAGACGGATACATCTGACGCATTGTCCGATGTATCCGTCTCTTTTTGATCCAAAGTCATAGGGCAGAGCGCGCAGTCGGTCATGTCTCGTCCAGCAGGGCGGCTGCCGTATCCAGATCGGTTATCAGGACGTTGACATAGCCTCCGCGCAGCGCCGCGCGGATCGCGGCGAGCTTTTCCGGCCCGCCGGCAATGCCGATGCGCGTCGGGATGTTCTTGTAATCCTCGCGGGAGATGGCCAGAATACGGTTGGAAAAGGGAAACTCCACCGGCCGGCCGGCCGCATCGAAGCAGTGGGTGCATATCTCCCCCACCGGAGCCGGCGCTCCGGCAGCCGCAGTGCCGGGCTGCCGGGTCGTGCCGGCAATGTACTGCTCGTAGGTGGTGGCCGTGCCGATGCCGACGACCGCAACGGTGCACCGCTTCATGACGGCGTAGGCCTCCTGATAATAAGGCTCGCGGACAATGGATTCGCGCAGCTCGGCATTGCTGACCAACACGGGCGCATACAGCGGCTGCGGCAGGGCGGAGAGCTTCCGCGCAAACCGGTGAAGGATGCTGTCAACCTCCAGATTATACTCCCGCTTACTCTCGCTCCCCATCAGCTGCGTTACCGTAAGTCCGGTCCGCTCCATCTGCGGCATGTTATCCACCAGCCCGGCCACGCCGCGGCCGGGAACGCAGCCGATGATATCGCCCCGTTTGACAATGGAGGTAAGATACTGTCCGGCCACAACGCCCAGATCCCCGTACAGATGGTCCGGACCGAGACTGTGCGCCAGCCGAACGGCCTTCAAGCGGTATTTTTCCTCCAGCGCCGATTCGCTCGCGAAATACTCCTCCGGGCTCCGGTCGACCGTGATGCGAACGATGCCCCGCTCAATACACTCCGCGAGGATCCGGTTCACCCGCTGGCGCGAGATCCCCAGCCGCTGCGCGATCTGATCCTGCGTCTGACCGGCTTCATAGTAGTAATAGGCGATCCGGGTATATTCGTTTTTCTGTTCCGGCGTCAGGGGGTGCAAATTCATGGCCGATACCATCCTGTTTTTGATGCCTCCATTTTACATGGTCCCCGGCTTTTTTCAATCCCTTTTTTAGGGCTTTACGATAATACGGTAGGTGTTAGGCTCCACGGCCTCCCGGAAGGCGCGATCGATCTCGGCCATGGGGACCCGATCGGAGATCAGAGAGGAAACGTCGATGAGCTTCCGACTGAGCAGGCGCGTTGCCGTCAGAAAATCCGCCTGATTCGGATTCACGGATCCGGTGAGGATCTGCTCGCCGGAGTGCAGCTTCGTGGGGCTGATCTCGATCGGAAGATCCGGGAAGAACGAGGTATACATCACGACCCGTCCCAGCTTTCCGGCCATATCCACCGCCTGCTTCGCCACGGCAGATGTGGCCACGGTGCAGAACACCGCATCGGCGCCGCGGCCCTCGGTAAGCTCCTTGACCTGCGCGACGGGATCCGCTTCCTTGGCGTTGATGACGATGTCTGCGCCCATCTTGCGCGCAATGTCCATGCGGACGGGATCGAGCTCGCTGACAATGACGCGCGCGCCGCTCATTTTTGCCAGCTGGATATGCAACGCGCCCATGATGCCGGCACCGATGACTACCACATCGTCGCCCAGCTGGATCTTGGCGTTGCGGACGCTGTGGATGCAGCAAGCCAGGGGCTCCGACAAAGCCGCGTGATCCAGATCCACATCGTCGGCCAGCTTGTATACGGCTTTGGCGCTGACGGTCATATACTCGGCAAATCCGCCCGCACCCATAAGGCCGGAGTGCGTATGCGCTATGAAGGACGCCACGCACAGGTTTTCGTGACCGCTGCGGCAGTAATAACACTCGCCGCAGGAGTTCAGCAGCCGGACGGTCGCCTTGTCGCCCGGCTTTACTCCTTTCACATCCGGGCCGACGGCCTCCACGACCCCGGCCACCTCATGGCCTCCGGCATACGGATACCGGGCAATGACGCCCTTCCAGATGCGCTGCTCGAGCGTGCAGATAGCGCAGCTCGTTACCTTCAGCAGCACCTCGCTGCCGACGGGCTCTCTCTTCTGAAGGACTCTCGTTTCCATTTCGCGGACGCCGGAGTGTATGCTTACTTTATATGTTCCCATTTGCGACTATCCCCTTTTCTCTTATAATCAATAGAGCCGGTTCATTTCCTTCAGCGCTGCGTCCACGCTGCAATCCTCGTGGATCAGCTTTGCGATCGCGGCGGCATAGCGGGTCGGGGTTTCGTTCCCCCAGATGTTCCGCCCCATGGCAACGCCGGAGGCTCCGGCATCCAGCGCGTCGCGGATTTCCTGCAAAAGCTCACGTTCAGGGACCTTTTTTGCGCCGCCGAGGATAACGACCGGGGCATAAACGCTCTCCGTCAGTGTCTTGAAGCTCTCCGGATCGCCGGTATAGACGGTTTTCACAATGTCTGCGCCGAGCTCCGCGGCCTGACGGCAGGCAAACGTTATATTTTCCGGCGTGCGGGAATCCTCGGCCTTTTCAAAGCCGCGGGGAAGCGCTTCGGCCGTGACGGGCAGCCCCCATTTGTGACAGTCCAGACACACCCGCGCCAGATTGCTCAAAACCTCCGCCTCATGTACGGAGCCGGGAAAGCTCATGGTGATAACGGAATCAGCGCCCAGACGAAGCGCGTCCTCCGCCGTGGCGACGATCTGCATCGGCGCTTTGTGATCGCCCAAAAAGGAAACGCCGCCGTCGATGCGGAGAATGATGCCCTTGCCCAGAAAACTGTCGGCAAAGTTTTCCGCCATGCCGATAGTGGACAAAAAGGCGTCCGCACCGGCCGCGGCCAGCTCGCGGATCAGCGTTTTCGCGTCCTTCATGGCAGGCAACACGTTGAAATTGGAACCGTGATCCATGGCCAGGATGAAGGTCCTTCCGTCGGCGCCGAAAATATGGTTCATTCTGCTTGCGGTCTGTGCCATATGGTTGCAGCCTCGCTTTCTATATGTCGGAATTACATTTGTAATCTGATTTGGTCATTTGTCGCACCGAATCATATCACGGCGGCATTGGGCTGTCAAGCAAGCCGGCGAAAAAATCCGAAGACGGTAAAGAAGATTTTACGGAAACCTTACAAAAAAGGTGTTTCTCTATTTACAGCGCGTGCGATACAATCCCATTTGTCCGGAAAACACGGAAAATGCCGCGTTGTACATTTCCCGAATACGGCAGAACACGGTCGAAAAAAAATTGGGCAATTTCATGATTTGCAGATTTTACGCAAAAAAAGAATTGAACTTTTGTCCACGCTGTGTTACAAAATACACGCAAGGTGCCGCAGCAAGCAGACAAAAGGCCGCAGCTCGCGGACGAGCATTCCATCAACCAAAACAGCGCCGGCGGTCGCAGGGTCTCGGGAAAACGGGAGGTTACAGGATTGAGCACAACAACAAAAGATGCCGCATACGGAAGGCTGCGCGAAGGCGGTCTCAGTCCCAACGCCCGTAAAAATCTGAAAGTCGCGGCCTTTATGGCGCCGATCTTGATTTTCGCGCTGCTGTTTGTCTATTATCCGTTTTTGAAAACGCTGGTCAACAGTCTCTGTGCGGTCAACGACAAGGGCGAGATCCTGCGCTTTGCGGGACTGGAGAACTTCAAATATGTTTTCGGGCGGAACGACTTCAAAAAGGCGCTGCGAAACTCCATTATCATTACTCTGATCAATGTACCTATAACTCTGGTGCTGACGATCTCTTTGGCGCTGCTGGCCACAAAAAAGCGTAAGCTCAGCCCGGTATACGAGACCATGTTCACCCTGCCCATGGCTGTATCCATGTCGGCGGCCTGTATGATCTTCAAATCCATGTTCAGCCCGACGCTGGGCTGGGTCAACGCTTTCTTCGGGACGAACCTGGGATGGTTTGAGAGCCGGGATACGGCGCTGTACACCTGCATCATCCTCACGGTGTGGATGGGCGTCGGCTTTGACTTTCTTCTGTTCCAATCGGCGCTTCGGGGGATCCCCAGGCACATCATGGAAGCAGCCGAGCTGGATGGGGCGGGATTTTTCACCCGTGTGTTCAAGATCCAGCTCCCCATGATCTCCTCCACCATTTTTTATGTGATGTGTACCAACACGGTCCTGGCGATGATGACCTCCGGTCCGATGATCATCATTACGCAGGGAGGACCGTCACGTTCAACGACAACGCTGATGTACATGATGTTCTCCTCCGGCTACGGCAGCTCCAACTACGGTCTGGCGGCGGTCGTGAGCATGGTGGCTTTCGTTCTGACCTTTGGGTTTACGCTGGTGTCGTTTGTTTATGAGCGAAAGAAGGTGTTTTATCAGTGAAATATACAGCCAGAAAGCGCACGACGGACATCGTCGTATCCATCGCAGCCATCGCGCTGGGCCTGGTGCTGATCTTCCCGGTGATCTACTGTGTTCTGGGCGCCTTCAAAACTCCGGCGGAATTCTTCTCGCCGAAGCTCCTGCCAAACAGCTTCGCCTATACGCAGAACTTCAAGGACGCCATGCACCAGGCGCCCATGCTGCGCTACATGCTCAACTCGCTCATCATGGCAACCCTCGGGACCGTGGTCCGTCTGGTATTTTCCATCTGTGCGGCCTTTGCGCTGACGCACTATGAGTTCCGCGGGAAGAACTTCTGTTTTTTCCTCATTCTCGGCACGATGATGATGCCCGGCGATACGCTGCTCATCACCAACTATGTGACTGTGTCCCGGCTGGGCCTGCTCAACACCTATCTCGGCATGTGCATCACCGGCTTTGTCAGCGCCAGCCAGATGTTCATGCTCCGGCAGAAATTCCTTTCCGTGCCGAAAGATCTGCGCTACGCCGCCATGATCGACGGCTGCGGTGATCTGCGGTATATTCTGACCATTCTGATGCCCATCTGCAAGCCGATCATCACGACGCTTTTCGTGCAGAGCTTCATCACGATCTGGAACGCCTATCTCTGGCCTCTGATCGTTACGGCCAGCGCGCCCGACATGCGCACAATCATGGTGGGCATCACCAAGCTGAACTCCTGGGAGGACACCAATTATCAGCTCGTGCTGGCCGGCGTGACGATCTCCCTGATCCCGTCCCTCATTCTTTTCGTCATCATGCGGCGGAACATGGCGAAGGGCGGCACCGAAGGAAGTCTCGTTGGCTGATCCGTATTCCCCGGCGGGGCAAACCGTGCCCTGCTTTTCTGGAATAAAATCATTTTAGGAGGATTTACACATGAAAAAGATGCTGTCATTGCTTCTGGCTCTGGCTTTGGTCTTCTCTCTGGCCGCCTGCGGCAGCACGGGAGAGACCACGCCGGTCGAGCCCACCCCGACCCCGGCCGAGGAGGAAGTCGCCCCGACCGAGAGTCTGCTCGGCACGCAGCCGGTGACCATCACGTTCTGGCACTGCGCCTCGGACGAGGCCGGTGTTCTTATGGACAAGTACATTGAAGAGTTCAACAGCACCAACGAATACGGCATCACCGTGAACGCCGTGTATCAGGGTCAGTACTCCGACGCCAGCACCCTGCTCAAGGCCATCATCTCCGGCGGCAACTTTGAGGAGTTGCCCGATCTGATGCAGCTGGACGCCACGGGAAAAATGACCTACTACAACTCCGGCAAGGCCTTTACCGTGGACCAGGCCGTGGCTGCCTACGCGGAGCCCGGCTGCCTGGACACCTATCTCTCCGCTGCTCTGGCCAACTGGCAGTTTGCCGGCAGCCAGCTCGGTCTGCCGTTTGCGACGTCCACCACCGTTTCCTACTACAACATGGATCTGCTGAAGGAAGCCGGCTGGGACAAGGTCCCCGAGACGTTTGACGATGTTATCCAGCTTTATCAAGACATGCAGGCCAAAGGACTTACCCAGAAGGTGCTGCAGACCGTGCCGAACACCCCGACGCTCGCCAACTGGCTGGGTCAGCTCGGCAGCTACGTTGTCAACGAGAAAAACGGCTCGGAAGGCACCGCCACGGAGCTCGCCTGCATCGATAACGGCGCTCTTGCCACCTTCCTGACGCAGTGGAAGGCCATGTACGACGCCGGTGCGCTCATCAATGAGAGCGGCTCGGCCGATATGTTCATCGCCGGGGATCTTGCGATGATGACTAACTCCTCTTCCAACGTGGCCCCGGTCCTCGAAAAGGTCAACGGCGCCTTTGAGGTCGGTGTCGGCAAGTATCTGCGCGTCACCGCTGATGCTTCCGACGGCGCTACCGTAGCCGGCTCCTGCCTGTCCATGTTCGACTCTGGAGACGATCTTCGCAAGGAAGCCTCCTGGGTCTTCATGCAGTATCTCGTCTCCGCCGCAGTGCAGGCCGACTTTGCCGCCAACACCGGCTACATCCCCTCCAACACGGCCGCTCTGGACGAGGATGTCTATAAGAGCGTGACAGAGGAGCATCCGCAGTACCTGGTGGCGTACGATCAGCTCATCTCCACGCCGGCGGATATGCGCAGCGTTACCGTTGGCCCGTCCAAGGATTTCTACTATGCGATCATGCAGGGTGTGTCCGACATGCTGGAGAACGATCAGACCGTAGAAGAAACGGTAGAGATCATGTCCGACGAGATGCAGAATCTGCTGACCGAGTACGCCCGGAACAACGCGGTCGCCTGATCCCGATTTTCCCAAATTTCTAAGAAAGGGCCGCGAAAGCGGCCCTCCTCTCCATTTGATTTTAGGGCAGTGCCGCACAGCGTTATCACCGGTGTCCGGCGGCGCTGCCCCTGAATAAAAAAGCAAAGGAGCGCCAATATGGAGATTTCTACCTCTACAAATATCTGTGCCTTTACCCCCGGCCGGGAGCGTAACGGCTTCGATTTCTGCATTGCCCAGTGCGCCCAGGGCGGTTATAAGGTTTTGGACATCAACTTCTGTGAGTCCATGAATCCGCACTCCCGCATGCGAAACGACGACTGGCAGGATTATGTGAAGGACATTGCGGAAATGGGACGTCGCTGGGGCGTCGTGTTCCGTCAGTCCCATCTGCCCTATTACGACATCTTCGCCGAAAATGACGAAGCCAAGGTAAAAACCATGGAGGAGCTGATCCGCCGCTCCATCATCGCCTCGGCCGAGCTGGGCGTGGAGTGGACGGTAACGCACCCCGGCACTGTATATTCCGCCGGACCGGACGTTTCGGTCTCCAAAGAAAAAAATCTGGAATATTACAGCCGGCATGTCGCTACCGCCCGGGAAAACGGCATCGGCATCTGTCTGGAAAACGACTTTGAGTACCGGCCCCGCCAGCCCATGCAGCGCATCTACTGCGCCAGCATTTACGAGCTGGTCGATCTCGTGGATGCCTTCGGAGACCCGGAGCACGTAGGCGTGTGCTATGACTTCGGCCACGCCAATCTGGGAGGACATGACTTCCACCGGCAGAATCTGAACATCATCGGCTCCCGGCTGCACGCCATCCATGTGCAGGACAACCACGGCGTAGCCGACGAACACCTGATGCCCTTCCACGGCAACATCGATTGGGCGGAGGCTATGGCCGGTTTGGCGGATATCGGCTATGACGGTGATCTGACCTATGAGATCCAGGAATTTGGCCGGTACCTCCCCAACGACCAGAAGCATCTGGTCGTGGAGTATTCCATGAAGATCGGCAAGGTCCTGATGGACATGTACCAGAAAGCCAAAGCCGCAAAATAAAGTCAAAACTAAAGCCACCGGCAGCGCCGGTGGCTTTCTTATTATCCTTTTATCTCTCCTCGCCGCTCTCCGGCGGCATGGCGAGAAACGCCTCCATCGCGCGGGTCTTGTACCGGTCGCGTTTCCAGAAGAGGCGGATATCGCGGCGGCTCTCCGGCTCCGGCAGACGGTAATAGCAGATGCCGGGGTTCGGCGAGAGGCGGGATACGAGAACGCTGCTCACGAACGTGATCCCCGCGCCGGAGCACCCGGCAAGGTACGCCGTCATCTGCTGGTCAAACTCCATCGCCGTTTTCGGCGCAAAGCCGCCGAGACGGCAGAGTGCATCCGCCCGCGCACGGGTGTCGTTTTCCGGCTTTAAAAGCACAAAGCTCTCGTCCTTTAAAAGCTCCATCGGCACGCCCGGCGCAGCGCTTCGCGCCGCGGCGCCGATCTGCTCGGGCTCGATACGGTACGGCGCGAGACGCGCGTTGACCGCCGCCGCGCACGGCACAGCGAGAATGAGCGCGTCCGCCCGAACGATCGAGGAATCGTAAAGCTCCATGTTCGGGATCCTATAATCCACCACAAGATCGACCGCCCCCTGCCGCAGCATCTCCTCGAGCCGGGGCGTCGTCTCCTCCGCCAATGTGAGCGTAATGCCCGGGTAGCGTTCCCGGAACACCGCCATCATCGGCGGCAGCAGCAACGAGGAAAAGAGGCTGCTGCCGCCGACCACGAGCTTCCCGCGGCGCAGCCCTTCCCGGTCGTTCACATACTCCGTAAAACCGCGTTCCATGGCGAGGATCTTCTCCGCGCAGGAGATATACGCCTCGCCGCACTCGGTGAGCGCGAGCGGCTTCCGGCTTCGGTCGAACAGGCGGCTCCCGACGCGCTCCTCCACACGGCGCACTGACGCGCTCACGGACGGCTGCGAAACAAACAGTTTCTCCGCCGCCTTCTGGAAGCTCCCCTCCCGATACACGGCATACACATATTCCATACCGTCAAAGACTCTCTGCTTCAAGTTCTCGCCCTCTTTCGCGTCCATTATATAACTTTTAAGTTATGATGGCAAGTATTGACTTTATATTTGACTATATTATATCCCGCTCTATAATCAAGTTGAAAATCCTTACGGGAGACGCAGGAGAAAGAGAAATGGAAAAACATACTTCCAATTACCGCATAGAAAAGGACTCCATCGGCACGAAGGACGTACCGGCGAACGTATATTACGGCGTGCAGTCGCTGCGCGCCGCGGAAAACTTCCCCATTACCGGGCTGCGGATGCACCCGGAGCTCATCCGCAGTCTCGCCTACATCAAAAAAGCGGCAGCGCTCACGAACCTTGAGGCCGGACTCCTGGACGAGCGTATTGCGGACGCGATCGTGCGCGCCTGCGATGAGATCCTCGCGGGGAAGCTCTTCGAACAGTTCATCGTCGATCCCGTGCAGGGCGGCGCGGGCACATCCATCAACATGAACGCCAACGAGGTCATCGCCAACCGCGCCATCGAACTGCTCGGCGGCGTGAAGGGCGATTATTCTCTCGTCAACCCGAACGACCACGTCAACTGCGGCCAGTCCACCAACGACGTTATCCCCACCGCCGGAAAAATGACGACGCTGCGCCTTCTGAAAAAGCTGGAGACCGAGCTTGAGCGGCTGCGCGCCGCTTTTGAGGACAAATCCCGAGAGTTTGACCATGTGATCAAAATGGGCCGCACGCAGATGCAGGACGCCGTTCCGATCCGGCTGGGGCAGGAATTCCGCGCCTACGCCGACGCCGTGCGGCGCGACACCGTGCGCATGGACAAGGCCATGGGCGAGATGCGCTCGCTCAACATGGGCGGCACCGCCATCGGCACCGGCATCAACGCGGACGAAACGTACCTGCGGCGCATCGTTCCCGTGCTGAGCGAGGTATCCGGCATGGAACTCACGCAGGCGGGCGATCTCATTGACTCCACGCAGAACCCCGACCCGTTCGTCGCGGTGTCGGGCGCCGTCAAGACGTGCGCGGTGACGCTCTCAAAGATCGCGAACGATCTTCGTCTCATGTCGTCCGGGCCGCGCACCGGCTTCGGCGAGATCAACCTCCCGGCGCGGCAGAACGGCTCGTCCATCATGCCGGGCAAGGTGAACCCCGTCATTCCGGAGGTCATCAACCAGGTGGCGTTCCTCATCATCGGCAACGATATGACCGTCACCATGGCCGCCGAAGGCGGGCAGCTCGAGCTCAACGCCTTCGAGCCGATCATCTTCTACTGCCTGTTCCAGTCGATCGGCACGCTGACCTACGCCGTGCATACGTTCGTGGACAACTGCGTCACCGGCATCACCGCAAACGAGGAGCGCTGCCGGGAGCTTGTCGAAAGCAGCGTCGGCGTCATCACGGCGCTCACGCCGCACATCGGCTACCAGCACGCCGCGGACATCGCCAAGCGCGCCATCGTCACCGGGCAGAGCGTCCGGAAGCTCATATTGCAGGAAAAGCTCCTCACCGAAGAGGAGATCGACACGATCCTCGATCCCATGAATCTCACGAAACCGGGCATTCCCGGCAAGGAGCTCCTCGCGCACAAATAAAAATTTGGCGGGGCTGACGTTTTTGTCAGTCCCGCCGTTTTCTGTTTCAAAATGTAACGGTCGGCTTCGGCGCTTCCTTGCTGTAGAGGATCACGGTGTCGCCCTCGGCGAGGACGAGCTTGTCCCCGGCCTTGAGCGTCACATCGCCGCGGGGGATGATCGTATCGCCGCCGCGCTGGATGACAGCAAGGATCATGCCCTGCGGCAAGTGCAGATCGCGCACCGTCTTCCCTACCCAGAGATCGCCGCGGTGCAGCTCGGTCTTGATGAAGTGCAGATCCTCTTCCTCGGCATAATCGCCGAGACGCTTGAGGCGCGTGTACTGCTCCACGAAGCCGGCGGAAATAATACCGGTCGGGATCGCCACCATGCCGACGCCGAGGAACGTTATGAAAATGCCCTTCGCTTTTCCGGCGGGCGTGATGGGATAAATGTCGCCGTAACCGATGGTGAGCAGCGTCGAGACTGACCACCACACGCCGGAAAAGGCGTTCTTGAACACCTCCGGCTGCGCATCGTGCTCAAGCGAGTACATGCAGAGACTCGAGCCGAGCATCAGCACGAGGATGATGAACACCGACGACAAAAGCTGCTGCTTTTTGCCGACGATGACCTCGGTGATGACGTTGAGCGAATCATAGTACGCATTGATGCGGAACAGGCGGAAAATGCGCGCCACGCGGAACAGACGGAACGCCGCCGCGCCGCTCGGGAAAAAGAACGGCAGATAAAACGGCAGGAACGACAGAAGATCGACGATGCCACCGGCGGACAGAACGTATCTGGCAAGCGCGCGTCCTTCGGCGAGCTGCGGATACAGGCACTTTGCCGTCACGAGCCGGAGCGTATAGTCAAGCGCGAAAAAGGCGACCGTGATCTCCTCGGTGAGATCGAGAAGCGAGGCATACTGCGCGCGCACGCCGTCGAACGTGTTGGCAAACGCTCCAACGAGGTTCACGATCAGCATCAGCGTGCTGACGATGTCGTATCCCTGGTTGATCGGATCATCCACCACGCCCACGGACACCATTTTGAACAGGCGCGCCCGGAGCTCATTCCATCTCTTTCCTCTATCGGCCTGCATCGTCTCTCCCTCCGTTCGACACAGCTTGACAGTTTATTTTATCACGCCGTCCCTGCCCGCCGGTATAAAGAACCCGTTAAAAAAGAGAGACCCGCTCCGCGGTATTGAAGTGACCCCGAAAAGTTA
>DHKA01000110.1 GCA_002404605.1 Clostridiales bacterium UBA4706 | reverse complement strand
CGCCCGCGTTCACGCTCTTGTCCGCCGGCATTGTAAAAATGTACTCCGCCTTGACGTCTTTCTTTACCACAGTCACACTGCACTCCGCTTTCACGCTGCCGCAGGTCGCCCGGATAGTTGCCGAGCCGGTTTTCTTTGCCGTGACAGTCCCGTTCTCAACCGCAGCGACATCATCGTTTGTGCTTGTCCACACAACAGCTTCTGTCGTATTCGCCGGTGTCAGCGTCGCGGTCAGCAAAGCGGTCTCTCCGACAGAAAGCTCCAGCTTCGACGAGCTTATTTCGATGCCGGTCGCAGAAACCGGCTTTTCAAAGCGTACGGTCACGTCGTCATAGGCAAAGTACGCCGGCTGGGAGAAGCCGTAGCCGTTGTCACTCGAGCCGGTAACGTTGAACGCAACCTTGTAAACTTTTCCGAGTACGGAGAGATCCCACTTTGTCCAGTCCATTACGATATTGTCCGGCCCGTTGCAGAGGTAGATGCCCGTTTCGCCGGTCTTTTCGCCGTTGGCGTCGTAGCCGATTGCAACGACCTTGACCCAGTCATCGTCTCCGATCTTTGCGGTGAGGCCATTACCGTCGATGTAGCAATTGAGCGCGTACGTCGTATTGGTGATATACATGTGGTCAACCACGCGCTCAACGCCATCGGCAAAGGAAAAAGACGGCAGAACTTCGGTTTTATTATATTCGCTGCCATCGATATAGCCATAATGCACGGCAAAGTTATCCGAGCCGTTATGTCCGGCGCCGGTGCGCGTCAGTCCCGAAACGCCTTTTTTATAAACCGTAAGCTGCTTATTAAATCCGCCATAGTCCGCAATATCCCCGCTGCCATAGTTGGAAATGGCATGTCCACCGCCCCAATAGCAGTATGCACTATAGTTATATGGAAAAACGTGTGAAAGCATAGTGTTATTTTCATCGGTCCACTTATATGCTTCGTTTTCCGTGCTAACACCCGCGCCGCCACTGCCGTAAAGCAGCTTGCCGCCGTACTGCGGATCGTCGATCAGCGAAGTCCAGTTGCTGCCGCCGGCAAAGTTTGTGCCGCCTTTATAATCCGCATCCTCAAATGTTAGAACGCGGAGATCATACGGCGTCTCATCCGCCGCCTGCGCGCCGGCCGGAACGAATGCCAGAAACATTGTCAAAACCAGAAGCAGGCTGAGGAGGTGTGTTTTTTTCTTCATTCTCATTTCTCCTTTTTATTTTTTCGCGCGGCCTGCACTGCCGAATAAAACAAAAGCGTCCGTACCGCCGAAGCCGTACAGACGCAAAACAGACATGTATGGAGAAATCCCTCTGTGATGTGTGAGACAGACCCGGTACAGGCAGGTGTCTCGGCAAATGGGCTTTGCGTATCTGACTTATCCGTTCCGGTACTTCGGACGGCATCACAGTGACCGACTCGAGGGGAATCACACCCCATTCCGCAAATTATTATATATAAAAAATATAATATTATTTTCCATTTGCCGACATTTTCAATTGTTTTCTCGGCGTAAACCGCTGAGTTTAGTATAATCAATATATTTGTTACATGCAAGTGTTTTTGAGAAAAACACCGAAATTTACAAGAAAGTTCCCATTTATTTACAAAAAAGACCGCATCAGAACGCCACATGGCGGAAGAGCGCCACGCAGCAGAGGATCACGGCGAGAGGAACGTATACATACCGCCCGACGGCATACCAGACTGCGCCGCGCCCGCGGCCCGCTCCGGTGTTTACAGCGGAGAGAAGCTCGTCCTTTTTCATCACATAGAACCACGAGACCGCGCCGAGCGTCGCGCCGATGGGGATGATGTAAATGGACACGAGATCCATCCACGGGCCCCATTTGGAGATCGTCTCCATACCGATGCCGCAGCCGAGACAGATGACGCCGAGCAGCACGAGCACCGCCTTGCGGCTGAGCTTCGGGAATTTGTGCAGCAGCGATTCGGCCACCGCTTCAAACATGTTCTGTAGTGAGCTGACGCCGGCAAAGATCATGGCAACATAGAGAATGATCGCAAAAAGACGGCCGAGCGGAATGTCCTGCAAAATGGTCGGGAGTGTCACGAAAAGAAGGCTCGGCCCCGCGCCAACGTCCAGCCCATAGGAGAAGCACGCGGGGATGATGACGAGCGCCGCGACCACGGCGGCGATCGTGTCAAAGAGCGCCGTGTGCTGCGCCACGCCGACGACGTCCTCGTCTTTCGAGAGGTACGCGCCGTAAACGATCATGCCGCTGCCCGTGACGGACAGGGAGAAAAACGCCTGCCCCATCGCCCAGATCCAGATCATCGGGTCGCGGAGCATCTCCCAGCGCGGCTTGAACATGAACCTGTATCCCTCCGCCGCGCCCGGCAGGAACGCTACGCGTACCGCGAGAACAACGAAGATGAGGAAAAATACCGGCATCATGATCCGGTTCGTCTTTTCGATGCTGTGCGCGCCGAGAAAGAGCGTTAAAAGCGTTCCGGCGACAACAATGATATGGTACGGGATCACGGAGAAATCCCGGGAGGAAAAGTCCGAAAACCATGCCGCAGCGTCCGAGGTCATAAGCGTACCGGCAACGGAGTCCACCAGCGCCTTGAGAACGTAGGTCACGATGACGGCGTATCCGATGGCGATGCAGAGCGAGCCAGCGAGCGGCAGCCAGCCGAGCACCGCGCCCGTCTTCCCTGCCCCCTTGCCGCGTGTGGCCCAGGCGTTTTCGTAAGCGCCGAGCGTGCCGGTGGCGGCGCGGCGGCCCATGGCAAACTCCGCAGGGAGGCCGACATAGCTGAAGATCAGCACAAACAGAATATAAATGAGCAGAAAAGCCCCGCCGCCGTTGCTGCCCATTTTATTCGGAAAGCCCCAGACGTTCGCCATGCCGACGGCGGAGCCGACCGATGCGAGAATGAACCCCCAGCGGGTCGAAAAGCTCTTTACGCTCTTTTTCTTCATCGTTTCCCTCTTGACCGGAAAACCCGCCGGTTTTCCCATATTTGCAAAGTTTTATTATTTTAAAGCATTGCTGTAAAAAAGTCAAGAAAATACGGGAAAAAGCGGCGAAATATCCGCCGCGCCGTCTGCCGTCAAGCCGCCGCTCTTGCAAAATGGAGCAGTTTGTGCTATTTTATGGTTAGCGTTAGCTAACAGGAGATGGATAAAGTATCTATGAAAGAGGAAAAGAACGCCTGCACCGGCTGCGCCGCAGCGGAGGCGGGCGGACGGTTTGTCCGGCATCTGGATGGCGCGGACGGCGAGGCCGTTGTGACTGCCTATCCGGTGTTTCCGGGCATTGAGATCGCGTACTATGACATACACGCGCACGAGTGCCGGCTCGAACACACGCCGGGAGTTTCGCTCATGCGCATCAGCCACTGCCGCGAGGGACGGCTCGAACAGCAGATGGGAAACGAATACTATTTCCTCGCGCCTGGAGATCTCGCCGTTTCACGCAGCGACGCCTCCGACGAGACTGCGCGCTTCCCCACCGGGCATTACCACGGCATCACCGTGACGATCGACCCGGCGCAGGCGCCGGAGTGTCTTTCGTGCCTGCTCTCGGATGTGAACGTCCGCCCGGCAGCACTGATGGAAAAGTTCTGCGCGGATGGCGGCTATTTTGCCGCCCGCTCGTCCGCGAGCGTGGAGCACATCTTTTCCGAGCTGTACTCCGTGCCGGAGGAGATCCGCAAGGGATACTTCAAAGTGAAGATTTTGGAGCTGCTGCTCTTTCTCAGCGCGCTCCCGACCGAGCGGCGGCGCTCGGCCTATTCCGGCGCGCAGGTGCGTCTTGCCTCCGCCGTGAGCGAATATCTGCTCTCCGCAACGGAGGAGCGCCCGACAACGGCGGAGCTATCCGCAAAGTTCCACGCCTCGGCCACGCAGATATTGCAGAGCTTCCAGGGTGTCTACGGCATGTCCCCGGCAGCGTTTCTGCGCGCCCAGAAAATGCACGCCGCGGCAGACCTTCTTCGGTCTACCGATCGGACGGTGCTCGATATCGCCGGGCAGTTCGGATACGATAACGCCAGCAAGTTTGCCCGCGCGTTCCGCAGCGTCATCGGCGTATCCCCCAATGCCTACCGCGGCGGCGCGACCGTTGACAGCTGCGCACCGGTCTGATCCAATTTCAAAACGAAAAATAACATTTTGGAGCCGCGTTCGCTCGTTTTGGAGCGGATGCGGCTTTACGGTTAGCGTATGATAACCTTGCAAACAGGGAAACGCTTCCCCGGATGTATGCTTTTCCACCATGTCACATTATCTCTCACCCCTTTGTGCGGTGCAGCCCGGAAGGAGGACTCACGAATGTCTGAAGAAGTGATCGTCCGACTGGGCGCACCCACACTGGCGGGGATCAAGACGGGAAGTCTGTTCACCTGTGCGTATACTTCCCGCAAGAGTGTGGAAGAATCCTTGCGGCAGCTCAACCGCTGCTTTGCCCCGAAAGGGCTCTGCCTGCTGCCGCTGCGCTATTCCGAAAAGAACGTTCTCCTTTATCTGTTCCGCCCGGCGGAGCTTTCCCGTGATCTGCAAAACGGCGAAGCCGCCGAGTTGCTCCGTCAGGAGGGCTACCCCTGCGGAAGCTGCGGAAAATGTCTTGCAACGCTCACGCGCAAGCTGCGCAGCGGCGGAGAGTTTCCGCACGAGATCGGGCT
>DHKA01000106.1 GCA_002404605.1 Clostridiales bacterium UBA4706 | reverse complement strand
CTAACTTTTCGGGGTCACTTCACATTCGGGGAGATTTTTCTATAGGGAATCTTTAAGGTTTAAAGAACGGGCGTCCAAGCAAGATCCAGGATCTCGTCCACATCGTCCATGGAGGTGATGAGGCCGAGGCGGACATAGCGCTCAATGAACTCCTTGAGCGTCGCGCCGGTGAATTCGTCGGAGAGGCCGAACTGGAGGGAACCGTTGATCATAATGTTCATCTCGTAGTTGCCGCCGTTCCAGCCCATGTCCATGAGGACCTTGGTAGCTTCTTCCGGGTTGTCGCGCATCCAGCTGTGGGCCTTCTGCACGGCCTGCGCCACCTTCTTGGCGATGGTCGGGTTTTCCTTCACGAAGGTGCCGTTCATGGCCATAACGCAGCAGGTGCGGCTGGCAAAGTCGCTGTCGAGCTGGGAGCGGATGCACTTGAGCGTGCCGTCCTTTACCATGGCGTAGGCAAAAGTATCGCTCAGCAGCGCCGCGGCGATCTCGCCGTTCTGCATGGCGGCGACGCACGCGTCGGTGGAAACCTGCGTGAGCTCCACATCGGCAGCATAGTTGATGCCGTCGGCGTCGAGCAGCAAAGCGGTGATGTTGTAGTCGGACTTGCCGATGCCGTTCGGGACGGAGATCTTCTGGCCCTTCAGATCCGCAGTGGTGTTGTATTCGCTGTCCGCGAGAACGTACAGAGACTTGCAGCCGATGTGCGCGCCGCCGGTGAAGGTGATATCCACGCCGTTGGTGATGGGAACGAGCATCTTCGCCATCATGCCGGTCGCCACATCGACCTGGCCGGTGCCGAGCGCTTCCACGTCGCTGCCGCCCTTGACGCCCTCGGCGGTAAGTCCGGCTTCGGCGAAGTAGCCAAGGTGATCGGCCATGGTCGGGCCGGAGGTGCAGCCGTCGGACATGTAGTAGTGGATGGTGCGGCCGTAGGCGGGCTCGTTCTTCATGGCTTCGAGCTCTTCCTCGGTCGGGGCGATGTCAACGTCGGTCAGCTCGATCGCGCGGCCCTCGATGTTCATGGGGACGAACAGCGCTTCCCAGTTGCCGGAAGCGGAAGCCTCGGCAGCGTCCATATGTTCGCTGGCCTCGTTGACTTCAACATCCTCGACGGTGCCGACTTCGATCTGGCCGTCGTTGTTGGAGTCGGCGATCACGGTGGAAGCGCCGTTGTTGCCGTTCTCGGCATCGTCGCCGGTCTCGGTGGCCTGTGCGCCGCACGCGCAGAGCGCGAACACCATGACGAGCGCGAGCACAAGAGCAAGGATCTTTTTCATGTACTTTTCTCCTTCGAATTTTTTATTTACAGGGCGTTGCCTTATAAATTCAGTCCTTTTTCCCGCCGAAGTGCAGGCGGTTGAGGATCTCGTTGCGGTACTCCACGAAGCTCGCGGACGAACGGTCGCGCGGGAAGTCCTCGTCGATCTTGATATCGGCGACGATGCGGCCAGGGTTGGACTCCATCACGAGAACGCGCGTACCCATATACACGGCCTCGTCGATGCTGTGCGTCACCATGAGCGCGAGCTGCTTTCTCTGCGACCAGATGTTCAATATCTCGTCCTGCATGTTCATGCGGGTGAACTCGTCCAGCGCGCCGAGAGGCTCGTCGAGCAGCAGTATCTCCGGCTCGTTGATGAGCGTGCGCACGAGCGCCACGCGCTGCGCCATGCCGCCGGAGAGCTGCGCGGGATAATCGTTCCGGAAGCGTTCCAGCCCGATCATCGAGAGCATACGCTCCACGCGCTCGGCCTTGCCGTTTTTTGCGCCGCGCATATCCAGACTGAACGATATGTTCTTCTCTACCGTGAGCCACGGAAAGAGCGTCGGGTTCTGGAATACGAGTCCCCGCCCAGGCGAGGGTCCTTCGATCTCTTCCCCGTTTACGGCGACGCGGCCGAGCGTCGGCGGAATGAGCCCCGCAACAAGGCGGAGGATCGTGGACTTCCCGCAGCCGGACGGACCGACCAGAGAGACAAATTCCCCGCTTTTCATTGTGACGCTCACATCCTGCAGCGCGTGCGTCACCTCGTCGCTTTCCACTCTGGCGAACACCTTGCTGACGTTTTCGAGCGTCAGGCAGACGTCTTTCTTTTCGTTTGCCATCACTTTTCCGCTCCGTTCTGCCATCTGAGCAGATAGCGTTTGATCCGTTCCAGTCCCTTGGTGACCAGCGTGAAGATGAAGCAGATCACAAAGAGCGCCGCGAACGATTTATCGTAGCTCGCCCAGCCGGTCTGCCACGTCATATACCAGCCGAGGCCGGACTTCACGCCGAGCATTTCCGCGATCATAATTGCGACGCACGAAGAGCTCATCGCCTGCGTGCAGCCCTGCAGAATGGACGGCATGGCGTGCGGGATCGCCACGCGGAATACGAGCTGGCGGTCGTTCGCGCCGAGCGTGCGCGCCGCTTCAAAAAACTCCCTGCCCACATTGGCAATGCCCGTGAGCGAGGCGACCGTCACAGCGAACCACGAGCCGAGCGCAATGATGAACACCGCTCCGGCAAAAAGCGAGGACGCAACGACGAGAATGATGGGGATCCACGTGGACGTCGGGATCGGCCCCAAAAACTTGATGATCGGGTCGAGCCAGTAGCGCGCCCGCTTGGAATAGCCGCAGGCGATGCCGGTCACGAGACCGAGGGATACGCCGATGAAGTAGCCGAGAAACAGCAGCTTGAGCGTGTTGAGCGTGCATTCCAGAAGCAGCTTGTAATCCACAAGAAAGGCGTTGATGATATAGTTCATGCACGGCACGAACGGCTGCGTCAGCACGCCGGTCTTCAGCGTGAGATAGTCATAGAGCGTCAGGAACAGGAAGAGCGCCGAAAAGTGCGGCGCTTTATAATGCAGCGTATCGTAAAACTGCCGTTTTCCCGACTTTTTTCGCCAAACGGCAGCGATCAGACAGACGAGATACACCGCCAGCGCCGCGCCAAGCACCCAGACATAGCTCCACGGATTCCGGTTGCGGCTATTGTTCGGCACAAAAAGATATTCGAGCAGCGCGATACCGCCGCAGAGCAGCGGCAGCACCATGACGACCGCCTCCGCCGTTTTCTGGGCGGGCGTCTTTTCCTTTTCCTCCAGCTCCCTGAGCTGGCGGCGGGTCAGACCCGAAAGCAGCGCAAGATCGGCGCTCGGGTCCTTTTTCGTTTTCGTCTCGTCGAGCATGGGACCACATTCTCTTTCTTTGATTTCAGACTTATTTATTATAGTCGCGGCAGTCGCTTCGTCAAATTGGAGTTCCAAATCATTTTACCGTTTTCATCGGGTATGTCGATTAAATAATCGGGTAGAGAGATTTTCATCGGTTTTTTCGCTGCTCTTCCTGCTTTCTTCGGTTTTTTCAATTATCGTGGCAAAAGAGCGAAAGGCGTGCTATAGTAGGCGCAAAGGAAAACGAACGGAGAATCACGGCATGGACTACGCCATTGGCATTGATATCGGCTCCACCTGCGCGAAAACGGCGGTGCTCGCCGCCGACGGGTCTTTCGCCCTGCTCTCGGCGCGGCCGACGGGCTGGAGCAGTGTGGACACGGCGGAGGTCATCCGCGCCGAGCTGGAAGCGGCGCATTTTTCGCCGGAAACATATCCCTGCGTCGCAACGGGGTACGGGCGCGTCGCCGTGCCGTATGCCGGAAAGAGCGTCACGGAGATCACCTGCCACGCGTGCGGCGCGTGCTTCCTGCACGGACGGGACGATCTTCTCGTGATCGATATCGGCGGGCAGGATACGAAGGTCATCGGCGTATCCGGCGGCGCGGTGCAGGATTTTCTTATGAACGACAAGTGCTCCGCCGGGACGGGGCGGTTTCTGGAGATCATGGCGAACCGGCTCGGTATGCGGCCCGAGGAGCTGTGCGCGCTCGCCGCGCACGGCGGCGGCGCGTCCATCAGCTCGATATGCACGGTATTTGCCGAAAGCGAGGTCGTAAGTCTCATCGGGCAGGGCGCGCGGCGCGATAATATCGCCTACGCGGTCGTGGACTCCATCGCAGGAAAGGTTGCCACGCAGGTAAAGAAGCTCGGCGGGAGCTATGGCGCGGTATGTCTCACCGGCGGGCTCTGCCGGACGGAGTACCTGCCCGACGCCATTGCCGAAAAGCTCGGCGCGCCGGTCCTCACGCATCCGCAGGGGCGTTTTGCCGGGGCCATCGGCGCGGCGCTCGCCGCACGCAGACTATCCCGATAACAAAGAAACGAGGTCACACAAGTATGGAGCTCTCTCTTCCCGAAACATTTGAAGCCTATTCCGACGCGCGCAAAGCGGGCTTTCTCAAGGTGAAGGCCGCCAAAGAAGGCGGGCGGCGCGTAGCCGGCACGTTCTGCACATTTACGCCGCTGGAAATTCTTGACGCCGCCGGGATGCTCGCCGTGAGTCTCTGCGGCATGAGCGCCGAGACGATCCCGGCAGCGGAGGTCGATTTGCCGCGCAACCTCTGCCCGCTCATCAAATCGAGCTACGGCTTTTATGTGAGTGACAAGTGCCCGTATACTTACTTTTCTGATCTGATCGTCGGCGAGACGACGTGCGACGGGAAGAAAAAGATGTATGAGCTGATGGCGCGCGGCAAGGAGCTTTTCCTGCTGCATCTTCCGCAAGGCATCGATTTTCCGTATGCGCGCGATATGTGGCGCGCCGAGGTGCGGCGGCTGAAGGAATATCTCAAAGAGCGCTTTGACGCGGAGATCACGGACGATGCGCTGCGCGCCGCGGCGCGGCAGAGAAACGCGCTGCGCGAGGCCCGCTCGCATCTCATGGAGGTCCTGCGCGCCGACCCCGCGCCCGTTTCCGGCACGGAGCTTTACAAGGTTCTCGACGGACTGGGATTCGACTTTGACCTCCCCCACGCCGTCGCGCATGTGGAAGACCTGGCCGCGCGTTTGCGGGAAACAACGCCCTCCGCCCCGGCAGGGAGACCGCGGCTTCTCGTTACCGGCTGTCCGATCGGCGGCGTATACCAGAAGGTGCTCGGCGCGGCGGAGCGTGCGGGCGCGCAGGTCGTCTGCTTTGAAAACTGTGCGGGCATCAAGCCGGCGCGCTGCCACGTTGACACCGGGGCGGACAACATCCTTGACGCCATTGCCGACGCCTATCTCACCATCGGCTGCGCCGTGATGACGCCGAACCGCCGCCGGTTCGATATGATCCCGGCGCTCATCGAGGAATTTCACGCCGACGCCGTGCTCGATATCGCCCTTTCGAGCTGCCACACCTATCTCATTGAGGGGCGCTCTCTCCGCGAGCTCTGCCGCAGTTTGGGCGTGCCGTATATGGCGCTGGAGACCGATTACTCCCAGCTCGACGCCGGACAGATCGACACGCGCATCGCCGCATTTGTGGAATCGCTGTAAATATGGAAAAAGCCCCCTTCACGTTTTTACAAAGCGTGAAGGGGGCTTTTTCCGTTTATTCCGTTGTTTTTACCGGCTGGACAATGTCCGTGAGATTGCGCACCCAGCGCTCGCGCTTGAGCATGAAGTGCGCGATGGTGATCTTCACGAAATCCACGGCCTTGACCATGCCGTACATGGCTACCGGGCCGATCGACGTATAGCGCGCCACAAGGAAAATGCCGGGAATGATCATAAGGAGCGTCGTCGTGCCGTCTACCCAGAGACCCATGGCCGTATCGCCTCCGGCGCGGGATACAGCGAGCTGGACATTGATATACACCCACGGCGGCATGAAGAGCGACATGAGAACGATCATCTGGCGCGTGATGCTCCGGGCGCTTTCGCTCAAATGACCGAACACGACCGGGATGAGCGGAACGGTAAGCAATCCGACGAAGATCATAAAAAATCCGAACACAACGCCCGCCGTCATAAGCCAGCGCTTTTCCTGCCGGGCTTTGTCCAGTTCGCCGCTGCCGAGCGTGGAGCCGAGGATAACGCCGGTCGCGGTCGTGATGCCGCTGAACGCTACAAAAAAGAGATTGGCAATGGCGAAGCTCGCCGCCATGCCGGAGACGACGTCTGCGCCGCCGCGTCCATTGTAAAGCGCGGTCGTGACGGTTTCGGAAATGACCCAGAGCATTTCCGAGCCGAGAACCATCGAGCCTTTTTTGAGCATGCGGAAGAAGAGTGGGAAGTCCACGCTCACAAGCTCCTTGGGCGTAGCGGAAAACGGCGGACGCTTGACGGCAATGAAAATAAGAAACAGCGTCATTTCCGTGAGACGCGCGATGATCGTGGCGATGGCCGCGCCCTGTACCTCGAGCCGCGGCGCGCCGAGATTGCCGTAGATCAGCACCCAGTTGAAAAACGTGTTGACGAGCGTGGCAATAACGGAGATGAAAAGCGGTGTGCGCACCCGGCCGATCTCGCGCAGGGACGAAGAGCAGATCGTGGATATCGCCATCGGGATGCCATTGAAGCCCATGAGGAACATGTACTTCACGGCCTCGTCCAATATGGCGTCCGCCTGGGAGTTGCCGACGACCATGAGCGAGAGTACCTGCCGCGGGAACACCATGCACACAAGAAGATAGAGCACGATGGCCACCGCCGCGAGCACCGCCTTGAAGCTCAGCGCCTGACGCATACCGCGCTTATCGCCCGCGCCGTAATACTGCGACATGAAGATGCCGCCCGCGGTGCAGATCGTGTTGAGCAGCACCATGAATACGAAAAGGATCTGGCCGGAGATATTGACGCCGGACATTTTCACGTCGCCGAGGCCCGAGACCATGAAGTTGTCGATGAGCGACACCATGTTCTGGATGAGCATCTGCAGCATGACCGGCAGCGCGATGAGCAGCGCCTTTTTATAAAAGCTCGCCGGGCCGAAAAGTTTGCCCTTTCCGAGCGTTGCAGTTTCCATGAAACCTTGCTTCCTCCTGATAAATCATCTGAAAGTCAGATGATTCTATCCATTGGGCGAGGAAAAGTCAATAGGTCAAATTTCACCATTCACTGCGCGCTTTTCACCACGATTTGCAGCACCTCGGCGATATCCGGGATCGTGTAGTCGATACGAAGCTCCGGCGGCGCGGCGTGGCCTTTGGGGTTATACCAGCAGGTCTGTATTCCGGTGTTGGCGCCGCCGCGGATGTCGCTCGTGAGCGAGTCGCCGACGATCAGCATCTCCTCCGGTTTTATACCGGGAAATGCCGCGAACACCGGGGCGAAAAACGCCGCCGAAGGCTTTTCCGCGCCCACGACCTCGGAGATGAAGATCGGGTCGAGCAGTTTATCGATTCCCGAACGGGCGAGCTTCTTGTCCTGCGCGATCTTTGTGCCGTTCGTCACGGCGCACTGCGCAACTCTGCCACGGAGGGCCTGCACAGTCTCAAGCGCGTGCGGGCAGAACTCGATCGTATCGCCGAGACGGAGCTGGTATTCCGCGTTGAACGCCGGGGCGACGGCGGTGTCGATGCCGCGCGCGGTAAAAAACTCCGCAAAGCGTCCGACAAGGATCTCCGGCTTCGTATACTCGCCGCGCTCGAGCGCCTGCCACCAGCGGACGTTGATGGCGGAATACTGCGCTATCATCTCGTCGGTACACTCGCCGAGGCCGAAGAGCGAAAAGCATGTGCGGATCGCCGCGCGCTCGGCGGCAAGAAAGTCGAGAAGCGTCCCGTCCACGTCCCAGAGGACGGCTTTGATCTCACGCATGGCGCGCCTCCCACTGTTCCCGCAGCCACGCGATCTCCGCGGCGTACCCGGCGTCGTCGTTCGGCGTTTCGAGAATGAACGGCCGCCCGGTGAGCGCCTTGTGGCAGACGATGCGCACAAGCGCCTCCGGCGGCAGGACGCCCTCGAGAATTCTGGCGTGGCGGTCTTTATGACTGCCGAGGCCGTTGAGGGAATTGTTGAGATGCACCGCCCTGAGCCGGTCGAGCCCGATCACGCGGTCAAACTCGGCAAACACAGCGTCCGGGTCGGAGACGATGTCGTAGCCGCCGTCCCAGATGTGGCACGTGTCGAGACAGACGCCGAGCTTATCCTTGAGCTCCACGCGGTCAATGATCTCGCGCAGCTCCTCAAATTTTCCGCCGATCTCGCTGCCCTTTCCTGCCATCGTTTCAAGAAGGACGGTCGTGTGCATGTCCGGTGTGAGAACGGCGTTTAAAAGTTCGGCGATCATTTCGATCCCGGCCTCCGTCCCCTGCCCGACATGGCTGCCGGGGTGGAAGTTATAAAAGCAGCCGGGTGTGAGCTCCATGCGTTTGAGATCCTCGGTAAAGGCACGCTTGGCAAAATCGCGCACTGAGGGCTTGTCGCTGCACGGGTTGAGCGTATAGGGCGAGTGCGCCACGAGCGGGCCGAAGCCCTGCTCCGATGCCCACAAGCGAAATGCCGCGACATCCGTTTCCTCCACCTTGGCCGCCGCGCCGCCGCGCGGGTTGCGCGTGAAAAAAGCGAACGTGTTCGCGCCGAGCGCCGCAGCGCGCTTCCCCATCGCCATATACCCTCCGGCGGAGGACACATGGTAGCCGAGATACAGCGTATTAGTTGACATAATATTCTCCTGTTACTTTTTTTCTAGTATAACACAGTTTTCAAAATACGAAAAGCCCGCGGCGGATCATTTATCCGCCGCAGGCTTTTTGTCGCCCCTCGGAAATACAAATGGTGAGGTCAGATTTCAAATGTCTGCCCCGGCGCGGTGATGTCTGCGATCCTGTCCCGGTAAGCTTCCGTTACGCTCATCGCCTTAAATTTGGGGATGTATTCATACTTCTCCCACATGTGCATCGGGAACGCTTTCCGGATGTCCGCCGAGCGCATCATGGCGTCAAAGCCCATCCAGTAGTTTGCACCGAGGCGCGGGTCGAGCGGGAGGAACGCCGCGTCCAGCCGGACGCCATTGAGCTTGGCAATCTCGGCAAAGTAGCGGTTTTTCATGTCACGCTCTTCCTCCGGCGTATCGTCCGGCCACGCCCACCAGTGAAGATCGCCCGCGTGGTACACGGTCTTTCCGGCGTAGTTCACAACGAACGCGACGCCGCAGTCGGTCGATCCGACGGTGGAAACGCTCATCGCGCCCATTTTCCCGCCCGGAAAGATGCGGCGGCAGTTCGGCCCTGTGCGGACAACGGGGGCATTTTCCCCGGCAGGAACAGTGCGGATATCGTCCGAGAGAACGAACGTATGGCGCGGATGCTCGGCAAAGCGGGTGAATATTTCCGGATCGAAGTGGTCGGAATGATGGTGGCTCGCAAAAACGCACAGGCGCTTATCGCGGTCTATCTCCGGCAGCTCGCCCCCGACATAGTCAAAAAGACAGACGATATCCTCCCATTCCGCAAGAAATGCGCTGTGCTGGATGTATGTAATGCGCATGGTGCGCCTCCCCGTTTAGGATTTGTATATGATTTACATAAATGAAAAAAGTGTTTTTTATGTAAATCAAGTATACGGGCCGCGGGGCGCTCGGGCAAGTTACAGTTTTGACTTTTTTCTGTCAGTTTCTACCAACGTCGGCAGCGAGCATCGAAAGCGCGATGCGCTTTTTCGCCGCGTCCACTTCGACGACGGAAACATCCACCACGTCGCCCACGCGGACGACGTCCGAGGGTTTCCGTACAAAGGAATCCGAAAGACGCGAGATATGCACAAGGCCGTCCTGATGCACGCCGATATCGACAAATGCGCCGAAGTCCACAACATTGCGCACCGTACCGCGCAGCTTCATGCCGGGCTTCAGATCCTTGAGCTCCAGAATATCGGTGCGCAGCAGCGGCGCGGGCAGCTCGTCGCGCGGGTCGCGGCCGGGCTTGAGAAGCTCGGAGACGATATCGCGCAGGGTCGGCTCGCCGCAGCCGCACTGCTTTGCTGCCTCCGACCAGCCGATCGCCTCCACACGCTTCGGTAGCGCCGCCAGCGCGGGTATGCCGACATCGGAAAGAGAGTAGCCGCACAGCGCCAGAAGCGCCTCCGCCGCCGCATAGGACTCCGGGTGTACGCCCGTGTGGTCGAGCACCTGCCGGCTCTCCG
>DHKA01000073.1 GCA_002404605.1 Clostridiales bacterium UBA4706 | reverse complement strand
GGCGAAAACCAGATGGCGTCCACGTGCAGGCTCTTGAGATAGTCCAGCTTTTCGTATACTCCCATCAGGTCGCCCACGCCGTCGCCGTCGGAGTCCTTGAAGCTGCGCGGCCAGATCTGGTAGATGACCGCATCCTTATACCAGAAGGTTTTTTCCATATCTTTGTCCTTTCCGCCGCTCACCGCAGCTTTTCCTCGCAGAAAATGCGCATATTTTCGATTTGGACGATCTCCCCGTCCGGCAGCTCGACCGTGCCGGAGAGCGTTCCGAAATACTGCCGCACCTCAGAGCACAGCAGCATGGCGCGCCGCCGGACGCGGTATTCGCGCCGCACCGTAAATTCCAGATGCAGCCGCCGGGTGCTGTCGGAAACGTACCACGGCCGCAGCGGGTCGGACGCGCTGCGCTTCATGTATACGCGTCCGAGCTTGCAGAGCGCGCCGTCATAAAAGAGCGCGTTTTCATCCGCGCTGTCCGCGCCGTCCGAAAGAGTGAGAGAAATCACATGCCCGTCAACGCACGCGCTGCCGAACGCGCGGAGATACGCATCGCCGCGCGGCATCATGGCGCGCACGCTCTCGGAGAATAGGAACGTCTGCGCATCGAGCGGCAGATCGCGGTTGTGCATCCGGAGATACCCGGAAAGGCCGGGGAAGCACCGGAAGCCCCGGTAGTAAAACTGCTTTCCGGCAAGCACCTCGGCGGTATAAATGCCGTCGCCGTCGTTTGCGCAGGAGAGATCGCCCTCGAACCGTTCCGAGCGGAACTGCACGCGGCGCGCGCCGCCGTAATGTGTGAGCAGGAGATACAGACCATCGTCTTCAAATTTGACGGTGTGTTCCTCATCGCAGGAGAAGTCCAGATCGAACGCATCGCCCGGAAACGCCTGCACGCCGCCGGAGGCGTACCGCTCGTCCGTTTCGAGATCGGTGAGCCGCACCTCGGCAATGCCGCCGGAGCGCGTATGCCCATAGCTGATCTCCAGCGCGAAGGCCGCCCCGGCGACGAAATAGCGCTCCCATTCCGAGAGACCGCCGCCGGCGGCTTCCTTGTTATAGATGAAATCGTCCTGTGCCGACCAGCCGGGACGGGCGAGCATTCCCTTTTCGTTCAGCAGCTCCGCCGGTGCGCGGTATTCTTCCATGTCAGACCTCCATGATGTGCAGCGCGGCGATCTCCGGGTCTTGGATGCGCCGCATGACGGCGTAAGCGTGGGGTTCGAGGAAATCCCAGCCTCCGTCCGTCAGCCCCTGCGCGCGCAGCTCTTCGATCACCGCGGCGCTCACGCGCTCGATCGTATCCTCGTCCGGCTCGCGCAGCAGCGCTTCAAGCGTCGGAATGAGTTCCGAGAGCTTCGGCAGCTCACGCGCGGCGCGAAACGCCCATTTATAAAACGGCATATGCCGCCGGTTGAGCAGGAAAAGCATGGCGAGCGTGTGGTTCACAAACTCGCAGCACGCGAGCCGCGCTGCGGCCTCTTCCCCGTGGCGGCGGCAGCGGGCAACGTTGTACTGTCCGGACTGCGCCATGAGCGCGGCGTGCCCCGCGATCTTTTTGATGCGCACGTCCTCCGGCATGCCGGTGCGCAGCGTTTTCCGGATGCCCGTCATGTCGCCGGAGCCGTCATGGAATATCTCCCCGGCGCAGGCGGCGGCGAGAGCGTACGGCGGGATCGCCATCCATTCGCGCCACGTTTCCGGCGTATGGAAAAGGCCCGTCTGCTCCAGAAGGAACTGCTCGGTCGTCTTAACGCCGTAGCGCCCGTTTCCCTGACGGCTGCGGTGCTCGGTCTTCACGCCCAGAAACTCCCGCGGCAGACGGTCGTAGAGCGTGGAGAGAAGAAAGCCGTGCGTTTCGGCGTCCTCCGGCGCAAGGAAAAGCATGCACCCCGCAGCGTAGCCGTGGTCGTGGGAGAGCTCGTCGTCGTATCCGAGACAGTCCGACCCGCCGCCGCAGAGTCCCGCGGCAAGCCGCAGCAGCAGCACGGGGCAGGTCTCTTCAACGGCCGGGCGCACAGCATTCTCCCAGAAGGCGCGGGAGAGCTCAAGTCCCTTCATAGATGATATCCGCCCTTTCCCGGAGATCGCGCGCCGCGTCTGCGCGCCCGAGCGCTTCGAGCGCCGGGGCGATCTTCCGCGCCGTGTGCGCGTAGTAGTATTCCCAGACGGCGTCCGGGCTGTCCATGCGCTCCATCGCCTTAGCGAGACAGGCGGCGATGCGCGCGTCGGCATCGTTCCGCGCGGCGTAATGCTGCGCAAGGTTCACATACGTCACCGCGAGATCAAGATCGCCGGGACGCTTTTTCTGATTTTCCAGCGCGCGAAGCATGTACCGCTCCGCCTCGTCCGGACGGTGCAGCGCGTCGAGCGCCGCGGCCATATTGTTATAGAGCGCCGCAAGGCGCGGATGGTCTGCGCCGAGCGAGACGGCGTACAGGCTCTCCGCTTCCCGGAAGAGCGGCAGAGCACGCTCTGCCTCGCCGAAGGCGGCGAGCGCCGTGGCCGCGTTTATAAGGATCGTCCCGCGCGCGGCAGCCCCGGGGCGCACCTCGCCGAGCAGTTCCATGCACCGGCTGAGCGCCGGGTAGAATTTCTCCGCGTCGGCGCGCTGGCGGTAAAAGCCCATCAGCTCGCTGCAAAGGGAGAGCGCGGCGCGCCTGTCGCCGGTCTCCTCCGCTTCGGAGAGCGCTGCGAGGAATATGCGCTCCGCGCCGTCCCAGTCGCCGCGGCCCATGCAATCGTCCGCTCTTGCGGCTATGCTGTCCATCGTTTCTTTCATACGGCGATTATACCTTGAATTCCCGGCGGTTGCAAGTTATAATTAACGCGTTGACATTTCACGAAAAGAGGTTCAAACCTATGAAAAAGACCGTTATGCGCTCCTATGCGAAGCTCATCGTGCGCGTGGGCGCGAATGTCCAGAAGGGCCAGGAGGTGCGCGTTTTCGCGTCTCTCGACCAGCCGGAGTTCATCAAGATGCTCGCCGAAGAGTGCTACAAAGCCGGCGCGAGCCGCGTCACCGTGGACTGGAATTACCCCGAGCTCACGAAGCTCGCCGCGCGCTACATGAAGCTGCGCGACCTCTCCGAGACCCGCGAGTGGGAAAAGGCGCGTATGCAGGATATGGTGGATCACCTGCCGGTGCGCATCTTCATCGAGTCCGAGGATCCCGACGGGCTGCGCGGCATCAACCCGAAGTACTTCAAGGCGTTTGCCGAGAAGGTCAAGGTCTCCAAGCCCTACCGCGACGCCATCGACAACAAGCACCAGTGGTGCATCGCCGCCGTGCCGGGCGAGGCGTGGGCAAAGAAGGTCCACCCCGAGCTCAGCAAGCGCGCCGCCGTGGAGCAGCTCTGGAAGGACATTCTCTACACCGCCCGCGCCGACGGCGAGGACCCCATCGCCGATTGGGAAGAGCACAACCGCGATCTCAAGGCGCGCAGCAAGTATCTGAACGATCTGCATCTCCGGGAGCTGCGCTACCATTCCGCGAACGGCACCGATTTCAAGGTCGGCCTCATCCCGACCGCCGAGTTCCACGCCGGACGCGACAAGACGATGCAGGGCGTTGTCTACGACCCCAACATGCCGACCGAGGAGGTCTTTACCTCTCCCGACCGCCGCACCGCCGAGGGCATCGTGTACGCCACGAAGCCGCTCTCCTATCAGGGGCAGCTCATCGAGAACTTCTCCGTCCGGTTTGAAAAGGGCCGCGCCGTGGAGGTCAAGGCCGAAAAGGGACAGGCCGTTCTCGAGCAGATCATCAGCATGGACGAGGGCTGCCACTATCTCGGCGAGTGCGCGCTCGTGCCGAAGGAGTCTCCGATCCATCAGTCCGGCCTGCTCTTCTACAATACGCTCTTCGATGAGAACGCCGCCTGCCATATCGCGTTCGGCGACAGCTACCCCGGCACCACCGTGGGCGGCACCAGCCTGACCCAGAAGGCACTGACCGCCCGCGGCATGAACCATTCCTCCCTGCATGAGGATGTGATGATCGGTGCAGAGGACAGCGAGATCACCGGCAAGTGCCGCGATGGCCGCACCGTTCAGCTGTTCAAGGATGGCGTCTGGGCCCTGTAAAAACGGTGCATGGACACGCGGAGAGGGAGAAATTTCCGCAAAACCCTTGCATAAATCGCAAGAGTATGCTATATTCTAG
>DHKA01000080.1 GCA_002404605.1 Clostridiales bacterium UBA4706 | reverse complement strand
TAACTTTTCGGGGTCACTTCAGAATCGAAAGACGGGGATTTGCCATATCCGGAGCTTTTCCGGGCAGCACAAGAATATAACGAGGAACTGTATCGTAACCGGCAGGCGGGCTTTACCAGCATTTCGGCGTATCAGGAGGCGTCCGTATGTCTCTCGGATTATGGCATTGATGACGGCGTCTTCGGGACGGTATGCATCCCCAAGCTCGGCGTAACGCTGCCCATCTATCTCGGCGCTTCGGAGGAGAATATGGCGAAGGGCGCGGCGCATCTTTCGCAGACGAGCCTGCCCATTGGCGGCGAAAATACAAACTGCGTTCTCGCCGGGCATTGCGGGTTTAACGGCGCGGATTACTTCCGCTATCTGTCCACGCTGACGGAGGGCGATGAAGTGATCCTGACAACACTCTGGAGTGAAAATTATTACCGCGTATCAGGCGTCGCTGTTATTGCGCCGGATGATATTGCCTCCGTCATGATACAGCCGGGGAGGGAACTGCTGACGCTTCTCACCTGTCACCCCTATGCATCCGGGGGAAAGTACCGGTTTTTAGCGATCTGTGAAAAAGAGATTTCGGAGGTCGTCCCATGAAAAACGAAGGATTCCGCCGGGGCGACGTGTTCATGGCAGAGCTTCGCGCCGAGCCGGGCTCGGTGGAGCATGGCCGCCGTCCGGTTGTCATTCTGCAAAACAACATCGGGAATCTCTACGCACCCACGCTGATTGTCGCGCCAATTACATCCCGGCCGCGGAAACACGGCTGCCAGGCGACGCAGTATCCCGTGCCACCAACAAAATTCCTGCGGGATGGGAGCATCGTCCTTTTGGAGCAGATCACGACGATAGATAAGCGCCAATGCCGGCAGTATCTGGGGACTTTCGATGCCCCGCAGATGGACGCCATTCGCCGCTGCATCGAGATCAGCATCGGGCAGGATGTCCCGGAAAGAGGAAAGCTGCCTTAGGAAAAGCTATCTATAAGAATCTGTCGAGAAAGTAAAACGGATTAAGGCAGAACAAGAGGCTGCGGCTGGCGCGAACGAATTATGTAGGAAGAGATTATCTCGATAAATTGTGAGGAAGTGGGTTCAAATTCCAATGGATACCCTGCCATCTGGCAGAGCAGATCGGGATTGACAGACCATGCACGGGAAACGGCGGTGCGGATGTTTCTTTCGACGGCTGTCCAATTGCATTCAAAGTGAGCTGCCGTTTCCATGTAGATCTCTTTTGTGATCGCCTCCAGACGGGACTCATCCTGGACGGCCAGACAGATGGCGTACTCGGTGTGTTTAAAGCCTTTGTAGCATCTTGTAATGCCAAAAGATCGCAGAATGTCCTGTACAGCGGTCATTGGTATATCCTCCCAAATCCAAAGATTTAAGAAGATGATAGAGCCAATAACAGATAAATCGGTCTTTATCGCCTCTTTTCGTCATTTTTCGACATATTTTCTTCTCATCTGCCGAAAGAAACAACAGACTCTCCTTCTCCCGATTCATCAGATTTACAATCTATTTATACAGGAGGCAAAAAATGGGGTTTAGCGATGTTTATCGGAGTGTCCTAAAAGACTATCCGGATGTGCTGACCGTGGAGGAAATGAGTCGGGCGCTGGGTATCAGCACAAAGACCGGCTACAAACTGATCCGGGAAAACAAGATCAAGAGCCTGAAAGTCGGGCGCTCTTATCGAATTCCCAAAGCACACCTTCTTTCGTATATGCGCTTGGTTATGAAATCCTCACCGGTTTCCTAATCGCACATTGGACTTCTGCTGCTGAACCAGATAAACTGGTATCTGCCAACAGCAGAAGTCCAATCGACCTACATAAAGGAGGAGTATTTTTATGGTAGCAGGACATCTGCAAGAAAAAAACGGCATCTATTACATGGTGCTATCCTACCCAAGCGCAAATGGAAAACGGAAAAACAAATGGATTTCAACCAAGCTTCCGGTAAAGGGGAACAAAAAGAAAGCCGAGAAAATGCTGTCAGAGGTTCGTCAGACGTTTGCCCCGGTGGAGAAGCCGATAGATGCAGAAATCAATTTTTCGGATTACATGCTCCAATGGCTGCAAATTATCAAGCCGACGGTTGCCACCACGACCTATGCTTCTTACTCGTCCATTGTACAGAAAATTGTTGTTCCCTATTTTGAGAAGAAAGCGATCCCACTCGCCGAACTGAAAGCCATCGACATTCAAGCATTCTATCTGAAACAGTTGGAACGGGTTTCTGCAAGAACAGTGATCCACTATCACACGCTCCTGCACCGGGCGCTGAAGTATGCCGTAAAAATTGAACTAATCGATGCCAACCCGGTGGACAAGGTGGATCGCCCCAAAGCCGCCCCGTTTGTCGGCAGCTTTTACGATAGTGCCGAAGTCCAGAAACTCTTTGAAGCCGCAAAAGGGAGTAAGCTTGAAATCCCCATCTTTCTCGGAGCGTTTTATGGTCTGCGCAGAAGCGAGGCTATCGGCCTGAAATGGGATGCCATCGACTTCCAGAACGACACGATTACCATCCGACATACGGTTGTGTCCTGTTACATTGACGGAAAGCGAGTGCAGAAGGCCCAGGACATAACCAAAACGAAATCCAGCATGAGAACGCTGCCCCTGATCCCGGCTTTCAAGGAGCTTTTGCTGCATAAGAAGAAACAGCAGGACGAATTAAAGTGTGTGTGCGGCAAAAGCTATAACAAGGACTATCTGGGGTTCATCTGTGTGGATGAAATGGGAAAGCTGCTCTCCCCGCATTATCTTACCGAAGCCTTTGCGAAGCTTCTAAAGAAGCACGGCCTGCGGAAAATTCGCTATCACGATCTTCGTCACAGCTGTGCCAGTTTGCTGCTGGCCAACGGCGTCCCCATGAAGCAGATTCAGGAATGGCTCGGTCACAGCGACTTTTCCACCACAGCCAATGTCTATGCGCACTTGGAATGCAATTCCAAACGGCTCTCGGCAGCGGCTATGGCAAACGGTTTGCAGGGGGCTTTGAACGCGATTTCCTGATGCGGCAAATAAAAAATCAGAGCAAAGCGAACTTTGCTCTGACTGGCGGAGATGGAGGGATTTGAACCCCCGCGCCGGTTTTCTACGCCGGCCTCCCGATTTTCAAGACCGGTCCCTTCAGCCGCTTGGGTACATCTCCAAATATATTCTCGCTCCAACGTTCCTCGGAAAAAGGAGAGAAACTTGGAGAGAAATCCCGATTTTCTCTTAATTTCTCGTAGCCGCAACCCATTGAAAACACAGGAAAAATTGGAAAATGGTTTCCAAAATACTCTCCCGTTTTCAAGACCGCCCCGTTATGACCGCTTCGGTAACTCCCCATGGCGCGCCGAACGGCCGCGTGCTCAAAAAAATTACCACAAATCGCTCGTACTGTCAATCGAAAAGCGCCGTCGTACAACGATTTTCGGCAGAAAGGGGTTGCATAAAGGGCATTTTATGATATAGTAATGGGACGTATGTATACTCGCACCAATTCTACGGCAGTATATAAATGTAAGGAGAGTATTTGAATGAACGACTTTGGAAGCAAGATTTACGCCGCCGCGCAGAAGGCCGTAAAAGAGGTCTATGATCTGGATGTGACGGAGGGCCAGCTCGTCGTTGAGACGCCGCAGGACACCAAGCTGGGCGACTATTCCACCAGCATTGCCATGAAGCTGTCGCGTACTCTCCGACGCAACCCGATGGAGATCGCCGAGCCGCTCGTCGCCAAGCTCGCGGAGCTGCTGCCCGAGTGCGAATCCGTCACCGTCGCCCGCCCCGGCTTCATCAACTTCAAGCTCAAGGCGAGCGCGCTTACCGCCGTCATCAACGATGTTCTCGCCGCCGGCGACGATTACGGCAAGAACGATTCCGGCAAGGGCAAGCACCTGCTGCTCGAGTGGGTCTCCGCCAACCCGACCGGCGATCTGCACTGCGGCCACGCCCGCAACGCCGCCTGGGGCGACTGCATCGCACGTATGATGGAGGCCAGCGGCTGGGATGTGCTGCGCGAGTTCTACGTCAACGACGCCGGCAACCAGATCGTCATGCTCGGCGAATCGCTCACCGCCCGCTACTTTGAGCACTTCGGCAAGGAATACCCCCTGCCCGAAGGCGGCTACCACGCCGACGACATCAAGGTCATCGCCGCGCAACTCGCCGAGGAAGAGGGCGACAAGTGGCTCACCGCCGATCCGAAGGAGCGTCTCGCGCACTTCATGGACTACGGCAAGAAGAAAGAACTCGAAAAGATCGACCGCGATCTCAAGGCCTACCGCGTCACGATGCAGAGCTGGATGCACGAGACTTTCTTCTATGAGAACAACGCCAAGCGCATCAACGACTGTCTGCAGCACATGGCCGACATGGGTCTCACCTACGAAAAGGACGGCGCGCTCTGGTTCAAGAGCACCGACTACGGCGACGACAAGGACCGTGTCCTCCGCAAGAGCGACGGCACACTCTCCTATCTGACGCCTGATATCGCCAACCACGTTTACAAGATCGAGCGCGGCTACCCGCTGCTCGTCAATCTCTGGGGCGCCGACCACCACTCCTACGTCACCCGCATGCAGAATGCCCTCACCGCTCTCGGCTATCCGGAGGGCACGCTCTCTGTCGACCTTATCCAGATGGTCCGCATGGTCGAAGACGGTAAGGAAGTCAAGATGTCCAAGCGCACCGGCAACGCGATCACCATCCGCGAGCTGTGCGAGGATATCGGCGTGGACGCCGCACGCTGGTTCTTCGTCTCCAAGGATGTTGCGACGCACATGGATCTTGATCTCAAGCTCGCCCGTTCCAAGGACAACAACAACCCCGTGTACTACGCGCAGTATGCCTACTCGCGCATGTGCTCGATCCTCAAGAATCCCCAGATCCCCGAATTCAAGCCGGTCGATTCCTATGACCGTCTGACCGATGAGAAGGAGCTGCAGCTGCTCAAGATGATCAGCGAGTTCCCGAAGGAGGTCGCCGCCGACGCGCTCAACCGCAAGCCGAACAAGATGACCGAGTATATCATCTCGCTCGTTAAGGTGTTCCACAGCTATTATAACTCCACGAAGGTCAACAACCCCGACGATCCCGAGCTCACCAATCAGCGTCTCGGCCTCATCAAGGCGACAATGATCACGCTCAAAAACGCGCTCGCTCTCATCGGCGTTTCCGCTCCGGAGACCATGTAATTTCCCGTCTGTGATTTTTCACAAACCGCACAAAACACCAAAAATATACAATCCGATAAAATCGTGACCGTACAACCGCCCTTCGGACGGTATGTATGGCAGGAAAATGAGAAAAGCCGCCGAAAGGCGGCTTTTCTCTTGCCTTGCGGCATTTTTGCTGACATTGTTCCAGTTTTTTCGCGTCGTTTTTGGGGATATTCCCCGCCATTCATCGTTTTTTCCATTCCCGCCAGGATTTTTCGGCGGGAATTTTTATTTTTTTACGAAGGTAAAGCGTGGAAAATGACGGCCGAAAAAGCGTAAAACTGTTGATTTTCTGTACAACGATAAGTGCAGAAATATACAATTTCTTCCGCACGGTTCTTCCAATATTTCAGCTTTCCTCGGATATGATAGGGATAGTAAATCCCTGCGCCGGTGCGGAAGCGCTACGGGCCGGTACAGCCAATAACACTATGTAGGAGATTCAAATCATGAAAGGTATTTGCGTTCGCAGCGAGATCAAGCCGCTGAAAAAAGTGCTTCTTCACCGTCCCGGCCGTGAACTTCTTCATCTGACGCCGGACCGTCTGCCGGAGCTTCTCTTTGACGATATCCCGTTCCTCAAGGTCGCCCAGCAGGAGCACGACGCTTTCGCGCAGATCCTGCGCAGCAACGGCACCGAGGTCGTGTATCTCGAAGATCTGATGGCAGAGGTCCTCAAGCTCCACCCCGAGCAGACGAAGCCCTTCCTTTATCAGTGGCTCTCCGAGGGCAACATCAAGACCCGCCGCTGGCAGGACAAGCTGTATGAATACCTCATCAGCAATTTTGAAGGCAAGGCGCTCGTTGAAAAGACGATGGAAGGCATCACGCTCAAGGAAATGGGCGGCGCTTCCGCCTACTCCCTGCAGGATCTGATCGCCCCGGCGGACGATCTGATCGTCGATCCGATGCCCAACCTCTACTTCACCCGCGACCCGTTCGCGTCCGTCGGCAACGGCGTGTTCCTGCACAAGATGCGCTTCCCGACCCGCTGCCGCGAGACCATTTACGCCGACTACATTTTCCGCTTCCACCCCGACTTTGAAGGTCTGGTCAAGCGCTACTACGACCGCGACGATCACGCCAACATTGAGGGCGGCGACGTTCTCAACCTCACCGAGGACACGATCGCGATCGGCATCTCCCAGCGCACCTCTCCGGACGCCATCGAGATCGCGGCCCGCAATCTCTTCGCCGATCCCGAAGCGAAGATCCGCACCGTGCTCGCGTTCGACATCCCGAGCTGCCGCGCGTTTATGCATCTCGACACCGTGTTCACCCAGATCGACTACGACAAGTACACGATCCATCCGGCGATCCTCGGGCCTCTCACCGTTTATGAGATCACCCCGGGCGTGAGCGATCCGACCGATCTCCACATCCGCCGCATCGACTCCAAGCTGGAGGACATTCTCGCGAAGTACACCCGCACCGACCGCGTCAAGCTCATCAACTGCGGCGGCGACGATCTCATCGCCTCGGCCCGTGAGCAGTGGAACGACGGCTCCAACACGCTGTGCATCGCGCCGGGCAAGATCGTTGTTTACGAGCGCAACGACGTGACCAACGCCATTCTCCGCGACGAGGGCATCCAGGTCCTCGAAATGCCGTCCGCCGAGCTTTCCCGCGGCCGCGGCGGTCCGCGCTGCATGTCCATGCCGATCATCCGCGCCGAATAATTCCATTCACCGAATAAACCCATTCATATAACACACATTACAATCATTTCCTATAGGAGGGTAAATTATTATGGGTCTCAACATTCGCGGCAGGAGCTTTCTCACTCTTCTTGACTTCACCCCGGAAGAAATCAATTACCTCATCGACCTCGCCGTTGAGTTCAAGCGTCTGAAGAACAACGGTGTGGAGCACAAGTGGCTCTCCGACAAGCAGATCGTCCTGCTCTTCGAAAAGACCTCCACCCGCACCCGCTGCGCCTTTGAAGTCGGCGCGCGCGATCTCGGCATGGGCGTCACGTTCCTTGATTCCGGCTCCTCCCAGATGGGCAAGAAGGAATCTCTCGCCGACACCGCGAAGGTCCTCGGCCGCATGTTCGACGGCATTGAGTACCGCGGCTTCAAGCAGTCCGTCGTGGAAGATCTTGCGAAGTACTCCGGCGTTCCCGTGTGGAACGGCCTAACCGACCAGTTCCATCCCACGCAGATGCTCGCCGACATCATGACCGCCCGCGAAGAGTTCGGCGACATGCGCGGCCGCAAGCTCACCTTCTTCGGCGACGCCCGCAATAACGTTGCCAACTCCCTCATGGTCGTCAGCGCGAAGCTCGGCATGCACTTCTGCGCCTGCGGCCCGAAGGAGCTCATGCCTGAGCAGTGGCTGATCGAAAAGTGCCAGGCCGTCGCCGCCGAGACCGGCGCGGTGCTCGAGTTCACCGACGACGTCGCGCAGGGCGCGAAAGACTGCGATGTTCTCTACACCGACATTTGGCTGTCCATGGGCGAACCCGCCGAGCTCTGGGAGAAGCGCATCAAGCTGCTTCGTCCCTACCAGGTCAACAAGGAAGTCATGGCCATGGCGAAGCCCACCGCGATCTTTGAGCACTGTCTGCCCTCCTTCCACGACCGCGAGACGACCGTGGGTGAGGATATCTACCAGAAGTTCGGTCTCGAGGCGATGGAAGTCACCGACGACGTGTTCCTCGGTCACCAGGCCCGCCAGTTCCAGGAAGCCGAAAACCGTATGCACACCATCAAGGCTGTGATGTACGCCACGCTGAAGTAAGGAATAGAAACAATGGCTGAAAGAATTGTTGTCGCTCTCGGAGGAAATGCTCTTGGCAAGACCCCCGAGCAGCAGCTCGAGCTTGTCCGCAGCACCGCCCGCCCGATCGTCGATCTCGTCGAGAAGGGCTACGAAGTCATCATCGGCCACGGCAACGGCCCGCAGGTCGGCATGATTAACCTGGCGATGGAGTTCTCCGCCAACAAGGGCGGCGGAACGCCGTTCATGCCGTTCCCCGAGTGCGGCGCCATGACGCAGGGCTATATCGGCTACCATCTGCAGCAGGCCATTCAGCAGGAGCTGAAGAGCCGCGGCATCGAGAAGGAATGCGCCACCGTTGTGACGCAGGTCGTCGTTGACGAGAAGGACCCCGGCTTCCGGCACCCGACGAAGCCCGTCGGCAGCTTCTATGCAAAAGAAGAGGCCGAGAAGATCGCCGAGGAGAAGGGCTTCATCTTCGTCGAGGACGCCGGACGCGGCTACCGCCGTGTCGTCCCTTCCCCGATCCCCAAGCGCATCGTGGAGCTGAACGTTGTCGATCAGCTCGTGCGCGCCGGTGACATCGTCATCACCGTCGGCGGCGGCGGCATCCCCGTCGTTGAGACCGAAGAGGGTCTGCGCGGCGTCGCAGCCGTCATCGACAAGGACCGCGCCAGCTCCCTGCTCGCGCAGGACGTGCGTGCCGACCGTCTCATCATCCTCACCGCTGTGGACGCCGTGTGCGTCAACTACAATAAGCACGACCAGAAGGAGCTCTCCTCCATGACGATCGCCGAGTGCGAGAAGTATATCGCCGAAGGCCAGTTCGCCCCCGGAAGCATGCTGCCGAAGGTCGAGTCCTGCATGGAGTTTGTGAAGAACAACGACCATGGCGGAACCGCGCTCATCACTTCCCTGGCCCGCGCCGCCGACGCTCTCGAAGGCAAGACCGGCACGGTCATTACCCGGTAAGCAAATTTTTGTCCCGTTTCGCATCGATCTCCGATTCCAGCGAAGTCCGAACAAAATTTTAAGAGAGGGGTTCAAATCATGTCTAAGAAGACCAAGAGATCCATTAGCACATTTGCGATCCTGCTCGCCGTTCTTCTCCTCGTGTCGATCGCCACGTGGATCGCAGCGGGCAAGACCTACACCGGTGAGGACGGCGAGATCGCCGAAGTCGTCGGCGCCACCTCCAGCGATATCTTCATGGCTCCCGTCAACGGCTGGGCAGACGCAGCCGACGTTATCACGTTCGTGTTCTGTCTCGGCGCGTTCCTCGCCATCGTGAACGCCACCGGCGCTCTCGAGACCGGCATCCACACGCTCGTCCGCAAGCTGCACGGCAAAGAGCTCGTGCTCATCTGGGTCCTCATGTTCGTGTTCTCCATCGGCGGCACGACCTACGGCATGGGCGAAGAGACCGTCGGCTTCTACATTCTGCTCGCTGCCACGATGATGGCCGCCGGCTTTGACCCGATCGTCGGCGCGGCCACCGTGCTGCTCGGCGCCGGCTCCGGCGTTCTCGGCTCCACCATCAACCCGTTTGCGACCGGCGCTGCCGTCGCCGCGGCTACCGACGTCGGCGTCACGGTGAACATGGGCACCACCTATGTCATCGGCATCATTCTCTGGCTCCTTACTTACGTTCTCTCCGCTCTCTTCGTCACCGCGTATGCGAAGAAGGTCCGCGCCAACAAGGGCTCCATCCTCACTGCCGCGCAGCTTGAAGAGTGCCAGCAGGCCTACGGCGGAGCGGATGTTGCCAACGCGAAGCTCACCGGTCGTCAGAAGGCCGTGCTGTGGCTGTTCGGTCTCAGCTTCGTCGTGATGATCCTCGGCTTCATTCCCTGGGGCGAATTCGTCGGCTACGAAGACGCCGGTGCTTACGGCTTCTTCTCCCACACCACCGCGTGGCTCACCGGCTGCGGCTTCGGCGACTGGTGGTTCTATGACGCCGCTACGTGGTTCCTGCTCATGGGCATCATCATCGGCATCGTCGGTCTGGAGGACAAGGGTCAGCTCATGAAGCTCATCGCTTCCGGCTTCGGCGACATGGTCTCCGTCAACCTCGTCATCGGCATGGCCCGCGCCACCAGCGTTATTATGGCCACCACCGGTCTCGGCACCTGGCTGGTCGAAGCCTCTGTCACCGCGCTCAGCCAGTCCGGTGTTTCCGCCGGTGTGTTCGGTCTGCTCGACTACATTCTGCACGTCGGTCTCAGCTTCCTTGTTCCCAGCTCCTCCGGTCTCGCCGGTCTGTCCGCCCCGATCGTCTCCCCGATCGTCGCCGGCATGGGCTGGAGCGTAGAGACCTCCATCATGATCAACGTTGCCGCCAACGGCTTCGTCAACCTCTTCACCCCGACCTGCGGCTTCATCATGGGCGGTCTTGCGCTGGCGCGCGTCCCCTACGAGAGCTGGCTGAAGTGGGCGTGGAAGCTCCTCGTTGCCCTGTTCGTTATCGTCGGCGTCGTTCTGACGATCGCGATGGCGGTACTGAGCTGAATTTCCGCTTGAGTTATCGCCTGATTTAATGGTAAAATACCGGGTGTGCGCAATGCGCACATCCGGTATTATTAGATTGCCCGCGGCCCCCATTTTTTCGGAAAAGGACGGTGCAGACCATGCCCAGACGCGCCATGCTCCAGGACGCCCGCGCCTCCGCGTCCGACCCCGCCGTGATCTGCTCGTTCGATTACGAGGCGATCGACAAACCCACCCGCGCGATCATCCATCAGGCGGCGCGCTTCCTTTACGTAAAGCGCGGTCGCGGCAAGCTCGTCATCGACGGCGAGGAGTACGTCCTCCAGCCCAACACGCTCGTTGCTATCACGCCGTGGAAGATCACCGACACGGTGGAAGTGACGGAAACGCTCCAGTTCATCAAGGTCATTTACGACTATTCCTATCTCAACTCCGTATTCAAGGGCGTCCTCGGCGCGGGCGACGTTTCCGCCGAGCCTCTGCGCTTTCTCACCGTGGAGCCGGTCGCGTATCTCGACAGCGTACAGGCGGAGTATGTGGACGGCATCATGGAAGATCTCAAGGTGGAGCTCGGCGTGGAATCCACACGTGTCAAGCCGCCGGACAAGCCGTTTTCGCAGCTCTATACGGTCAATAAGCTCATTGAGCTGATGATCGTTTACCGCCGGTACATCATGTCGCACCGCGGCGAGCTGGACTCCGGACGGGAGGAGACCGTCAAGGACCAGTCCGTTTTGAGCTACATTTATGCCCATTCCGCGGAAAAGCTCACGCTCTCACAGGTCGCGGAGGCGTTTTTCCTTTCGGAATCGGCGCTCTCCAAGCAGATCGCCGGCATGACCGGCACGACGTTTTCCAAGCTCCTGAGCAGCATCCGCGTAGAGAAAGCGTCGGACTATCTCATCTATACCGATCTCACGCTCGACGAGATCGCGGGGCTCTGCGGCTTCGTGGACGCCTCGCACGTGTCCAAGCACTTTGCCCAGCGCGTCGGCATCACGCCGATGCAGTACCGAAAGATCTACTCCAAAGCCGTCACCAAGTACAACATCTCCGACAAGGCGATCGCCTTTGCGCTGACGGACTATATCTACAAAAATTACGAGACCGAACGGCTCACCGCCGCGAGCGTCGCCGCCGAATTCGGCGTGTCGGTGCCGGAAATGAACCGTCTGCTTCTCTATTATAACGAGATGAATTTCGATACGCTGCTCAACTCCACACGCATCAACAAGGCGTGCGAAATGCTCGTATCCACGGACTATCTCGTGATCGACGTTGCCGTCGCCGTCGGCTACAGCAACATCAAAACGTTCAACATGAATTTCTACCGCTTCAAGGAAATGACGCCGACGGAGTTCCGCGACCGCATAACGTTACAGCGCACAGACGGCAGCGAAGCACACGGCAAGGGCCGCGGCGCGCGTCGCCGCACGGTGCCCGTCCGGGCGCCGGAAACCGCAAAGGAGACGACAGAATGAAATCCGGAAGACAGGGCACCATTCTCCGAATCGTTTCGGAGCAGAGCATCGAAACGCAGAATCAGCTTATGGACGAGTTGAAAAAATGCGGCATCACGGCAACGCAGGCCACACTCTCGCGCGATATCCGGGAGCTTCGCCTCATCAAGCAGCGCGGCGCAGACGGCAGCAGCCGGTACGCCGTGGCGGAGAGTGCTCCCACGCAGGGGATGAGCCAGCGGCTCAAGGAAAATCTCCGCCAGACCGTGACGGGCGTTTATGCCTGCCAGAATCTCGTCATCATCAAAACGCTGCCAGGGCTCGCCCCCGCGGTGTGTACCGCCATTGACGGCATCGCCCCCTTGCCTGGGCTCGTCGGCTCGCTTTCCGGCAACGACACGGTGTTTCTCGCCATGCGCGACAACGCCGCCGCCGAAACGCTCGCCCGCGAGGGACGCAGCCTGTTCATGGGCTAACAAGCTAAAAACAGATACAAAAACCCAACCCCGCCGGATGTTTGGTTCCGGCGGGGTTGGGTTTTTTATGTCATTCTTCGAGCACCTGTACGTCGTAGAAATCGACGTAATAGAGCATCTGGAAGTATACGCTGTTTTTGTCCACCATCGGTACGATCGCCGTGAAGGACTTCGGCGTGCTGAATTCAAATTCGTAGGTAACGAATTGACCGTCCGCGCTTTTATCGACCGTAAACTGTTTCGCTTTCGTCCAGTTCCCGTTCAGATCGCGGATGTAGAGGTTCCATGCCCCGTAGGGGCTGCCTTGAATATCCTCCAGCTTCAGATCCATTTTCAGCCGGAAGCAGTCTTTGACCGGCGTGGAAAGCACGAATGGGTAACAGGTCTGATTGTCCAGCGAGAGGGAAACGTCGCTCCACGTGCCGTAAAGCTCGCCGATGAACCCCCGCGGCAGCCCCGCCTGCTCGCCGCATACAAGGCATGTTTTCGGCGCGTCGTAGGTGGCGTCTGCCCATGTGTGTCCGGCCGCGCGGCCTTCCGTCGCACCGCAGCGGCGGCACGTTTTCGGCTCGGTGCAGGTGGCGTCCCGCCATTTGTGGCCGAGCGCCGCGCCGTCCGTCTCGCCGCAGCGGGAACACGTCTCCGGCTCGGTACAGGTAGCCGCCGTCCATTTATGACCGAGCGCCGCGCCTTGCGTCTTTCCGCAGATGGAACAGGTCGCCGGTCTCACGCACGTCGCCGGTTTCCAGCTGTGGACGAAGAACACAACGATCGTCACCAGCGCAATGACCGCCGCCGCGATGATCACGATCTTTTTGACCGTATCATTTTTCGCCGGAGGGGTTTGCTGCGGCGGCGCATACGCCGCGCCGGACTGACCGGAAGCCGTTCCCGATGGTGCGCCCGCGCCGGGCCGCGGAGCTTCGGCGGGTCTCCGGCTCCCGCAGCCGGCGCAGAATTTGCCGTCGTCCAGGTTATCGCTTCCGCAAAACGGACATTTCCACATACTTCTCTCCTCACAATCCCGCAAAGTTTGTCGGATATATAAAATATATCATCCATCCTATCGGAATACAACGGGCATTTCGATATTTTCTGTTCTTCCGCGCATAAAATTTCCCGCCCGGATATTTTCCGGGCGGGATCGTTTTCTTATTCGAGATTGAGTCGTTTATCGAGAATGGCGCGGGTGGCGAAGAAGAAGCCCGTGCCCTTGAGAAGCTCCAGACCGATGCCGATGCCGAGCGTGGAGGCTGTCATGCCGACGCCCTGCGTGCGCCAGCCGGTGCTGTCCACCGTGACCTGCCAGCCGAGAAGCATCTCGGCGAAGGAGCCGGACGGGAAGAATACCGACATACACGCTCTTGTGAGAACGCTCACCGCGATGCTGATGCCGATGTAGGCCAGCAGTGCGAGCCAGCCGCGGTTCTTCTTGCCGAGATGACCGATCGAGATGGCGGTGTAAATTTGCAGGATCGAAACCGCCGCCGCGATGAGCGTGTACACGATGAACTCCGCAACGACCCAGCCTGTCCCGGCGGGCAGCGGATTGACGCGCAGATAGCGGCTCATCTCCTGGAGCGCCTGCGCAACGTCGCCAAAGTTGAGCGGTGCGAGCACCGCCATCAAAAGGACGCCGCTCAGCAGCGCGACAATGGCGCTCGCCACAGAGAAGATCATGCTTGTGAGCGCTTTGGAGGCGATGTGCGCCGCGCTTGTCACGGGCAGCGTGAACATGAGATAGCCCTCGTTGCCGAGAAGTCCCTTATAAAACCGGTCGATGATAAAAACGAGGACAAAAATGCCCATTGCCACATAGAGCGCCACGAGAAGGATCATCGGCAGGACACCGAAAACAAAGCTCACAAGCCCACTCTGAGTATCACCCGCGAGCACGAAGCGGATCGTAAGGCCGTTGATCGCGCCGAGCAGCGCCAGGCCGATCCAGATCAGCGAAAACGTGCGGATACCGGAGCGCAGATCGTATTTCATCAGTTTACCGAGCATTGTATTCCCCTCCATTCCCCATGACCGGAGCGCGGAACATGTTGCGGAACAGCTCATCCACGCTGCCGCCGGTGCGCTCGCGGATGCTGTCGGTGCTCTCGTGCAGAACGACCTGTCCCTGCTGGAGGAACACCGCCTCGTCGAGCACCTGCTCCACATCGAGGATCAGGTGCGTCGAAATGAGCACCGTACCGTTTTCGTTATAATTCGTTAGGATCGTGCGCAGAATAAACTCGCGCGCCGCCGGATCGACGCCCGCGATCGGCTCGTCGAGCAGATAGAGCCGCGCGCGGCGGGACATGACGAGCATGAGCTGCATCTTTTCGCGCGTGCCTTTCGAGAGCGTTTTGATCTTGCCGTCCGCTTCCAGACCGAGCACGCGGCACATTTCCTCCGCCTTGGTGCGGTCAAAGTCGGCATAGAAGTCCGAGAACATATCGATCATATCGCTGACGCGCATCCAGTCGGGGAAATAGCCCCGGTCGGGCAGGTAGCTCGTGATCGCCTTCGTCTCCACGCCGGGCAGGAAGCCCGCAACGCGCGCCTCACCCGCCGTCGGCTGAAGAAGGCCGTTGAGGATCTTAATAAGCGTCGTTTTACCCGAGCCGTTCGGCCCGAGAAGGCCGACGATCTTGCCGGATGTAAGGCTCAGATCAACGCCGCGCAGCGCCTGCACCGCTTCAAAGCTCCGGCACAACCCGGTGCATTTTACCAGTTCTTCATTCATCATTCTTTTCCCTTTCCGCCTGCGCCATGTCCGCAGCCTCGCCGCGGGAATAGCCCAGCGCTCCCATTTCCTTGAAAAAGTTTTCCGTACACTCCACGGCCAGCCGCCGCCGCATCTCCTCGAGCGCCTCGGCGTTTTCCGTCACGGTGCGGCCAAGCGTCCGGTTCGTTGTGACGAGGCCGAGCGTTTCAAGCTGCGTGATCGCGCGCTGCATCGTGTTCGGGTTGACGCCCGCCTCCGCCGCCAGCTCCCGCACCGCCGGAAACCGCGACCCGAGCGGATACGCGCCCGTGATGATCCGCCGCGCCAGCTGCTCGGTGAGCTGCTGCCAGATCGGCCGCGAGCCTTGAATCGCAAAGTCCATGCCAGCCCTCCTTTCTGTATTGCTGTATTAAGCGATTAGTACACTACTATACTCATACGGTTTTGTCAAGCCCCTTTTTAAAAATTTCTGGTGGATTCCGCGCGGAGAATGTGGTAACATGAAAATGTTCAAAAAATCTTAAAATTTTTTTGCCTATTACTGAACCGTGTGTTGGAAAATTCCGTCTTTCTTTACAGAAAGGCATAAAGCCTCTCAGAGAGAGTTTGCGTATGACAGCCGAAGAGTTTACCGTCCAGATCATGGACATGAAAAAAACGCTCTACCACGTTTCCTGCGGCATTCTCCGCAGCGAGGCCGACCGAGAGGACGCGGTGCAGGAGTGTATATGCAAAGCGTGGGAAAAGCGTGATTCGCTCAAAAGCGAGGGCGCGTTCCGCGCATGGGTGACGCGCATTCTCATCAATGAATGCTACGACATCTGCCGTCGGGGGAGCAAGATCGTTCTGCTCGACGAGATGCCGGAGGCGGTCGCCCCCGAGAGCGGCGACCGCGAGCTGCGCGACGCCGTGATGGGTTTGGATGAGATCTACCGCATGCCGATCCTCTTATTTTATGTAGAGGGTTTCAGCATACGGGAGATATCCCGTATTTTGCAGATCCCCGAGGGTACGGTCAAATCCCGGCTGTTTGCCGGGCGCGGAAAGCTCCGCGATGTTTTAGGTGAGGAGGTGCCGGTATGAGGGATTCCTGGGACAATATGTTTGAAGAGGTTCCCGCATCGTTTGAGGCACGGATGAAGGAAACACTTTCCGCGCTGGAGGAAAAGCCGAAGATGCGGCGCTTCCGGTTCGGCACGGGTGCTCTCGTCGCGGCGGCGCTGCTCGCCGCGGTGCTCGGCGGCACGGCGCTGGCCACAGACTTTTTCGGTTTGAAGAGTCTCACCGTCACCGACCCGAACGCTTCCCCCGCCGCAGTCTCCGCCACGGCGGAACCGGCGAGCGACAGCACCGTCATCGCCCTGCAGGGTGTGCCCGAGAGCCCGGAGTTCAAGGCAAACGCCGAGTGGATGGACTTTCTCGCGTCGTACGATACCGCCGCCATGGCAAAGGAAACGGCTGCCTGTCTGTCGGAAAAGTACGATCTTTACTCCGTCTCCACGCAGGATATGGCCAACGAGCTTGACCAGATCACCCGCAAGTATAATCTGCGGCTGCACACGTCCGTGACGGACTTTGACAGCGAAACTACGCTCTACACGCTGCTGGAAGCAGAGCCCTTCCTTACCGACTGCGCCGCTGTGAGCGGCTATCTCTACGAGGACGGCTCGTTCCAGGCCTACGGCACGAACGTTTCCGGCAAGAGCTATGAATACCAGCTCGGCCGGTACGTCAAGGGCGCGTTCTCCGAAGTCACGCTGAACATCGGCAACGCCGAGGATTATGAGGAGTGGATCTACACGACCTCCCGCGGCGACGAGGTGCAGCTCTCGCTCGGCCCGAGCCGCTGCGTCGTGATGTCCGACCAGCCGAAGGCGTTCGTGGCGATCAATCTGCTCGGCGGCACGGAGGGCAACAGTCTCTTCATGCCGGAGCCGGTCACGAAGGAAGATCTGGAGGCGTTCGCGGAGCTCTTTGATTTTGCAAAACTCGGATAAAAAGGATACCGAAGATACAGCGCACCCCCGCGGGAAGATCCCGCGGGGGTGCATTTTCATTATTCGTACAGCAGCTTTTGTCTCTGATACGGCTGCGGCTCATAGCGGACGGAGCCGATCTTCGGCTTCGGTACGCCGTATTTGGGATTGTAGCCGAAAAGATTTATGTACCGTTCGATATCGGCGCGCTCCCGCTCCATGGCGAGCAGCACCTCGAGCGCAGCGTTGGCGTCGTCCACGGCGCGGTGGGAGTTCACGCCATCGACACCATAGCTCTCTACGGCGTTGCAGAGCTTGTGCGGATAGTCCCGCCGATCCTTGTAGATCGCCATGATATCGAGAAACTGCGCTTTTTTCAACACCTCGGCGCAGCCGAGCCGGTGCAGGAAGTAAAAGAGGAAGCACAGATCAAACTGCGCGTTGTACGCGCACACGAGCGGCTTCTCCCCGGCGAGCGAACGGACGAACGCCTCCGCCGCCACATCCTTTTCCACGCCGTTTTGAAAAAGCTCATCCTCGCGGATGCCGGTGAGCTGCGTGATGGCCGGCGGCAGACGGCGCCCCGGTGAGAGGCGGATGAGATAGTCCTCCTCCGTGCGCGCACCGCTCCGGTCGAGCCGCAGGAAGCCGAGTTCGATGATCTCGTCGGACTTGCAGTTCACGCCGGTCGTCTCCGTATCGAGCACGATGACGGAATCGTAGGTTTGAAAAAGGCTTTCGAGCATTCCTTATTCTCCCTTCGTCATCACCGCGCCGACCAGAACGAAGTATTCCGGCGGCGCGTCCTTCGTCCCCCATTGGAGCGGCGCGCCCAGCTTGTCCGCGGCGAGCGCGCCGACGTTTGCGCCGAGCGATTCGAGCGAATAGCGGAGCTTTTCCGGAAACCGGCAGGGCTTTCCGTCCCGGCGCGCACACCGCTCGCACACGAGGCAGCGCCCCGCGTCCAGCCGGATCGAACGGGGCGTTTCGTGCTCCCGCTCTTCGAGCAGCACGTCAAATGCTCTCCGATACGGGCGGAGGAACATCTCGGGGTCGGCGAGCGCCGCGGCTTTCGCCTCGTCGCTCTCCGGGAACACCTGCACAGCGTACAACGTAAGAGCTTCGTACTGCGGCCAGACCGCCGCGGGGTCAAAGTCATAGGGCGGGCACGACCACGTCTGACCGCAGCGCGGGCACGCGGCGCAGCAGCCGAGGAATTTTTCCACATCCACATACTTTTCCAGCATCTCGCTCATCGGCAGCGCGCCGGTGAGGTGCTCTACACGCACGCCGTTTTCTCTCTTTTCCATGGGTTTCTCTCCTATTTCAATGATTCCTGATGGTTCACCACGCCCTTGAACGGCGTCATAAGCAGGATCTTGATGTCAAACAGCATCGACCAGTTTTCGATATAATAGAGATCGTAGTCCACCCGCGCACGGATGGAGGTATCGCCGCGCAGACCGTTGACCTGCGCCCAGCCGGTGATGCCGGGGCGCACCTGGTGGCGCACCATATAAAGCGGAATGCTGTATTTGAAGTGATCGACGTACCGCGGGATCTCCGGCCGCGGGCCGACGAGCGACATATCGCCCGCAAGGACGTTAAAGAGCTGCGGCAGCTCGTCGATGGAGTACCGGCGCATGAACGCCCCCCACGCCGTGCGGCGGGGATCATGGTCGCGTGTCCACGCGGTGTCCGACTGCGCGTTCACACGCATGGAACGGAATTTGAGCATATAAAAGGGCTTCTTATCCTTGCCGATGCGCTCCTGTCGGAACAAGACCGGTCCCGGAGAAGAAAGGCGTGTGCCGATCGCGGCGACGAGCATGACGGGCGATGTGAGCACGATGAGCAGGAGACTCGCGAGAATGTCAAAAAGGCGCTTGACGATGTCCGCGCCGGCATTGTCGAGCGGCACGCGTCGGACGTTCACCAGCGGCAGGCCGCACAGCTCTTCCACATACGGGTGGCGCGACATATATTCATACCCGATCGGCAGCAGCGCGAGCTTCACGCCGGTGTCTTCGCATTCGCGCAGTATCCCGCCGAGCCGTTCCGCCTGGTTTTCCTCCATGGCGATCACCGCCTCGTCCGGCACATTCGTCTCGAGCACCGTGCGCAGGGAATCGTATTCCCCCAGATGCGGCACGCCGCTGAGCGCCGACGCGCCCACGCTGCCGATGACCGTCCACCCGGCGTCGCGTCCCTTCTTCACGCGGCGCAGACATTCGCGCGCCGCAGGCCCCTCGCCGATGATGACAAGGCGGCGCAGCCCATTTCCGGCGCGGTACTGCCGGCGGAGCAGACGGTGCGCAATAAAGCCGCGCGCGCCGGTGAACGCGATGAGCAGCAGATAGCAGAGAAGGATCATCCAGCGCGAAAAGTCCACCACGCGGAACACGAAGATGAGATCGATGTACAGCATCACGCCGAACGTGCAGCCGAGAACGATGCTGCCTAACTCGTGGATGAAGCCGCGCTGCGGCTGCGGCTCATAAACGCCGAGCAGACCGAAAAGCACGGCGTACACCGGCGAGAACAGCCCCGCCCACAGCATATGATACCCGAAGCCGCCGACCGGGTTTTCGCCCCGGAAGAGCACAAATCGGATAAAAAACGCCGCCGCCATCGCCGCCACGGACAGCGCCATATCCGTTGCCGCCCAGAGGACGGTCTTTTTTGTTTTTCTTTTATTCATTGTATTTTCCGCCGTATAAGGAAGGTTTTGTCAGTTTTTAGACGGTTTGCCGCGCGGCGTGGTTCGCGCCCGCGCTTATACAGCTATATTTTACCACAAATGGTTTGTTTCTTCCACGATTTCTGTTATAATCCGGGAAGAAAGGTTTATTTCGGAGGACGCCATGAGCAGCTGCACACCGAAAATTTTATATACGGCCTCCAGCAGCGCGCATCTTCGGAGCTTTCATCTGCCGTATCTCGCCGCGCTGCGCTCGCTCGGCTGGGATGTGACCGCCGCGGCGAACGGCAGCGGCGAAGCTCTCGGCGAGGGCGTACGCTTTCTCGCCGTGCCGTTTACGAAGAGCTTCGTATCGCCGAAAAATTTCCGCGCTGCCGCGCTCCTGGCACAAGTCATCCGTGAGAATCGGTATGACGTCATCGTGACGCACACTTCGCTCGCTGCGTTTTTCACCCGTCTCGGCGTGATGCTCGCAGGAAAAAAGCACACCCGCGTCGTCAACACGGTGCACGGGTATCTCTTCGACGGCGATACCGGCGCGCTGCGACGCACGGTGCTGCTCGCGGCGGAAAAGCTGACGGCGGGCGTTACGGACGACATTCTCGTTATGAACCGCTGCGACGAGGCCATTGCAAAAAAACACCGGCTCTGCCGCGGAGATGTTTATTTTATCCCCGGCATGGGCGTTGATTTTGGCCGCTTTTCCCCCGCCGCACCGGAGGAGCGCGCCGCGGCAAGGGCGGCGTATTCCCTGCCGGAGGACGCCGTGTGTCTCGTCTGTGCCGCGGAATTCTCCCGGCGCAAAAACCAGACGCTGCTCCTTCAAACCCTCTCCTGGCTGCCGGAAAACTATTATCTCCTGCTCCCCGGCGACGGGGCGCTGCTGGAAGAGTGCAAAATCGAAGCCGAAGCGCTCGGCATATCTTCCCGCTGCCGGTTTCCGGGGCAGCTCTCCGATGTGCGCGGCGCGCTTGCCGCGGCGGATATCTGCGTTTCCGCAAGCCGGTCGGAGGGGCTGCCGTTCGCGGTGATGGAAGCGATGCACACGGCGCTCCCCTGCGTACTCACGCGGGTGAAGGGACACGAGGATCTGCTGGAAGGCTCCGGCGCAGGCTATCTCGTCCCGTTCGGTGACGCGGCAGCGTTTGCCGAAGCCGTGCAGACGCTCGGCCGCGACGCTGCGCTGCGTGGGAAAATGGGCGCCGCGGCAAAGGAAAACACCGAAAAATACGCTCTTGACCGCGTTCTGCCCGAGGTGCTGGCATACTTTACCCAGCACTGAATCATGCCCGCGCAAACAGCACCCCCTCTGTCGAAAGCAGAGGGGGTGCTGCTCTTTTATCGTCTCAAACGAGAAAGCCGCGGAGAAGGAGCGACATTTGGTGGTTCATGCGCTGTTCCAGATCGTATGCGCCGCCGGAAATGCACCAATCGTAGCAAATTCCGCGCATACATACGAAAAAGAGCTCCGTCAGCTCCGTAGCGGAGTATTCCGCCGTCAGCTCTCCGGCGCTCTGCGCCCCGGAGAGCAGCATCTCAAGTTTTTGCTGCATTGGGCGCACACGCGTGAACCACGTGTTCTCCGGGTTATAGAGCACGCGCATCGCGTCGAGCCCCGTGTCCACGTTCAGCCGGGCATATTTATCGATGAACGCCGATACGCGCTCCATCCACGGCCGGGTGAGGAGCGCTTCATCCTCGTGCTGCATGAGCTCGTCGCCGGTCTCGTACATTTCGCGCAGCACATCCGATTTCGTATCAAAGTATCGGTAAAACGATCCAATGGACACCCCTGCCCGCTCGCAGATATCGCGGATCGTGACGCCCTGATAGCCCCATTCCGTCATCGCGGCGATGGCTGCCGCCGCCAACCGCTGCCGGGTGCGGTCGGATTTCTTTTCTCGGTTCTTCTCGTCCATGCGATTCTCCAATTTGCTGTATTTTCCGGTCTATTATAGTGTATTCCTCTGAATTTCGCAAATCCTTTTCGTTTCTGTATTGACATTGTGAAAAAGTCGTTTTATAGTTATATCAAAAAGTGAACGTGTTCACTTTTTGATATTTTCAAACACAACACAGGAGGGCGCAATGAAATATCCGGAGCTTTTTACGCCGGTCAGCATCGGCAAGGTACAGCTGAAAAACCGATTTGCCATGGCCCCGATGGGCCCGCTGGGACTGGCGGACGCGCAGGGCGGCTTTAACCAGCGCGGCATTGATTACTACACCGAGCGCGCCAAGGGCGGCACGGGCCTCATCATCACGGGCGTCACGTTTTCCGACTGCACGGTGGAAATGCAGTCCATGCCCAACTGCCCGAACAGCACATACAATCCCGTGCATTTTGTCCGGACGGGCCGGGAGATGACCGAGCGCATCCACGCCTACGGCAGCAAGATCTTTCTGCAGATGTCCGGCGGCTTTGGCCGCGTCACGATCCCGACGAATCTCGGCGAGTTTCCGCCGGTCGCCCCCTCTCCGATCCCCCACCGCTGGCTGGATAAGACCTGCCGGGCACTGACCGTGGACGAGATCCACGCCATCGTGGAGAGCTTCGGCAAGGGCGCCTACAATGCCAAGCGCGCCGGGTTTGACGGCGTGGAGATCCACGCGGTGCACGAGGGCTATCTCATCGACCAGTTCGCCATCAGCTTTTTCAATCACCGCACGGATGAATACGGCGGCTGCCTGGAAAACCGGCTGCGCTTCGCCCGCGAGATCGTCGAGGAGATCAAAAAAACCTGCGGCGCGGACTTCCCCGTGGCGTTGCGCTTCTCCCCGAAGAGCATGATCAAGGACTGGCGCGAGGGCGCGCTGCCGGGTGAAGAGTTCGTCGAAAAGGGCCGCGACATGGAAGAGGGTCTGGAAGCGGCAAAGCTGCTCGTTTCCTACGGCTATGACGCGCTTGATGTGGACGTCGGCTCTTATGACTCCTGGTGGTGGAGCCATCCGCCCATGTATCAGGAAAAGGGCCTGTACCGCAAGTACGCCAGGGCGGTAAAGGAGGTCGTGGGCGTACCAGTTCTCTGCGCCGGGCGGATGGACGATCCGGATATGGCCGTTGAAGCCGTGCGGACCGGTGTCTGCGATATCGTCTCGCTCGGCCGTCCGCTGCTCGCTGATCCCGACTATGTGAACAAGCTCCGCGCCGGAAAGACCGCCGACATCCGCCCCTGCATCGGCTGTCAGGAGGGCTGCATGGGCCGCATCCAGCGCTACTCCATGGTCAACTGCGCTGTCAATCCCCAGTGTGCCCGTGAACGCGCCTTTGCCTATAATCCTGTGTTCCGCAAAAAGAAGGTCGTCATCGTCGGCGGCGGCATTGCCGGCTGTGAGACCGCCCGCGTGCTCGCCATCCGCGGCCACGAGCCGGTCATTTACGAAGCCTCCGGCCGTCTGGGGGGCGCGCTGTACGAGGCCGGCGTTCCGTCCTTCAAGGACGACGACCGCGCTCTGATCGCGTGGTATGCCCATACGCTCGAAAAGCTCGGCGTGGAGATCCACTTCAACCATCCGCTCACTGCCGAAGAGCTGAAGACGCTCGAATTCGATACGCTCATCGTCGCCACCGGCGCGAAAGCGAAAACGTTCTCACTGGGCGACGACCGCCATGTCATCACCGCGAAGGACGCGCTTGCGCAGAGCGGCGAGAATGTCGGCGAGCACGCGGTCGTCATCGGCGGCGGCATGGTCGGCTGCGAGCTGGCTCTCTGGCTCACGAAAGATCTCGGCAAAAAGGTCACGATCGTCGAGGCGCTGCCGAAGCTGCTCGCCGTGAACGCCCCCATTTGCTCGGCCAACAGCGAAATGCTCGAACGGCTCGTTCCGTTCTATGGCACGGACGTCCGCTGCCGCACCACCGCGGTGAAGGCGACGGAGAACGGCCTCGTCATCCGTGATCTCGATACCGGTGCCGAGGAAACGATCCCCGCCGACACGGTCATACTTGCCGTCGGCTTCACACCGGACCGTGAGCTTTATAACGCCATGCAGGAGTGCGACGAGGTCTACGCCATCGGCGACTGCAAGGAATTCCACAACGTCCACAGTGCCGTCTGGGACGCTTTCGAGGTCGCAAACCACATCTGATATCTGAAAAAGCGAGAACCCGAAGTCTTCTGCTTCGGGTTCTCGCTTTATTATTTATCCTCTTCGTAATTGAAGGCCACCGTGCCGTCGGCGTCGATGTAATAGCCTTTCTGCATGAGGCGGATCTGCAGATCGAGCACTTTGAAATAGGCTTCGATCTCATCCGCCGTGCAATAGCGGAGCAGATCGTTGATGAGCGCGCTCGTGCGCATCGCGTCGTACTGCCGGTGCAGTCGACAGAGATTTTTCCCCTTCTCCGTGCAGAACAGGGCACGTTCTTTTTTGTTGCCGGGCAGGTACTCCTTATAGATGTACCCGTTATCCTCCAGCCGCTGTACGATGATGCACACGGCGCTGCGCGTGCGACACCAGCGCTGCGCAAGGTCCGCGCTCAGTATGCCGGGGTATTTGTCGATGTCGACCAGAATGTGCGCGTCCAGCATTTTCAGAGGCTCGCCGTCGCCGTAATCTCTCGACTCCGAGACGCCCCGATACAGCATGGCCGACAGCCGGAATTTCAAGTCGCCCCGGTAGGCAAGCTGCTCAATGATATCGCCAACGTTGTTTTCTCCGCCGAATTTTTCGTCGCTCTTCCGGTTTTTCACTCTGCATTCTCCAAAACTCTATTTCCTAAAATATTATTAAAACATGCACTTGGGAGAAATGCAACAAAAACTTTGCCGCGTCGTTTTCGTGCGGCGGGCGTGGTCATTTGCCGAACTGCATGCGCGTGGTGATGCCGAAGCTCTCCAGCACACCGTCCAGATCGGTCGTATACGTGCCGTCCTCAAGCTGGACAAGCGGGAAGCCGATGCGTCCCGTACCGCGGAATGCATCGAACGCCGGGTGCGTATCGCGCAGATAGATAAAGTCCTTAAGAAGATTGATCGAACCGGTCACATTGATGAACTGCGGCATGACGCCGTTTTCCGTAAGAATGGAGAGAAACCGCATCGTGCCGGGGCAGACGTTGCTGCCGTAAACCTTGATCGCCATAGTATAAAGCTCCTTTTTATAAAATGAAAAACGATTCCGCGGAGAGAGGCAATTCTCTCCGCGGAACGATTATACAATACAAAACGGCTTAATTCCAGAAAATGTTGTCCGGCATGACGGTGAACGAGTCGTGGCCGTCGGCAGTGATGACGTGGGTATCTTCGAGATTGAAGCCGCCCTTGACCGGCGCGCCGCCGGTGGCGGAGTACGGCGTTTCAAGGCAGAGAACCATGTTCTCTTCGAGCACATAGTCTGTCCCCGGAGCGATGGTCGGGTATTCCTCGGGGCCGACGCCGCTGCCGATGGAGTGGCCCATGTGTCCGCGGGGATACTTCGGGATGAGACGGCTCTGCTCAACCTGCTCGCGGATGGCGTTGTAGATGTCCTTCATCGGCGTGCCGGGCTTGAGCATTTCCACGCCCATGCGGTTGGCCTTATAGAGCGTATCGTAGATCTCCAGCACCTCGTCGGGCGCCGTGCCGCCGACGGCGAACGTACGGGCGATGTCGCTCCAGTAGCCGAAGTAAGAGTAGCCGACGTCAAACTTGATAACGTCGCCGGCCTTGAGAATATATCCGCGCGGCACGCCGCACAGACCATAATACGGGCCGACGGCCGGGATGAAGCTGTGCGAACGGCCGCAGGTGCCGTGCTCCAGATTGAGCTTGCTGGCTTTGTAGGCGAACATCGCATCGAGCTTCCAGGCGGGCATGCCCGGCTTGATCTCCGCGGCCATCGCGCGCCACGCCTTGTCCGCCTCGGTAGCAGCCAGACGAAGCATATCGATCTCCCACTGGCACTTGACGACGCGGCAATTTCTCGTGACGGACGAGCCGTCCACGATCATGCCCTCCGGCAGTGCGGCGGCGAGCTTGCCGTAAAACGCATGGCTCACGGAGCCCATCTCGATGCCGACCTTGCCGTCCATCGGGGTGTTTTTGATGAGGTCGATCGTCATATGCACCACAGCGTCGGGATCCATCACGTCGCCCTTGTCGCGGCGGGATTCCTCGGTGCCGTTATCGATGAACACCCACGACATGAACTCGCGCACATCAACATTGTTCGTGGAAGCGTAAGCGTCCGCGCTCTCGAGCGTGCTGATGATGAGATGCGCGTCGCCCTCCGCCGGAATAACAGCGGCCGAGCTGCCGACGAGCGGGGAGTAGCCGGTGGCGTACATGACGTTATAGGGCGTCTGGAGGATCAGATAGCCGAGGCACTGCCGCTTCATCTCCGCCTGGATGCGGGAGCAGAACCAGTTCTGATCGCGCTTGGCCAGCACCGGATGCAGGCACTTTTCCATTTTATTCACCATGGGATAGTTCTCCTTTCTTTTTACTTTGGCGTTCCGGGATACCCGGAACGCCAAACCGCTTTTCTATGGATCGTATTATTACTGTTCGCCCTTGGCCGCAAGGCGCTTTTCGCCGGCGGCGAGGAGCTTATCGCCGAAGAACACGCAGATGGCCGCACAGACCGCGAAGTAGATGCACACGAAGATGACGGCGACCTTGCTGAATTTGAGGACATTCAGCACAACGAAGATGCCGAGCAGGATCGTGGAGACAGCGCACAGCGCGATGCGGGAGCCCTTGGACGCGAAGGTCTTGGACATTTTGGAGGCATTCCAGCCCTCGGGGTCGCGCTCGGGGAGCTTCACGAAGCCCCAGACGGGGATGAGCATCGGGATGAGCGTAACGGCGGAGGCAAGACTGATGAGCTGGCCGATGTTCAGTCCGAACAGGTTAGGGATGAGAGCCATGAGCCAGAAGAGCACCATGAGCACCCAGGGGATGCCGTGCTTGTTGCGCTTACCCATGAACTCCGGCAGCCAGCCCTCGTCCACGCCGCGGAGGATGGAGCTCCAGTAGCGCTGATAGTTGGCGTTGATGGTAGTGACAATGGCGAGCAGCGCGCCGCCGATAACGAACAGGAGATACCAGTTGCCCGGATAGATGATCTGCGCCTGATAGGTCATGGGCTTGCCGGCAACCTCCGCGAGGGGAGCCACGCCGGAACCGACGAACGCAACGAGGCCGAACGCGAGGAACGCGCAGACAAACGTGATGATCGTCATTTTGGGGATGTTGCGCTTCGGATTTTCGATCTGCGGGCCGAAGTTCATGATGATCGTGCAGCCGCCGACACCGAAGAGGACCGCCGCGCAAGCGTCAAAAATGCCACGCGTGCCGCCGAAGAGCAGGCTCTCCTTGCTGAAGAGCTGGTTCATGTCGCACTTGCCGAGACCGAGGATGATGAACGAGAGCAGCACGACGAGCAAAATCGAGGTAACGACGTTCTGCACCTTCGCCGAGGTCTTCAGATCGAGCAGGTTCAGCAGGAAGAACAGCGTCACAATGATGCAGGCCGCCGCGCTCGTGCTGATGCCGGTGAAGATACTGGTGAGGTATGTGCCGAAGGCGACGCCCATATAGGCCTGCGCAAAGGCGGCGAAGATCTGGCAGTAGAGCCAGAAGCCCGCGACCTTCTTGCTGATCCAGGAGGTCATAACGTACTGGGGGCTCATGACCGGGTGTACCGTTGTGAAGAACATGGTGGGGAGGTTGGCGATGAACATGACCGCGAACGCCATCAGGTAGGCAATGATAACGCCGCTGCCGGCCATACCGATCGCTGCGCCGGTATTCGTAATGATGCCCGCGCCGATGGTAGAACCCATCGCCATGAAAAAGAGGTCTTTTCCGCTGAGTTTTCTCATTTTGGTTCTCTCCTTTTTTCGTTTTTGGGGAACGCTGTTTTCTTTTTCCCTCGCTGTCGAGCGATTTACAATTTAATTAAATCGCTTAACAATCGTGACCACAGCGTATCACACCAAATTCCGCTCGTCAATCGGCATGTTGTATAATTCTCTAAATATCTTTTTATCGTTTGCGCCGAATCGCGCGTTTTTACTCAATAATACACGGTTTTTCTGTTATTCACCCGCGATTCCCTGTTGACTTTCCATTTTGCGTTGTGCTACTATTGAGAAAATTGTCAAGCAATTAAATTATTTGCTTCCACAATAAGGGGAGGTAACATTTATGAAACATTACGATTTTGAAACGGTGCAGCCGCGCCGCGGCACCGGCAGCATGAAATGGGCGGAGATGGAAAAGTACGGTTGTCCCGAGGACGTCATCCCATTTTCCGTCGCCGATATGGAGCTGAAGGTCATGCCCGAGGTAGTGGAGGGGCTGAAGGCGTTCCTCGATAAAAGTCCGCTCGGCTACTGCAACCCGGACGAACGCTTCAACGCCGCCGTCTGCCGCTGGGAGCGCGACCGTCACGGCTGGGACATCCGTCCGGAGTGGCTGCTCGGCACGCCGGGCGTCATCAACGCCTTCTTCACCGCCGTACATACGTTCACCGCACCCGGCGACGGCGTGCTGCTGCTCACGCCGGTTTATTATCCAATGTATATGGCTGCCACGCGGAACGGCCGGCAGGTCGTCGGCTCGGCGCTCATCAATACGAACGGGTACTATACCATTGATTTTGCCGATCTCGAAGCGAAGGCGAAGCGCCCGGACGTGAAGCTCATGATCCTGTGCAGCCCACACAACCCCTGCGGCCGCGTATGGACGCACGGGGAGCTTGAGCGCATCGGCCGCATCTGTCTCGAAAACGGCGTTATTCTCTTCAGTGACGAGATCCACAGCGACCTTATTTTGCCCGGCTATCACCACACGCCCATCGCATCGCTCAGCGAAGAGCTTGCGCAGAACACACTGACCGCCATCTCCCCGAGCAAGACGTTCAGTCTCGCCGGGCTTCAGACTTCGAGCGTAATCGTACCCAACGAGGCGCTGCGCAAGGCGTTTGACGAAGAGCTCAAGCGCCACGACGGAAACCCCAAGTGCAACATTCTCGGGCTGGAAGCCTGCCGCATTGCGTATACCGAGGGCGACGAATGGCTCGATCAGCTCATCGGCGTGCTGGAGGAAAACCGCCGTCTCGTCGTGGAGTATCTCTATCGGGAATTTCCGTCTGTCATCGTTTCGCCGCTCGAGGGCACGTATCTTCTCTGGATGGATTTCCGTCCGCTCGGCATCCCTGCGGATGAGCTGGCAGAGCTGCTGCGCCGCGAGGCGTTTCTCTTCTTCGATGATGGCATGGTGTTTGGCGAGGCCGGGCGCGGATTTGAGCGCTGGAATCTCGCCTGCCCCACGTCATACATCACGCCCGCGCTCGAGAGACTCGGCAAGGCGCTGCGCGCGCACACCGACAAACGGTAAATTTGAATCATTTCGTTAGGAGGGGAAGCTATGCTCAGTCAGAAGGCAAAAGAGCTTTTTGCCAAGCTCGAAATGGAGTATCCGGCCGTTGCGGTCAAATACTGCTACGCCATGCCGGAAAACACCGCGCACACCGATAAGACGCTCTCGTTCTGCGAGTTTGTAAAGGAAGCGCAGATTACGGGGAAAAAGTTCTTCATCACAAAGGACGACGATAACTGCTTCGGAAAAATGGCGCTCGGCATGATCCCCAAGCCGCCGCTCGGCGCGAGCGGTCAGGCGGGATACGACTTCGGCGTGTTCAAGACGCCCGCGCCGAACGCGCGCATTTATAACAGCATGACGACGCTTGTTCCAGGGTCGGTGAATTTTGTCATTTTCTGCCCCGTTGCCATCTGTGATTTTGATCCCGATCTGATCATCTGCGTCGCCGAGGTGGAAAAGGCGGAGATCATCATGCGCGCCACGAGCTATATTTCCGGTGATTTCTGGGAGAGCAAGTGCTCGTCGGTGCTCAGCTGCGCGTGGATGTACAGCTATCCTTACGTCACCGGCAAGGTGAATTTCTGTATCACCGGCATGCACCACGGCATGAAGCGCCGCGGTACCTATCCTCCCGGACGGCATATCATCGCCATCCCCTATCAGAAGATCGACGAGGTCGTGCAGGCGCTCGGTGAGATGGACTGGGAGCCCATCGCAATGCGCAAGGACGCCGAGAGCAAAGCGGAGCTCGCCCGCCGCATGGCGCACTGGCAGAAAATGTCGCCCGATTTTGTTTTGAAAAAATGATCTCTCTTTGAATAAACGCCCCCTTACGCAGAAAACTGCGTAAGGGGGCATTGTCATTAAAAATATGTCAGGTTTTGTCCTGTTCCTCTTTGGTTTTCTTGCGCCGGAGGGGATTGGCCGGGAGCTTCAGACGGCTGAGGCTCCAGTTGCGCTCGGCGGCGTAGCCTTTGGCCATGGCTTCGAGCGTCTCGTTGACCATTCTGTGCAGGCTCGGCTCCTGATACACCGCGCGGGCGACGCGCAGCGTTTCGCGCAGCATCCGCGCGGAGAGGTCGCTGAGCGTTACGGCTCCGGTGGCCGTGAGCGTGCCGAAAAATTCCTCGATGAATTCCTGCCGCTCGGCCATGCTCATGCCGCCGAGCACTTCCTCCATCGCGTGGTCGAACGCCCGCGCCGACGGCGACAGGTTTTCACAGCGGACAAAGCCTGTGGGCGTCGTCTCCCACGTGAAGCCGTCGTGCGCGCCGAGCAGCGCGGCGGTGCTCTTCACGACCGTATAGTCGCAGTCATGCCAGAGAAGCGTACCGACCATGGCGTTTTGGGAGAGGATCGTTTTGATGCGCGGCTTGATACGCTGGTAGCCCTCGGTCTGCAAAATTTTCTCCTGGAAGCCGGGGCCGTCGTTATTGTAGATGTTCCCGATCCGCTCCTGCACGCTCTTAGGCGTCATCGCGGCGGCGTACATGGCGAGATTGCCGCCCTTGGAGTGCCCGCCGACGGCGATCTTCCCCGGATAGACCGAGGCCGCCCATGTGAGATACTCGACCGCATCGCGCTGCGCTGGGATCTCGTCCATAACGGTGAGCAGGCAGTCTTCCTTCCAGCCAACGATCGTATCGTCCGTGCCGCGGAAGGTCACATAGTGCAGTCCGCCCGGCAGACGCAGCGTGAGCGCGGAGAACTGCTCCGTTTTTTTCTCGTCGAACACCTGGCGGAAGCCGGTGAGCATCACCTCGCGGAAACGCACCGTTTCCGGCAGGCGCTTGATCATCGGAGCGATATACGGCGAGCTGAGCGCGCCGAGCTTTTCCGCGCCGCCCGCGGCAAAATACGCCTCCACCGCCTGCGGCAGCGGGACGTACAGCTCGTTTTCCGGCACGATGCCCGTAAAATCGAGCGTGCCGATCTTGCAGTGGATATAGTTGTCCACCTCGTTCGGCGGCGACACCGAAAACGGCACATCGCCGCGCCAGGTAAGGTAATCGAGAATGTTCGGCATAGATAAACCTCTTTACTTTTTTACAATCCAAGCAGCGTTCTAACGACGGGGATCTTTCTGGCAATAATGCATGTAAGGACGCCGAGAGCGAAATCGGCTACGGCGATGAGCGGGACGATCGCCAGCGGCGCGCCGCCGAGGAGCTGCCCCGCCGCGGCAAACAGCATGACCTTGTAAAACGGGTCGAACAGCATGATCTGGTAGGATATTCTCCCGGTCTGTGCCAGCGCCCGGCAATTCTCCGGTATGGCATTCGCCAGTGCAAGCAGCAGCGCCATCAGTGCATAGGACGTCATAATAAGACGAAGATATGCATCGATCTTCCACTGCATCGCAAAGCAGAGGGCGGACGCCGCGGCGATAGCCGCGGCGAAGCAGAACACGGCGGCATGGTGCCGTGCGAAAAGCTCTTTCACCTTTGGATAATAATACCGCAGCACCATGCCGGACAGAAAGAATGGAAGGTGCTTTACGGTCCGGCCGATCTGGAAAACCTCCGGTAAAAGGGAAAGCTCCTTTATGGAGCAGACGGCGGTAAAAACGGCAGCAGCGATCATGCCGGCAAACGCTTTTCTGGGCGCGGTTTTTTCGTCCTTTTCCCAGAAGAGCGGCGCGATCAGAAGCATGAGAAAGATCGCGTAGGCGAACCAATAGGCACGGCCGATGATGAGCGCATCGTAAAGCTGGCCGCTGATCGTATCTGCATGCGCAAAGTGCCGGACGATCACGGTGCTGAAAAACACCTTCAAAAAGGCGAAGAACCAGAACGGAACGAGGACGCGGAGTACCTTTTTCTTATAGTATGGACGCAGCGGCTGCCGGTGGCACAGGAAGCCGGAGATCGTGAAAAAGAGCGGCACATGTACCTGATAGATCAGGTCCTCAGCGATTCCGGCGAACAGCGGCAGAGGCTGCCGGGCGGCGCAATAAGAAAGGCAGTGGCCCAGCACGACAAGGAACGCCGCAAACGCTTTCAGATAGTCCAGATCCGCGCTTGTCCGTTTATCAAAGTGCATGGCTCTCATCCCCTTCTCCGTTATCGATTCGATTCGTACCTGTAAACATATCACAAATCACGCCGCCCGGTCAATAGGAGCGGCGCAGACAAAAAAGACGCCGGGAAGATCCCGGCGTCTTTTTGCAGTTGGAAATTATTCGTACAGCGCCTTGAGCTTGAGCAGGTGCTTGTAGCGGGCCTTGGCGTTCTCTTCGTTCTTCTCGAAGAGCTCCGCAGCGCGCTCGGGGAAGGAAGTGGCGAGACGCGCGTAGCGGGCCTCGTTCTTCAGGAAGTCCTGATAGCCGCCCTTGGGCTCCTTGCTGTCGAGCGAGAAGGGCTTCTCCGCCGCCGGGTTGTACCGGAAGAGGTTCCAGTAACCGCAGTCGACAGCCTTCTTCATCTCAAGCTGGCAGTTGGCCATGCCGCCCTTGATGGAGTGCATCTCGCAAGGGGAGTAGCCGATGATGAGGGACGGGCCGTGCCACGCTTCGGCTTCCTTGATGGCCTTGAGCGTCTGTGCCATGTTCGCGCCCATAGCGACCTGGGCAACGTAGACGTAGCCGTAGGTCATGGCGATCTCGGCGAGAGACTTGCTCTTGATCTCCTTGCCGGCCGCCGCGAACTGCGCGACCTGGCCGATGTTGGAGGCCTTGGAAGCCTGTCCGCCGGTGTTGGAGTACACCTCGGTGTTGAACACGAACACGTTGACGTCTTCGCCGGAGGCCAGGACGTGATCCAGACCGCCGAAGCCGATGTCGAACGCCCAGCCGTCGCCGCCGAAGATCCAGACGGACTTCTTGGCGAGGTAGTTCTTGCCCTCGAGGACCTTGCGGGCGAGCTTGCAGGCGTCGCACTCGCAGGTGGGCACGCTCGGATTGGCGTTGATGGCGGCGATGAGCTTCTCAGCCGCGGCGGAGTTCTTCTCGCCGTCGTTGACGGTGTCGAGGAATTCTTTGCCGGCAGCGGCGATGTCTTCATCGACGTAAGGCACGGCGATCAGTTCCTTGACGGCCTCGATGTACTTCTCACGAAGCACCTTCTGGCCAAGGTACATGCCGTAGCCGTTCTCGGCGTTGTCCTCAAAGAGGGAGTTCGCCCAGGCAACGCCCTTGCCGTTCTTATCCATGCAGTACGGAGAAGTGGCAGCCGGTCCGCCCCAGATGGAGGAGCAGCCCGTGGCGTTGGAGATATACATACGGCTGCCGAAGAGCTGGGTGACGAGGCGGGCGTAGCTCGTCTCGGCGCAGCCGGCGCAGGAGCCGGAGAACTCCAGATACGGCTTGAGGTACTGGGACTTGATGACGTTGTCGGTGCCGGCGACGTCGGGCTTGACGGTGACGTCCTTGACCATGTAGTCGAAGACCTTCTGCTCGCCGAGCTGGCTCTCCTGGCCGACCATCTTGAGGGACTTGGTCGGGCACACGCTCACGCACACGGAGCAGCCCATGCAGTCGAGCGGGCTGACGGCCAGGGCGTACTTGTACTTGCCCTTGGACATCTTGTGATCGACCATCTTGGTGCCTTCGGGAGCCGCAGCGACTTCCTCGGCGTTGAGGGTGTAGGGGCGGATGGTGGCGTGCGGGCAGACGTAAGCGCACTGGTTGCACTGCGCGCAGGTCTCGGCAGTCCACTCGGGAACGGTGACGGAAACGCCGCGCTTCTCGTACGCAGCGGCGCCCTGCTGGAAGGTGCCGTCGGCGTAATCGACGAAAGCGGAGACCGGCAGAGAGTCGCCGTTCATGCGGCCCACAGGCTCCATGATGTTGCGGACCATCGCAACGGTCTTTTCGGGGCCTTCGAGATGCTCAACGTGAGCTTCTTCGGTGGCGTTCGCCCAGTCGGCGGGAACATCGATCTTCACGAGTGCGCCGGCGCCGGCGTCGATGGCGTCCCAGTTCTTCTGGACGACGTCCATGCCCTTCTTCATGTAGGAGTGCTCCGCGGCATCCTTCATGTACTTGACGGCCTCATCCTTGGGCAGCACGTTCGCCAGAGCGAAGAACGCGGCCTGCAGGATGGTGTTGGTACGCTTGCCCATGCCGACCTTGACGGCGAGGTCAATGGCGTTGATGGTGTAAAGCTGCACGTTGTTCTTGGCGATGTAGCGCTTCGCGTCGGCGTGGAGGTGCTTGTTGAGCTCCTCGAAATCCCACTGGCAGTTGATGAGGAAGATGCCGCCGGGCTTCACGTCCTGCACCATCGGGAAGTTCTTCACGATGTAGGACGGGTTGTGGCACGCGACGAAGTCGGCCTTGTTGATGTAGTACGGGCTCTTGATGGGCTTGTCGCCGAAGCGCAGGTGGCTGACGGTGACACCGCCGGTCTTCTTGGAGTCGTACTGGAAGTAGGACTGGATATACTTATCGGTGTGGTCGCCGATGATCTTGGTGGAGTTCTTGTTCGCGCCGACGGTACCGTCGCCGCCGAGACCCCAGAACTTGCACTCGATGGTGCCTTCCGCGGCGGTGTTGGGGGTCTCTTCCCGGGACTTCTCGGTGAGGGAGAGGTGGGTAACGTCGTCCACGATGCCGACGGTGAACTGATTCTTCGGCTCGTCCTTCTTGAGCTCGTCGTAAACGGCGAACACGGACGCGGGAGGCGTGTCTTTGGAGGAGAGACCGTAGCGGCCGCCGATGATCTTGGCCTGGCGGCCGGAGGTTGCGAATGCGGTCACGACGTCCATGAACAGAGGCTCGCCCTGCGCGCCGGGCTCCTTGGTGCGGTCAAGGACGGCGATCTTCTTGACGGTCTCGGGGATGGCGGCGACGAGCTTGTCGGCGCGGAACGGACGGAACAGGCGGACCTTGACAAGACCGACCTTCTCGCCGTGAGCGGTCAGGTAGTCGATGACTTCCTCGGCCACGTCGCAGATGGAGCCCATCGCAACGATGACGCGGTCGGCATCGGGCGCGCCGTAGTAGTTGAAGAGCTGGTAGTCGGTGCCGAGCTTGGCATTGACTTTCGCCATGTTCTGCTCAACGATCTCGGGCAGCGCGTTGTAGTACTTGTTGGAAGCCTCGCGGTTCTGGAAGAAGATATCGCCGTTCTCGTGGGAACCGCGCATCGTCGGATGCTCGGGGTTGAGAGCGCGCTCGCGGAACGCCTTGACAGCATCCCAGTCGAGCATGTCGGCCAGATCATCGTAATCCCAGACGGCGACCTTCTGGATCTCGTGAGAGGTACGGAAGCCGTCGAAGAAGTTGATGAACGGGACGCGGCCCTGGATGGCGGACAGGTGCGCCACCGGAGAGAGATCCATGATCTCCTGGATGTTGGTCTCCGCCAGCATGGCGAAGCCGGTCTGACGGCAGGCGTAGACGTCGCCGTGGTCGCCGAAAATGCTCAGCGCGTGGGACGCGACCGCGCGGGCGGAAACGTGGAACACGCAGGGCAGAAGCTCGCCGGCGATCTTGTACATGTTGGGGATCATCAGCAGCAGGCCCTGAGAGGCGGTGTAGGTGGTGGTCAGCGCACCGGCGTTGAGAGAGCCGTGCACGCTGCCGGCGGCGCCGGCCTCGGACTCAAGCTCCGCAACCTTGACGGTGGTGCCGAACACATTCTTCCGACCCTCGGCAGACCACTGATCCACGTAGTCCGCCATGGGGCTGGACGGCGTGATGGGGTAGATTGCCGCGACTTCGGTAAATGCATAGGACACGTGGGCGGCAGCGGTATTGCCGTCCATGGACTTAAGCTTTCTTACCATTCGATTCATCTCCTATAATTTTTTGCTCCTGTTCCGGAAATACAACAGGGCTTTCCGAAACGTCTTTGCGAACAGAGTCATTTTACCACGCCCTACCGCCGATGTAAAGAGCTTGTATAAGGGTTTTTTCTCTCATTTTTGCCGGAATCGCACAGGAATTCCCTTGAATTTTGGTATGCTTTTCCCGGTTTCGGCGACAAGAAAAGCCTTGTACTTTTCGACAATCTGTTTTATAATTATGAATCGATTTGTGGAAAGGAAGACTTGCCATGGTAAAACTTGACAACGAAAGAGGCTCCATCTGCATCAGCTCCGAAGTGTTCACGTGGCTGGCAGGGGATGCGGCGACGCGTTGCTTCGGCGTCAAAGGGATGGCCGGACGCGCCAAGGAAAGCGGTCTGGTGCAGCTTCTCCGTCGGGAGTCTATGACCAAGGGCGTCTCCGTTACGCCCAACGACGACGGAAGCATTACGATCGAACTGCATATCGTGGTCGATCACGGTGTGAACATTGCCGCGCTTTGCAGCAGCATTATGAATGAAGTCAGCTACAAGGTCTCCTCCGCTACGGACGTTTCCGTCCGTCAGGTGGACGTCTATGTAGATTCCATGACGATGGACTGATCTAGCCAAGGAGGAAGCCCCGCAGTGAGAAATACAATCAGCGGTCAGGTATTCGCGGAAATGATCTTCTGCGCCTCGGCCGCGCTGGACGAGAACCGCCAGCAACTCAACGAGCTTAACGTTTTTCCCGTGCCGGACGGCGACACCGGCACGAATATGTCTCTGACCATGTCCGCCGCCGCGACCGCCCTGCGCGGCCGCACGCCCTCCGCCGTCGGCGACGCCGCCGATACCGCCGCCTCCGCGCTGCTGCGCGGCGCGCGCGGCAACTCCGGCGTTATTCTCTCCCTGCTGTTCCGCGGGCTCGCCAAAAGTCTGCGCGGCAAGGCCGAGTGCACCGCCGCAGACTGGGCCAAAGCGATGTGTGACGGCGTGGACGCCGCCTACAAAGCCGTTATGAAACCCGCCGAAGGCACGGTGCTCACCGTGTCCCGCTGCGCCTCCGAAGCCGCCGCCGAGCGGATCAAGGCCGGCGTGACCGACATCGAAGAGCTTCTCACCGACGCTCTCGCCGTGGCGCGCGAAACGCTCGCCAAGACCGTGGACATGAACCCCGTGCTCAAAAAAGCAGGCGTCGTGGACGCCGGCGGCCAGGGCTACGTTGTCATCCTCAACGCGATGCTGCTCTGCTTACAGGGTAAGTTCGTCGCCAAGGCTCCCGTGACGGAGACCAGGACGAGCGCGGAATTCTCCGCGATCAACGACGAGGAGATCACGTTCACCTACTGCACCGAGTTCATCGTCGCGCGTGAAAAGCGGCGCGACCCCGAGCTGCTGCGCAGCTTCCTTGAGAGTCTCGGCGATTCGCTCGTGCTCGTGGAGGACGACGACATCATCAAGGTCCACGTCCACACGGACGCGCCGGGCCGCGCGCTGACCGAAGCGCTGCGCTACGGCCCGCTCCAGACCGTGAAGATCGAGAACATGCGCAACCAGCACACCTCTCTCGCCGACAAGGAGACCGCCGCCGCGTCTGCCGCCCCCGCCCAGCCGGAGGCCGAGGCCGAGCCGGAGATCGCCCCCGCCGAGAAGGAAGTCGGCTTCGTCGCCGTGTGCGCCGGAGACGGCATGGCCGATCTCTTCCGCTCGCTCGGCGCCGACCGGATCGTGACCGGCGGCCAGACGATGAACCCCTCCACGGATGATATCCTCCGCGAGGTGAACAAGACTCCCGCTTCCACCGTGTTTGTGTTCCCGAACAATAAGAACATTATCATGGCGGCGGAGCAGTGCATCCCGCTCACGGAAAAGACCGTGCGCGTCATCCCGACCCGCACCGTGCCACAGGGCGTCGCCGCGCTTGCCTACATGGATCCCGACCAGTCGCCCGACGATCTGGAGGAGTCCTTCAAGGAGAGCGCCGCGCGCGTCCACACCGCGCTCGTGACCTATGCCGCGCGCGATTCGGACTACGACGGCCACATCATCCACGCGGGCGAGTATCTCGCGCTGCTCGACGGAAAGCTGCTCGGCAGCTACGCCAGTCTTCCGACGCTTCTCAAGGAGCTCAACTGGGCGTTCGGCGAGCTTGAGCCGGAATTTCTTACCGTGTACTACGGTCAGGACGTGACAGAGGCCGACGCCAATGGCGTTGCCGAGAGTCTCACCTCCTGCTTCCCGGAGGCGGACGTCTCCATCGTGAGCGGCGGTCAGCCGGTATATTATTACATGATCGCGGCGGAGTGAACGTTTTTCCCTCCCCTTCCGTCTTATAAAAAGAGACCCGCTCCCGCGGGTCTCTTTTTTCCAAAGAAAGAAAAAGGATAAAAGACCTATGGCAAAACGCTCTCACCATTTTGGCGGCACGGCGCTCAAAACGCGCCCGCGTGCGGGGCGCATCGTTCTCTGGGCCGTGCTTGCGGCGCTGCTTCTCGGCGCGGTGATCGGCGTCGTATCGCTGCTCCGCCGTCCGTCCGGTGCGGAAGCGCCGGAGAATACCGCCGCGCCCACCGCCACGCCGGACACATCCGGGACGCCTTCGGAAACACCGCTTCCCGAAGAGCTGCGCGAAGCGCCTCTCTCCCCCGAAGCGGAGATCGCGGCAAGCGCCGCGGTACGCTCGAACGGCTTTCCGATGCTCGCCTGGGCGCTGGACGGCTTTTCCGCCGACAGCCGCGGGCGGATGCAGTATTCCGGCGGGAAATATCTCACCGGCATCGACGTTTCCGAGCACCAGTACGACATCGACTGGGAAAAGGTCGCCGCCGACGGCATCGACTTTGCGATGATCCGCATCGGCTACCGCGGCTCGACTGCCGGCCAGATCTATACGGACGAATACTTTGAAAAGAACATCGCCGGGGCGACCGCCGCCGGGCTGAAGGTCGGCGTGTACTTCTATTCTCAGGCGATCAACGCCGAGGAAGCCGCCGAGGAAGCCGCCTTCGTGCTCGATGCGATCCGCCCGTACAAGGTCACGTTCCCGGTCGTGTTCGACTGGGAGATCGTCGGCGGCAGCGACGCGCGCACATACACCGTCTCGCGCGCGGTGCTCTGCGAGAGCGCCAAAACGTTCTGCGATGCCGTAGAGGACGCCGGGTACGACGCGATGATCTATTTCACGCAGTATCTCGGCTACCGGAAATACATACTGCGCCAGCTCTGCGATTACGAATTCTGGTACGCCGAATACGAGGCGAAGCCGCGCATCGTATTCAACTTCGACATGTGGCAGTATTCGAGCACCGGCTCGGTAAACGGCATTGACGGTGATGTCGATCTGAACATCTATTTCCGAATGCAATAAATCAGACCTCCATTAGTTTCCCACGTGCTTGTCCGCAGAGTTTTCGGCGCAATGGAACACAGACGTACAAAGGATCCTGGAAACAGCTCGGTTTTCAGGATCCTTTTCGCTTTCTATAAATGCAAAAATGTTAAAAGGACGGTGTTAAGTAGCAGCGCTTAACACCGTCCGGCAGGGAGGCACCCCTTTCAGCCGCGCCGCAGCCGGCGCCGCCGATAAAAGAAGTATAATGCTGACACTTACTGCCTGGTCAAGTAGAAAAACACTTCCGAAAAGTCTCTGTTTTTGGAACGCAATGACGAAGCTGAAGAGCCATGATGCAGTTTATCTGCCGCTCTGAACCATCTCCACCTTAGAGTTACTCCACGCCTGACCCTGTTTCCGCAATTGGCATCCAGACCTCATAGTAACGAACCATTTCACCATTTTCCGTGCGGTTAATGATATCCCGGCCGTAAATAGTTCCATTTTGCTTCATTCCGTTCGCTTCGACATATTCATAAAGAAAACGGATATCTTCCCTCCGGATAAATTCGGTGCCGGGAACGCCAAACGTTGAATACAGACACAGTTCTTCCGGAATGTGATAGCTACCCGGAATACTGTCAAAGCCGATCCGCTCGGCAAAGGGCGAATCAATGGTCACATCCCAGTTTGCACAGTCCTCCCAGCCGTTGCTTGAAGGCTCCGGAAAGAAAAAGGTGTAAAGCGAATTGCCGGTCAGTTCTCTTGCCTTTCTGCTCCCTTCCTGCTGGCATACGATGCCGTCGCGGCTATGCGGGACGTGCCAGCAGGAAGGCCGCTCCAAAACGGTAATTTTATTGAGAAATAAGCGCAAACGTTTCATTTGTTTCGACAAGCTTTTAAGATTATGCTCTGCCATGTTCAGCAAAAGCGTCTGACGCCGCAGTTCCGATTCCTTTCTTTCCAAAAAAGGCTCTATCTGTCCTGCAGACGATGCCGACAGCATCCATTCCGTTTCGCGAAGGGAAAACCCCATTTCTTTATAGTGGTTTCGCCGTGTAAGATCCAAGATATCATAATATGAGTAGACCCGCTGTCCGGCATTATCCCGCTTCGGAACGACCAGCCCGATCCGATCATAATATCGAATGGAATATACGGATATTCCTGTTAATTCCGCAACATCGTTTACAGAATATTGCGGCAAAGCCATGTCATATCTTGAGACGCACAATTCTTTATCCACACCTCCATATGCTTTTCCGCTCAATTGCCGTTTGATCGGCAATTGAGCGGAAATGGCTGAATTTAAAATCGGTCAAAGATTTCTCCTTGAAAGAGTGACGGGGCACGGCGGCAGTAAGTGAGTGCTTACAGATCGAGCTTGTAATCTCCGGCTTTAATAAGTCCCTTTTTCTTCAAAAGCGCGTAGACCGGCAAAGTGAAAACAACGGGCAGAACGAACGAGCAGAGGATGAGTCCTGCCCACTGCATACCCATATTGGCATTCACGGCAGCGAAATCGATACCGAGAGCCAGATTTTCTTCAACCGCCGGAGAAAACCAGCCGGTAATGGTACCGATCTGGCCGCAAAGTCCGGAAGTTCCCATACCGTTGTTGATAGGAAGGCCGTTGTTCTGCAATTTGAAAATGCAGGTTGCGATCGGGCCGCTGATTATGGAAGCAACGACCGGAGGCAGCCAGAGGATCGGCTTGCGGATCAGGTTCGGAACCTGCAGCATGGATGTACCGAGGCCAACGGAGAAAAGGCCGTTGATGCCGTTATCCTTGTAAGAAAGAACCGCAAAACCGACCATGTGGCAACAGCAGCCGGCAACACAGGCGCCGCCGGCAAGTCCGGCCAGTCCAAGACCGGCGCAGATGGCAGCAGAGGAGATGGGCAGCGTGAGAAGAATGCCCATGAGAGCGGAGCAGAGAATTCCCATGGGGAAGGGGGCCAGCTTCGTTGCTTTCATAACCAGAGTGCCAAGCGCCTGGGCCAGCTCTCCAATGGGGGGAGCGATCAGGTAGGCGACCAGAACGCCGGAGACTACGGTGACGAACGGCGTCACAATAATATCCAGCGGCGTGCGCTTGGAGACAAGCTTTCCGCAGAAAACGGCACAGATCACGACAAAGAAGACCGCCAACGGTCCTCCAGCACCGGCGAGCGCATTGGCAGCGTAGCCGACTGCGCAGCAGGAGTAAATAATGAACGGGGAGGCTTTCATACTGTACGCAATGGCCACGCCCATAGCCGCACCCTGAACGGCATAGCAGGCGGTTTTCGACTGTATCAGAAGGTTGGCGCCAGCCAGCACCTCCGAGCCCCAGGGGTTCACAACGATCTTGTTCAGCAAGGGAACCCACGTTCCAATGGTGTTAATAATGCAGCCGATCAACAGAGAGCAAAAAAGACCGTGTGCCATTGCACCCATGCCGTCGATAAAGATACGCTTAACAGAGAATTCAATATTCTGCTCTTTTAAGTACCTTGAAAAGCCTTTCGTTTCCTTTGATGTTTCCAATTTCATACTCTCCCTCTTCAAAATAGTCGGTTTTTCGCCGTGTCCCGCTTTCTCCGGTCGTTCCCACGGGTCATTCTGCTCGGATGCAGGTTTTCCCATGGGCATTTCTTCCTTTCGGGAATCCTTTTTTAGTATAATCCTGGTAGTAACTGTAGGGGGAAATAGAAAAAGGGTATTGATTCCAGCCGCAAAATATCGGATTCGTATATGAATGCAGGTAAGTTTAACCCGATCGCCCGGTTTTCCCGTCATTTAATCCCGCACTTATATGAGAGCACCTATCATCCTCATCGGAAAACCGCGAAGAGACTGTTCGTCAACTCCAGTTTTTCACACAGTTGGAGTATTTAACCAATCAAAGGACTCCGGCGCTGCCGTTTTTAACAAAACGGTAACGCCTTTTTTGTTGCACACGCCGCGGGAAAATGATAAAATAGTTTATCTCATCCTTAGGAGGTGAGCCGCCATCGCCGATATTTACGAATACAGCTCGGAAAAGTCTCTGTGCTCTCCCACCGCACCGGAAGCCTATCCGACAACGCACGAATACGAGCCGCCCTACGAGCCGAAGCGCAGCCGCCGGAAGAAATACGCGCCGCTCGCCGCCGCGGCGCTGCTGCTGCCGTTTCTCGCGCTGGCAAAGCCGTCTGCCGAGACACCGGCACCGGAACCGGAGCCGGTCGCAAGTGTTGCGCCCGCGCCTGCGGAAAGACCCGCTCCAGCGCCGGATTCGGAGCTGCGGTTTCTTTCGTTCGCCTCGCTCTGCGAGGCCGAGGTGCGCTTCCCCGCGCCGGAGGGCATCGTTTCCGCCGAGATCACATTTTTTGATCCCAATTTCCCGGACGAGGAAAACACGCTTCCCATCTCCGCGGAAGCCATTGAAAGCGGCGAATACCGCGTGATGCGCGAAACTCACTCCGTACGCGAGGCGCATCCGGAGTTTTATACCGATAATGCCGTGGAGTGTACGCTCTCCGTGCGCGTTACGATCACGCACGCCGACGGGCGCGTGGAGACGCTTTCCTCCGAGCGCGCTGAAGCGCAGCGCTTCACGATTGCCTGCGGTTATGACGCCGAGAGCGACGCGGTGAGCGTTTATCTTATAGCGACCGAGGGAGGTACGATCCCCGACGCCGTTGTCGGAGACGATCTCTCACTTCTCGACGAGGATACCGTCTGCATCTGGCCGGAGATCGAGGGCTTTGATCCATCCGCCGCGTCCGCCGAGAAAAACGAATACAGCAACCTTGTTACACTCCCCCTTCCAGAGGAACACGATGAGCTTGTGACTATCCACGTATATTTCCTTCCGGACGGCGAGACCGAGCCTTTCGACTTTGCCGAGACCGTCCGAACTACGCCGCATAAGGAGGCCGCTTCATGAAATCCGCAAAGAAATCCCCCGTTCTGCTGATCGTTTCCGTTGTCCTCTGCGCGCTGGGCTATGCTCTGCGCCCGTTCACGCCGGGATTGGCTGATATGTGCCGTCACCTTGGCTTCATCTGGATCGGCTACAGCGTGACCGCTCTGCTTTTGAAGCTGCCGAAGGAGACGCGCGCACGGACGGTGTGCTCGCTCGCGCGAAGCATTCTCTCCTATACGGCGGTGCTCCTCTCGGTCTTTTTCGGGCTGCGGGCGCTCGGCGTGGACGTGACGGCCTCGCTTGCGAGCGTCGGCGTTGTGACGCTGATCATCGGCTTCGGCGCGCAGTCGCTCATCGAAGACGTGCTCACGGGCATTTTTCTCATTGCCGAGGGGCGCTATAATGTCGGCGACATTCTTGTGCTCGACGATTTCCGCGGCAAGGTCGTGGATATCAGCGTGCGTACCACAACGCTCGAGGATGTCGGCGGAAACCGCAAGATCATCAACAACTCCGAGATCCGGAATTTCCAGAACCGCTCGCAGAAAACCTCCGTGGCGGTGAGCACGATCTCCATCGGCTACGATGCCGACCTCCGCGCCGTGGAAGCCGTGATCGCCGACGCGCTGCCCGCCATGTTTGAGGAAAATCGCGATGTATTTCTCGATGTGCCACAGTATATCGGCGTGGATGAGCTCGCCGAGAGCGGCGTTGTGCTCAAATTCATCGTCTCCTCGACGGAGGAGAACATCTTTTTCGCGCGGCGCGCGCTCAACCGCTCACTCAAGCTGCTCTTCGATGAAAAGGGTATCGACATCCCCTATCCCCAGCTCACGGTGCATACGAAATAAGGAAAGCGCAAAATTGCCCGCCGGGACATCCATTCCGGCGGGCAATTCAATTTGTCAAAGACGCCTCGCAGAGTTTGCGCCCGCAGGCGCAAATGAATTTCAAAACATTTTTGCCGGCGGCATGTACGTCGGCAAAAATACTTCTCGGCTCGCAAACGTGCGAGCGTAGCGAGTGCGCTGCGGCGAGCCGCAGCTTTTTCAAACGAAGCGTAAGCGTAGCGGGTCTCGTTTGACAGGCTCAATATGTATCTTCCTCCGGCGCAGGGGGGACAAAATTGTTGATGATGATCCAGCACATGACCGCCACGCCGATGCCCCAGCCGCCGAGCACGGCGCGCGCGCCGAAGGATATGCTGTCGGTGAGCGTGGCGAGGCTCGTTACGAGCGCAAGCATGCACGCGAAGATCGCCCGGCGCGGCTTGGCGCGGTAGAAAAGATACGCGCTCAGCCGGAACACCGCAAGCAGGCACATGGCGATCGCAAGGATCTCCATGCCGTATTCCCAGAGGATCGGATTCGCAGCGTTTTCCTTATAGAACACCACGAGCCACAGGCAGAAGAACAGCACCGGCAGCACGCTGAGCGCCGCACCGAAGCCGCCCCAGCGGGGAAGCTGCGGCATCATGGCGAGCACGGGCGCAGACAGGATGCCGAGCAGCGCCGCGGCCTTCATAAGCGTGCTCTCCTCCTTGAAGAAGAGGTACGCCGAGCCGAACGCGGCGAGCACCGCCGCCACGATGAGGATCCAGCCGGTCTCGCGGTGCGGCAGGGCGAGCGCGTCCTCCGGCTCTTCCGGCGCGCAATCGGTCTTCATGCGGCCCGAGAGCCACCATAGCGCCGCAGCAACGAGAATAAGCACCGTGACGAGCAGCGTCGTGATCGGCGCGTGAAGCGCCGGAAGACCGGTCTCGGCGTCGAAAATCGTCTGCACCTGAAGCCAGCGCAGCATGACGGCGGCCGCGGCAAACACCGTCCCTGCCATCGTATATGTCCATGCGTTTTTCTGCATAGGAAAGCCCCTGTCCTCATAAAGTTTCCCGTGAGCGCCGCTTATCCGGTGCCGGGAACGAGGGAGTATGAATGGTATTTTATACTCCTTTTGGATTATCGTCAAGAGAGGGGTAACTATGAAGCGCTGTATGCTGATGAGCGTGTTGTCGCTGCTGTTTTCTCTGCTGCTGCCGGTCACGGTGCAGCATGCCGCCGGGATCTCCGGGGGCAAGGCGCTGCCGGAGGTATCCCCCGCCGCGTCCGCCGCGCCGGAGACGCCCGCACCTATCTTTGCTGGAAGCGACGCTCTCACGGGCGTCACGCTGCTGCGCGGCGGCGCGGTGGAAACGCTCTCCATGGCGGAATACCTCCCCGGCGTCGTCGCCGGGGAGATGCCGGCGTCCTTTGAGCCGGACGCGCTTCGCGCGCAGGCCGCCGCCGCGCGAAGCTATGCGCTCGCGCGCGCCAGCGCGCCCCCGGCGGCGCACCCGCAGTGCGCCCTATGCGATGACCCCGGCTGCTGCGAGGTATACCTCACGGTCGAAGAGCGCCGCGAGCGCTGGGGCGAGCAGTACGATCTCTGGGAAACGCGGATCGAAGAGGCCGTGCGCGATACGGACGGGGCGTATCTCGTCTATGACGGCGAACCGATCACCGCGTGCTTTCACGCCTCCAGCGCCGGGTATACCGAGAGCGGCGCCGCCGTGTGGGGCGGCGACGTGCCGTATCTCGTAAGCGTTTCGAGCCCCGAAACGGCCTCAGACGTTCCCAATTTCGTCACGACCGCGGAGTTCTCCCCGGAGAGCTTCCGGGAAAAATTCCTTGCGGCGTATCCAAACGCCGATCTCTCCGCCCAGCCGCCGGACTGGGTCGGCGAGCGGACGGTCGATCCGAGCGGGCGCGTATCTTCCGTCCGCGTCGGGGATGTCTCCGTACCGGGGACGAAAATGCGCTCGATCTTCTCGCTGCGCTCGGCAAACTTCACGCTCACGTGGACGGGACGCAGCTTTCTCTTCACCGTTTCCGGCAGCGGCCACGGCGCGGGCATGAGCCAGTACGGGGCAAACGTCATGGCGAAAAACGGTTCGACGTGGCAGGAGATCTTAACGCACTACTACCCCGGCACTTCGCTCACGACGCCGTGAGCGCGCCCTTGGCACGCACCGCGACGTGTCCGGTCTCGTCCACGACCGCCTCCGCTTCCCCGCCGGAGGAAAGCTCCCCGGTGAGCAGCGCTTCGGCGAGCGGGTCTTCGAGCTGCGTCTGCACCGTGCGCCGAAGAGGACGCGCGCCGTAATCCGGGTCGTACCCGGCCTCGGCGAGCCTGGCGACCGCCTCGGGCGTCACCGTGAGATGGACGCCGAGCGCGGCGGCGCGCAGCGCCACCGTCTGCACCATGTTCCCGGCAATGGCGCGGATGTCCTCGCCGGTGAGCCGGTGGAAAACGATGATCTCGTCGATGCGGTTCAAAAATTCCGGCCGGAACGTCTTTTTGAGTTCGGCTGTCACCGCCTCGCGGATCTCTGCATAGCTCCGCTCCGGCGTGCCCTCCAGCCCGGAGAAACCGAGCGCCGCACGGCGGTCCGTGATGGCGCGCGCACCGATGTTCGATGTCATCACGATCACGGTATTGCGGAAATCGACGGTCCGCCCCTGCGAATCGGTGAGCCGCCCGTCGTCCATGATCTGCAAGAGCAGGTTGAACACGTCCTCGTGCGCCTTTTCGATCTCGTCGAAGAGCACAACGCTGTAGGGCTTGCGGCGCACCTTTTCGGTAAGCTGGCCGCCCTCGTCAAAGCCGACGTAGCCCGGCGGCGAGCCGATGAGCTTCGATACCGTGTGCTTTTCCATATACTCGGACATATCGACACGGATCATGGCGTTCTCATCGCCGAACATCGCCTCGGCGAGCGCGCGGCAGAGCTCCGTCTTGCCAACGCCCGTAGGGCCGAGGAAGAGAAAGCTCCCGACGGGCCGGTGCGGGTCCTTGAGCCCGACTCTGCCGCGCCGGATGGCGCGCGCCACCGCCGCGACCGCTTCGTTCTGCCCGATCACACGGCGATGCAGCACATCCTCCATATGCAGCAGCCGCTCGCTCTCGCTCTCGTTGAGACTTGTGACGGGAATGCCCGTCCATCCGGAGACGACTGCGGCGATGTCCTCGGCGGACACAACGCCGCGGTGTCCGCCGCGCTCGGCATCCCATTCGCCGCGCGCCTTTTCCAGCGCGCCCCGCTCGGAGCGCTCGCGGTCTCGCAGCTGCGCGGCAAGCTCATAGTCCTGCGCGCGGACGGCCTCCTCCTTCTGGGCGGACAGCGTTGCGAGCTTCGCCTCGATGGTCTTCATCTCGTCCGGAGCAGTCAGGTTTTCCATGCGCACGCGCGACGCGGCCTCATCCACGAGATCGATCGCCTTGTCCGGGAGAAACCGGTCGCTGATATACCGCGCGGAGAGCTTCACCGCGGCGGTGAGAGCCTCGTCCGTGATCTTCAGGCCGTGGTGCGCTTCGTACCGGTCGCGCAGGCCGCGCAGGATCTGAAAGCTCTCGTCCTCCGTCGGCTCGGCGACCGTGACCGGCTGGAAGCGCCGCTCAAAGGCGGCGTCCTTTTCGATATGCTTGCGGTATTCGGAGAGCGTCGTCGCACCGACGATCTGGATCTCGCCGCGGCTGAGCGCGGGCTTCAGGATATTCGCCGCGTCGATCGCTCCCTCCGCCGCGCCCGCGCCGATCACGGTGTGCAGCTCGTCGATGAAGAGCACAACGTCCTTCGCCTTGCCGACCTCCTTGAGAACGTTTTTCAGCCGGTCCTCAAAATCGCCGCGGTACTTTGTCCCGGCGAGCATCCCGGTGAGATCGAGCGATACGATGCGCTTGTCGCGCAGATTTTCCGGCACCTCGCCGTGGGCGACGCGCTGGGCGAGCCCCTCGGCCACGGCGGTCTTGCCAACGCCCGGCTCGCCGATGAGCACCGGGTTATTCTTCGACCGGCGCGAGAGGATCTGGATGACGCGCGCGATCTCTTTGTCGCGCCCGATCACGGGGTCCAGCTCGCCGCGCGAGGCCATCTCCGTGAGATCACGGCTGTACTGGTCGAGATTCTTTGTTTCCGCATGGCGCACCGCCGTGCGCTGCCCGACGCCGCCGCTGCGCGCCGCGGCGCGGTAGTCGCTCGAACTAAAGCGGGTGAAAACATCCGTATAGATCTTGTTGAGATCGCCGCCGGCGGCGGTCAAAAGATGCGCGGCGGTGCTCTCCGGCTCGCGCAAGATGCCCATGAGCAGATGCTCCGTGCCGACATAGCTGTGGCGCAGACGGTTGGCCTCCGCCACGGCGATCTCGATAACGCGCTTGCAGCGCGGCGTCAGCCCCTGCACCGGCATGCCCGGTGCGCCGCGGCCGGCGGTCTTTTCGATGAGATCCATCACAAGATCTTCCTCGAAGCCGTTTCCGCGCAGCACGCGCGAGCCGAGCGCATCATTTTCGCGCACGATGCCGAGCAGAAGGTGCTCGGTGCCGATGTAGCTGTGGCCAAGCTCCATGGCGGCGGCACGCGCCTTTTCAATGGCATTCCTCGCCTTTTCGGTAAATCGGTCGTTCATATTCGTCGTCTCCTTCCACAAAAGGCCAACCGGGAAAGACAATCCCTCAGTCAGCCTGTCGGCTGCCAGCTCCCTTTACACAAGGGAGCCATGTATAAGAAAACGGAGCGGATAGAATCCGCTCCGTTCTATGTCTTTTTCGGAGAAAAGACTTTACTTGTTTTCCATTTTCCGGATCATGTCGCGCAGCTCGATGGCCGTTTCAAAATCCTCTTCCTCGACGGCCTTGTGCATTTTGTGGCGCAGAGCGTTCAGCTCGCGGCGCTGCTCAAAGGCTTCCTCGGCATGCTCCTCGGCCTCCGCTTCCAGCGGATAGGCGTCCTCGCGCACGCTCGGCTCTTCACCCTTGTGACCCAGCGCTTCCTCGCCCTTCTCCTCGGCCTTTGCTTCGAGCGGGTCGGCCTCCTCATGCATTTCGACTTCCGGCTCATGCTCCGAAAGCGTCAGCAGCGGCTTGAACATCTCGCCGATCGACGGCAGACGGCCAAAGCCGAAGAAATCGACGTCCGGCAGCAGGAAGCTGTCCATCATCTTGCCGAAGGAGGTGAGCACGCTGTTCGCCTCGCGCTCGAAGATCCTGTCCAGACCTTCCTTATGGGCGCATTCGGCGCACAGATGCTTTTCCGTGGTCTTTCCGTTAATGGATTCCTTATAATAGAACTGAGCTTCGTTCTTCTTGCAGATCTCGCATTTCATTGTAATGATCTCCTTTCAAAAAATCCGTCGGATGCTGTTGTGAGCAGCATTTGTTTGAATATCGATGAGCGCACCGTCTTCCGTATCTCGACCGGAACGGCATGGAGCGCCCGCTCGCTGACCGCCGCGGCGATCAGCCGGGCAAAGGAAACATCGAGCGCACCGGCGTTCACGGCGTTGTGGAGCAGCGCGTCCGCCGTCGGCTTATCCAGCTCCCGGCCCACGGCGTTCACCGTGTGCATGATGAACTGGGAGACGTCCGGCTGCACGCGCGTGATGCGGATGTATCCGCCGCCGCCGCGCCGCGACTCGACCATGTACCCGCGCTCGGGACTGAACCGCGTGGCGATCACATAGTTGATCTGGCTCGGCACACAGCCGAAACGGTCGGCCAGAGAGCTTCGCTGCAACTCCGCCGTTCCGTCCGCGCTTTCCAGCACATCCAGAATGAACCGTGCGATCCGATCACTTGTCCCCATAGCGGCATCCCTTCTTCGATCATGTTATCTTTGACTTTCTTTAACCTTTTCTTTGACTGTATAATAGTCAAAGAACGTCAAATTCTCAACGTCCCGGATGGGCCGGATTTCGCCGGGAACGGAGGCGGCGGCGTTTTGTCTTTTTCTATCTCGCTCATTCGCAATTTTTCTTTGATTTTCTCCGTTTTTCTCGTTTTTTGAAAATTTTCCGACAAGGAAGAATTTTTGGGTTGCATTTTAAGGGATATATGTTACAATGCGGGTATCCCAAAAAGAGGAGGTACATACCATGTACGTCATTACCGACAGCTGCATTTCCTGCGGCACCTGCGCGAGCGTGTGCCCCTGCGACGCGATTTCCGAAGGCGCTGATCATTACGAGATCAACCAGGACGTCTGCGCCCAGTGCGGTTCCTGCGCCAGCAACTGCCCCATCGAGGCCATCGAGGAGCAGTAATCCTTCTTCGGCTGCGGGAGGTGCCACTCCCGCGGCTCACAACGGCGGTATGCCTGCCCTTTCGGGCTTGTCATGCCGCCGTATTTATTTTATAATGAACACATGGACTGGGATCTTTTTACCGGCGAGAGAGCCGGAACGGACGCGCTGCTGCTTGCCGATTTTGCCGGAGATGCCCGCGGGATATATGGCGCAGACCTCGGCTGCGGCAGCGGGATACTTCTGCTTCTTTTGCTGCTGGGAGACGGTGCCCGGCATATGACGGGCATTGAGCTGCGCGAGAGCGCCGCGGCGAGCGCACGGGAGAATCTGCGCGCCTTTGCGCTCGAAGAGCGCGGCGATGTCGTCTGCGCCGATTACCGGAGCGCGCCGTTCGAGAGCGAAAGTCTCGATTTTATCGTATCGAATCCGCCGTATTTTCCGGCGGGACGCGGCGCCGTCTCGCCCGACGCGGAGCGCGCCGCACAACGTACCGAAAGCGCGACCGTTTGGGAGCTCTGCTCTGCCGCCGCGCGGTATCTCAAACCCGGCGGGCAATTCTTTCTTGTCCACCGCTTGCCGCGGGAGATTGAGATTCTCGCGGCGCTGCGGCGGGCCCATCTCACGCCGGTGCGCCGCAGGGACGTTTTCTCCGCGCCGGGAAAGCGCGCACCTATTTTTCTCATGGAAGCCGTGAAGGGCGCAGACGAGGTCGATATCCGCCGCGAAAACGTCCTGCTGCGCGGCGCCGACGGCCGCGAAACCGAAGAATACCGGAAAATCTGCCACTGGGAGGCATAATCTTTATGGCCGGAACCTTATATCTGGTGGGAACGCCCATCGGCAATCTGAACGATCTCTCCCCCCGCGCGATCGAAACGCTGAAAAATGTGGACTTCATCGCCGCGGAGGATACGCGCGTCACACTGAAGCTCTTGAACCACTTCGGCATCCGCCGCCCGCTCATCAGCTATTATGAGCACAACAAGGTGGAAAGCGCCGCCGTTATTATCCCCCGGCTGCTCGGTGGAGAGAGCTGCGCGCTCGTCTCTGACGCGGGCATGCCTGCGATCTCCGACCCCGGTGAAGAGCTGGTACGGCTGTGCGGCGAGCACGGCATCACGGTTTCGGCAGCGCCGGGGCCGAGCGCGGTCATCACGGCGCTCGCCATGTCCGGTCTGCCGACGCAGCGGTTCACGTTTGAAGGCTTTCTCTCCACATCGAACAAGTCCCGGAAGGAGCATCTTGAATCGCTGCGGCACGAGCACCGGACGATCGTCCTTTACGAAGCGCCGCACAAGCTCGTGGAAACGCTCGGCGATCTGTACGACGTGCTCGGCGACCGGGACATCGCGCTCGGGCGCGAGCTCACGAAGCTTCACGAGGAGATCGTCCGCACGACGATCGGCGCGGCGCTCGAAAAATACCGCGCCGAGAGACCGCGCGGCGAATTCGTGCTCGTCGTCCGCGGCGCGCCGGTCGAAAAGGGGCCGCGCCTCCCGCTGGAGGACGCGCTCGCGCTCGTGGAGGAATACCGCGCCGGGGGCATGAAGCTCAAGGACGCAGCCAGGCGCGCCGCCGCCGAGACGGGACAGAGCCGCAACGATCTTTACCACGCCGCGCTCGTGCGCGAAAAGGAAATTAACACAGAAGAGTAATTTTTCGCTTTCCTCCGGCAAAGAAATATGCTATAATGCTGTCACAGAAATCCACCACCTACCGGTTATAAGGAGGCTGTTTTATGGAAAAGAAACGCATCATCACCATCGGACGCGAGTTTGGCAGCGGCGGACGCACCATCGGCAAGGAAGTCGCCGAGCGGCTCGGCATCCCATGCTATGACCATGAGCTGATCGACCGGCTGGCCGAAGAGAGCGGACTTTCCAAGGAATACATCACCAACGAGAGCGAATACGCCTCCCACAGCAGCTGGACGGCGGTGGCGTTCTCCTCGGTGCGCTCGTTCGGCGTACCGTCCAACCAGGACTATCTCTGGGCGATCCAGCGCCGCATCATTCTTGAGCTCGGCCAGAAGGAAAACTGCGTGATCGTCGGCCGCTGTGCCGACGCTATTCTCGACGGTACCGCCGATCTTCTCAAGGTGTTCGTCCACGCCGACTTTGAAAAGCGCGCCAAGCGCATCGTGGAAAAATACGGCGAGACCGAGGAGCCGACCGAGAAGCGCCTGCGCGACAAGGACAAGCGCCGCGCGCTCTATTATCAGTTCTACACCGATCTCGAATGGGGCAACATGAACCACTACCACATCATTCTCGATTCCGGCTCGCTCGGCATCGAAAAGTGCGTAGATGTGATCGCCTCGCTCTACTAAAAATCTTTGCGGCGCCGGAAACCGGCGCCGCTCTTTTACAATAGCCGTCCCATATGGGGCGGCTATTTTTGCGTAAAAACGGCAATTTGTGCAAATTGGCGCATTATGTACGGTTTTACCGCAATTCGAAGAGTTCGACATTTTTCGCCATGGTTTCCCCTCAGAGGGCGATTTAAGATGAACTGTGACAAAGTTTCTCCATCCATCGAAAGAGGGGATTCCTATGACCGTCTATATCGGGCTCATCGCCGTCAGCGCGGCGATGACGATTGAAACATTTTTCCGTCATTCCCTGCCGCGGCGCTGGTACGATCTCTTTCTCGCGCTCCCGGTCTGGATCGGGTGGTTTCTCGCGGCGACGGCGCTCTATTTTCTGCTGCTGTATCTCATTTCTCTGACGGTGGATAAATCGAAGCCGGTGGAGAAGAAAGATCCCGTTTCCCGCTGGCTGTTGAACCAGACGGTATGGCTCATCCTGCGTCTGGGTCGGGTCAAAATTGAATGCTCCGGGCTGGAAAAGCTGGAAGGTCTTCCGCCGTTTCTGCTGGCGGCCAACCATCGGTCCAACTTTGACCCGTTCATCGCCATTGCCGTTTGCCAACACTCGGAGCTTGGCTACATTGCCAAACCGGAAATTTTCGATATTCCCATCACAGGGAGCTTCGTACACAAGTGTTTTTTCCTGTCCATAGACCGCGAGGACAACCGCAAAGCGCTGGAAACGATCCGGCAGGCCGCCGAGCTGCTGCGGCAGGGCACCGTATCCATCGGCATTTATCCGGAGGGGACGCGCAGCAAAACGGGGGGAGCTTCTCCCCTTCCGCTGCGGCGCTTTTCAAATCGCAAAGCGCGCAGGTGCTCCCATCGTGATCGCAAAAACGACCGGTACGGAGCAAATTGCCCATCGCTTTGCAAGAAGGCGAACGCTCGTCCGGTTCGACATGCTAGACGTGCTGGACAGCAATACCGTTGCCAGACCGCACACGCGCGAGATCGGTGAGATCGTCCGCGCACGAATGCTGGAGGACCGGCAAACCATACCAACGAAGAAAGAGACGAATGCAGTATGACCTATCATGTTCTGTATAACCCCCACGCGGGAAACGGCCGCGGCACGGAAGCGGCGCAAAAGCTCCACGCGCTGCTTTCCGACGGCGAGCTGCATTTTTACGACATTGCGGAGATCGGAGACTACGGCGCATTTTTCGCTTCTCTCCCCGCCGGGGACCGCGTCGTGATCGCGGGCGGCGACGGTACGCTCACCCGCTTCATCAACGACACCGCGTCGCTTTGCCCCGGCCAAAGCATCTATTACTTTGCCACCGGCAGCGGCAACGACTTTTTCACCGATATCGGCGGAAAGACGGGCGACGCGCCCCGGTGCATCGACCGGTACCTAACGGAGCTTCCGTCGGTGTACGTGAACGGCGAGCGCCGGTATTTTCTCAACGGCATCGGCTACGTCATCGACGGGTACTGCTGTCTGGTGGGCGACCGCCAGCGGGAAACGTCAACGAACCCGGTAAATTATACCTCCATCGCCGTAAAGGGACTTCTGTTCCACTATAAGCCGACTTCTATAAGCCGACTTCCGCCGTTGTCACGGTGGACGGCGTGAAGCACGCCTACGAGCACGTATGGCTCGCTCCCACGATGCACGGGCGGTATTACGGCGGCGGCATGATCCCGACGCCGCAGCAAAACCGTCTCGCGCAGCCGCGGCTGCTTTCCGTGATGGTGTTCCGAAGCCGCAGCAAGCTGAAGGCGCTTGCCGTGTTTCCGTCCGTCTTCAAGGGAGAGCACATCCGGCATACGGATGTGGTCGAGGTGCTGACCGGGCGGGAGATCACTGTGGAGTTTGACCGCCCCGCCCCGCTGCAGATCGACGGCGAGACCGTCCCCGATGTGACGGCCTACCGCGCCGCGGCCTTCGCGGAAGCGCCGGTCGGAGCCGCAAACGCATAACATAATAAAAAAGGGCTGCCGCATATGCTTTGTATGCGGCAGCTCATTTTATTTTGTTTCGTCCCGCAGCCGTTGCAGGCAGCTCCGGCAGATCTGCTTTCCCCGGTAGGAGAGAAGTTCGCGCGTCGCGCCGCAGAACAGGCACGCGGCGTCATACTTCCGGAGGACGATGGCGTCGCCCTCGATGAATATTTCCACCGGATCGCGCACCTCCAGATTCAATGTCCGGCGCAGCTCTACCGGCAGTACCACTCGTCCCAGATCGTCGATCCGGCGGACGATCCCCGTTGATTTCATAGATCCGTACACCCCTTATCAAAATACTCTTTTCGACAAAATTTTATACTGGCCGATACGAAATTGCAAGATGCAACCGCCCCGATTTTTATTGGTATTTTTTTCCTTGCGAGGTCTCTTCATGGCTATGTCATATGTCTGGGTCATTCTTCTTTTTGTGTCGGTCGTTTTCGGTGCGCTCACCGGCTCGGCGGGTGCTGTCGGCGCGGCGGCGGTGCAGGGTGCGCAGAGCGCCGTGGAGCTCACGCTCTCGCTCGCCGGGCCGATGATCTTCTACAGCGCCCTTCTCGAGGTCATGGAGCACTCAGGGCTGACCGAAAAGCTCTCCCGCGCGCTGCGCCCGGTGCTGGGGCGGCTGTTTCCCTCGTCCCGGAATGACCCGGAGCTGGCCGGAGAGCTTTCCTGCAACATGAGCGCAAACCTGCTCGGGCTCGGCAACGCCGCCACGCCCGCCGGGATCCGCGCGGCGCAGCGGCTGCACGAGCGCTCCGGCGGAGAGGCGGCATCCAACGAGCTATGCCGTCTCGTCGTGCTAAACACCGCGTCCATTCAGCTTCTCCCGACGACCGCCGCGGCGCTGCGCTCGGCCTGCGGCGCGGAAAATGCGTTCGACATTCTGCCCGCAGTGTGGATATCGTCCGCGGCGGGCGTAGCCGCGGGACTGCTCGCCGAGCGGCTTTTCCGGAGAGCGCCGTGAAAACGCTCTTCCAGCTGCTCCCCGCGCTGCTCGCCGTGGGCATCGGCGGGTACGCGCTCTTTCGCGGAACGGACGTTTTCTCCGCGCTCACTGACGGCGCTCTCAAAGGGCTGCGGACGGTGGGGCGCATTGCGCCGGTGCTCGTGTGTCTGCTCCCGGCGGTCGGAGCGCTGCGCGCCTCGGGCGCGATCGACGCATTCACGGCGCTGCTGCGGCCTGCGCTCTCCTTTCTTGGTATTCCGCCGGAAACCGTGCCGCTCATACTGCTGCGCCCGATGAGCGGCAGCGGCGCGCTTGCCGTGGCCGGGGATATTTTCACCGCGTGCGGCGCAGACTCCTCCGCCGGACGCACCGCAGCGGTCATGCTCGGCTCGACGGAGACAACGTTTTACGTTCTCTCCGTCTACTTCGGCGCGGCGGGCGTGCGCAAAACGCGCCACGCCGTCCCTGCGGCGCTCTGCGCTGATCTCGCGGGCTTCCTCGCCGCGGCGTTCTGCGTCAATGTGCTGCATCTGTAAAAAATAAAAGACCCCCTTGTGTAAAGGGGGCTGGCTCGCTGAAGGCGAGACTGGGGATTGTAGTCTTTGGAAAACGACAATCCCGCCGTCAACCCCTTCGGGTTTGCCACCTCCCTTTGCGCAAGGGAGGCTTTATAAGGAAAATTAATTGGGATACGTCACATCACTGATATGGCTCGGCCGCGGCTCCTGCACGCGGATGAAAAACCGGTTGCGGCCAACGACCGTATCGTCCATATCCACGCTGTAGTCGATCTCGATCTCGCCGCCGTGCGCACCGAGGCGGTTGACGATGCGCCGGGTGTTCAGCCCCATCGTCGCCGAGCCGAACGGCGTTTCGTACAGGAAGTAGCGCTTGCGCCCCTCTTCAAACTCCATGCGGGTGTTGAGCGTCCCCTCGCGCGAGAGCACAACGCCGCGCGGCTGCACGCGAAGCGACGTTTTCGTCCCCTCCATGCCGGTGAGCTCGCTCTCCTGCCAGGTGAGCAGCGTTTCCTTCTCGTCCTGGCCGTACTGTCCGGCCGTGACGAGCTCCATAGCGTCGGGGCCGTTTACGCCCTGCTGCACGCCGGTGACCGATATGATAACGTCTTTCATTCGCATGACATTCACTCCCGACACGCCGGTCTCCCCGGCATTTGGTTTATAGATTATATGCGAAAACGTCTCCGATGACAAGCGAAAAATTGTATAGCAATTTTCCGGATCTCTTGTTATAATATGATGTCAATGTGCGTTCACAGAGAGGAGTGGATCGTAATGCAGCTTGAACTGACGGAAAAAGAATTCCGGCGGCTTCTGGACATGGTGTACATCGGGAACTGGATCCTCAATTCCTGCCGGGACGACGACCGGTTTGAGGACTATGACAATCTCGAGGAAAAACTCTTTTCGCTCTGCCCGGAGCACGGGATGCGCGCGCTCGTTCAGCGCTGGCGCGGCCACTCGTACCCCTCCCGCGCGTACGAGGAAGGCGGCATCCACGAGGCGATCGCCGACTATGAGGACGCCGTTTTCTACGACATTCTGGCTGAGGAGCTCGCGCGGCGCGATATGAGCGCCGAGCAGATCAGCCAGGACGACGCGGAAGAGCTGAACGCGCGCATGGAAGAGTACTTTGCCGAGTTTGAGAAGCACGGCATAGAGAATGTGAAGGTTGAAGTTTGAAACATTGTGATGTAA
>DHKA01000022.1:17147-26407 GCA_002404605.1 Clostridiales bacterium UBA4706 | reverse complement strand
CGGAACCTTGCTTTTGGACATAATTATCTCCCCCTATGGAAACAGTGTTTTATTTCACTGTCTCCCATAGGGGGAGCATATCACACTCTTTGGGACGCCGCTGTGATTTTGTTAAATATTTTCTTTCGGTTGAAATAACGCCGCTTTCCATGTAAAATAAAAAGAGTAATTTCTTTCCGGAGGGACGCCATGATCAGCCTTTGCAGCGATTGGGAATTCACCCGCGAGTGGAGCGCCGGCTTTGCCCGCGGCGAGGGGCGGTTTCCGCTTGTCGATCTCCCGCACACGGCGGGGGAAGTGCCGCTGCACTATGCAAAGCCGGAAGACTATGCCGGCATCTGCGGCTACCGGCGGGCTCTCCCCGTGCCGCTCGAGTACCGCGGCAAACGTCTCTTTCTGCAATTTGACGGCGCGGCGCATTTGGCCGAGGTATACTTGAACGGCGAAAAGCTCGCGGAGCATGCCTGCGGCTATACGGCCTTTCGCGTGGAGATCACGTCCGCCGTTCGCTACGGCATGGAAAACCGCCTCGCCGTGCGGCTCGATACGACGGAGAATCCCGCCGTGCCGCCGTTCGGCTTCGTGCTGGACTATCTCGCTTACGGCGGGCTGTACCGCGAGGTGTGGCTCGATGTCCGAGGCGCGGATGTGATCGAGGACGTATTCGTCACAGCGCCGACGCTTACGCGCGCCGAGATCGCCCTTACCGTCTCCGGCAGCCCAGCCCGCCGGCGCGTCACGCTGCTCGACGCTGCGGGCGCAGTCTGCGCTGTGACGGAGGGTTACGATAATAAATATTATGTAAACTATTCGAACGCCCGTCCGTGGACGCTGGATGAGCCGAACCTTTACTCGATCCGTGCCGAGCTGCTCGATGAGAACGGCGCCGCGACCGACGAAAAAACGGTCCGATTCGGCTTCCGCACGGCGGAATTCCGCCGCAGCGGGTTTTACCTCAACGGCGAGCGCGTATTTCTTAGAGGTTTGAACCGTCATCAGTGCTATCCCTACATGGGCTATGCCGCGCCCGAAGCTCTCCAGCGCGAGGATGCGCGGATATTGAAGGAAGAACTCTGCTGCACGGCGGTACGCACGTCGCACTACCCGCAGAGCCGGCACTTCATTAACGCATGTGATGAACTGGGACTGCTCGTATTCACTGAGCTTCCCGGCTGGCAGCACATTGGCGACGCGGCATGGAAGCGCCGGTCGGTCGAAAACGTGCGCGAGATGGTGACGCAGTACCGCAACCACCCGTCCATCGTTCTTTGGGGTGTTCGCATCAACGAAAGTCTGGACGACGACGAATTTTACCGTGAAACGAATACGCTGGCGCACTCGCTCGACCCCTCGCGCCAGACCTCCGGCGTGCGCTATCTCGAAAAGAGCCACCTTTTGGAGGACGTGTACGCCTATAACGACTTCTCGCACGACGGCACCGCGCCGGGTACAAAGAAGCGCAGCGCTGTAACGCCGGATATGGACAAGCCCTATCTCATTTCCGAGTGCAACGGCCACATGTTCCCGACGAAGTCCTTCGACCCATGGGAGAAGCGGCAGGAGCATGCCCTGCGCCATGCGCGCGTACAGAACGCAGCCGCGTCCGACGGAGAGATCTCCGGCTGCTTCGGCTGGGTGATGTTCGATTATCCGACGCACAAGGATTTCGGCTCGGGCGACCGCGTGTGCTACCACGGCGTGATGGACGCCTTCCGCAACCCGAAGCTCGCCGCGGCGCTCTATGCCTCGCAGGGGGACAGGGCACCGGTGCTTGAGATCGGCTCGCCGATGGACATCGGCGATTATCCCGCGGGCAACCTCGGCGAGATATGGGCATTCACAAACGCCGAGGAAGTTGCGCTCTATAAGAATGACCAGTTCGTCGCCTCATTCCATACCAAGGGCTGGGACGGTCTGCCGCACGGCCCGGTGGCGATCGACGATACGATCGGCGAACTGCTGGAAACACAGGAGCACTTCCCGCATGACAAGGCGGAGCTCCTGCGAAAATGCCTCGTCTCTGCCGGGAAGAACGGTTTGGCCGGGATGCCGGTCGCGGACAAGGCGCGCATGGCGTGGGCCATGGCGCGCTACAAGCTCACGATGGACGACGGCGTGGCGCTCTTCGGAAAGTACGTCGGCAACTGGGGCGGCGCGGCGACGCGCTGGCGCTTCGATGCCCGTACCGGCGGCAAGACCGTTGTGAGCGTGACGCGCGCCTCGGGCGCGGCACTGCACATGGAAGTGCGCGTGAGCAAGACGGCGCTTTGCGAAGGGGATACATGGGACGCCGCCGCGGTGCGCGTCCGGATTCTCGATGAATACGGCACTCCGGCCCCGTATGCGCAGCTCCCGGTGCGCTTTTCGCTTACGGGCGCGGCGGCGCTCATCGGACCCGATACCGTGACGGCCGAGGGAGGCATGACCGGCACCTATGTGCGTACCGTCGGCGAGAGCGGGGAAGCCGTTCTCCGCATTTCCGCCGCCGGTCTGCCGGAGGAAGAGGTGCGCTTTTCGATCCAAACAAAAAACGTCGAACAGGAGTGAAAAATATGGAACTCTTATGGCGCGTGGAACTGGAAAAAGGCGGGACTGTCACCGGCAGCACGCTGATGCAGCCGGGTGAGAACCGCATCGTCTGCGAGCTGCCGGACGATACGCTCAAAAGCGTGACCGGCGCGATGCTCTGGGATACGGAGCCGGACGAGCGCATTTTCATCAACGGCTTTCAGAGCTGGACGTACTCGCCGGAGTGCGGTGTGAAGGACCGCACGCCCTCCTTTGCGAGTCCGTTGGCGCGCTTCAAACCTCTGGGACTCGAGCGCTACGGCGATTACTATTTCACCGATTATCCGGAAACGCCGGGCGTGACGCACGGCGAATCCTATGCCTACTGGCGGCGCGGCGAGTATTACCGGCTGCTCGGCTCGCTCGATGAATCGAGCGGCTACACCATGATCCGCTATGACGCCAATGCCGGGAAGCTCACGCTCTCGCGTGACTGCTGCGGCGTGCGCTGCAACGGCGTGTTCCATGTTTTTGACCTTTTCTATGCCGAGGGCGCGGAGAAGAAGGTCTACGACGGCTGGTTTGCCGCCATGGGTCTGCCGAAAAAGCCCATAGAGCGCATTGCCGGGTATTCAAGCTGGTACAACCGCTATCAGGACATCGACGAGAAATGCATCCTCTCCGATCTTGCCGGCTGCGCCGGGGTGCTCTCCGAGGGCGATGTATTCCAGATCGACGACGGATGGGAGCCTGCCGTTGGCGACTGGCTGACGACGGACGCGAAGAAGTTCCCGAAGGGGCTGCGCGGCACAGCGGACAGGATCCATGAAAAGGGCTTTCGCGCGGGGCTCTGGCTTTCGCCGTTCGTTTGTCAGAAGGATTCGGAGATATTCCGGCGGCACAAGGACTGGCTGCTGCGCGTGGACGGCAAGCCGTGGTACTGCGGCATGAACTGGGGCGGCTTCTATGCGATCGATTTTGACCATCCGCAGGCCGCGCAGTACCTGCGCGATGTGTTCCGCCGCGTGTTCACCGATTGGGGCTTCGATCTTGTAAAGCTCGATTTCCTCTATGCCGCCGCGCCGGTCGATCTCCCGACGGAGAGCCGCGCCAAGCGCATGCGCCGCGCCGTGGGCTTCCTGCGCGAACTTTGCGGCGAGCATCTCATCATCGGCTGCGGCGTACCGCTCATGCCTGCGTTCGGGCTCGTGGACTACTGCCGCATCGGGTGCGACGTGGGGCTCGATTGGGACGGCTCGTTTATTATGAAAATGGCGCACCGCGAGCGCATCTCCACAAAGCAGTCGCTGGAAAATACGCTCTTCCGCCGCGGTTTGAACGGCCGCGCGTTCGGGAACGATCCGGATGTGTTTTTCCTCCGCAGCGACAATCTCAAGCTCTCCGGCGGGCAGAAAACGATGCTCGCGCGCGCCGACGCGCTGCTCGGAAGCGTTTTCTTCACGTCCGACGACATGAGCGCCTACGACGAGGAGAAGCGTGAGACCTACCGTGAGCTGCGCCGGCTGCTGGATGCCGAAAACGTGCGCGTGCGTATGGACGGCATGCCGCGAATCGAATATACGCTGAATGGTGAAGAGCAGCGTCTCGCGCTGCCGTTCCTTACGGCTGATATGTGATACCCTGAAAGGAGGGGTTTTTATGGAAGAAAAACGGGACAGAAATCCCCGCGTTAGCTTCCTTATCAACATTGCGTACTGGGCGGTGATCGTGGCGATCATCTTCCTGGTGTTCAAGTATCTCATCAACATGATGATGCCGATCTTTCTCGCGTTCGTTTTCGCGGCGGTCGTGCGTCCGATCTCCCGCGCGCTGAGCCGGGAAACGCGCTATGTCCGCGGCAAAGACGGGAACAAGGTCCTTGTGAAGCGGAAATTCCATATGAACCGCAATGTGGCCGGCATCATCAGCGTGCTCGTGCTGTTCATCGTCGTCGGCGGATTGCTCACGCTTATCATCGTTCGCCTGACCGATACGATCGTGGAATTCGTGTCGTTTGCACCGACGTTCTATGAGCAGAGCGTGCTCCCCGGCATCACAAACGTATATAATTGGGTGCTGCAGATCGGCGACCGGTTCGACGCTTCCATTGTGGACGCTATCGAACAGGCGCTGCCCGGCATGATCTCCAATCTCGGCAGCGCGGTCACCAACCTCTCCGGCAAGATCGTCAGCGGTGTCACCGGCATTGCAAGCCGCCTGCCGAGCATACTGCTCAACGCCATCATCTGCCTGATCGCCACGGTCTTTATCTCCGTGGACTTTGACCGCATCAAGCTCTTTATCCGCAAAAACCTGCCCGAAAAGCCGCTGCGCGTGGCGGTGAACGTCAAAAACTCGTTCCTTGAGATGATTTGGCAGTTCATCAAGTCCTATGCCATCATCTTCTGCATCACCGTGGCGGAGATCACCGTCGGCCTCATGATCATCGACGTGGGGAGCCCGCTGCTCATCGGCATTCTCATCGGCGTATTCGACGCGCTGCCCATCGTCGGCAGCGGCATGATCCTCCTTCCGTGGTCGATCATCATGCTGCTCACCGGCAACACGATGCGCGGTCTCGGCATTTTCATCATCTACGTTGTCGTCGTTGTAGCGCGCCAGATCATCGAGCCGAAGATCGTCGGCAAGCATGTCGGTCTGCGTCCGATCGTGACGCTCACGTGCATGTATGCCGGCTCCAAGCTCTTCGGCGGTCTGATCGGTCTCTTTGGGCTGCCGATCGCCGCGGCGATCATCATGGATCTCAACTCGAGCGGCGTCTTCCACATCTTTAACTCTGTGGAGGATGATCTGAACGGCGGGGATGAAACAGGATCGGATGAATCCGGAGCAAATGGGGAGCAGAACGCATGACGATCAACATTTTAGCCATCGGCGATGTCGTCGGACAGACCGGCCTCGCCTTCCTCAAGGAACATTTAAAGCCGCTCCAGAAGCTCAAGGGCGTTTCCTTCACCGTGGTAAACGGCGAAAACGCTAACGTAGTCGGCATCACGCCCGCGCAGGCGGACGCCATCCTCGCCGCCGGAGCGGATGTTGTGACGCTTGGCAATCATACATGGACACGCTGGGAGCTGCAGCCGTATCTCGATGAGAAGGCTCGCATCCTGCGCCCGGCCAACTATGCCCCTCAGTGTCCCGGCCGGGGCGACGCGACGTATACAACACCGTTTGGCCCTATCCGTGTCATCAACCTGCTCGGCCGGTTTTCTCTTGATACGAATACAGATAACCCGTTCCCGACCGTGGACGCGCTGCTCGCGGAAAATCAGACGCGTATGGTCCTTGTCGATATGCACGCCGAGGCGACGAGCGAAAAGCTCGCGATGGGCTGGTTTCTCGATGGGCGCGTCTCCGCTGTGTGGGGCACGCATACCCATGTCCAGACCTCGGACGCACGGGTTTTGCCGCGCGGCACGGGATATATTTCCGATCTCGGCATGACGGGACCGAGCGAATCGGTGCTCGGCATCGCGCCAGAGCAGTCCATCCGTAAATTCCTCGGCGATCCGCCGCGCCGGTATGAACAGGCGAAAGGACCCGGAAAGCTCGAAGGCGCGGTCTTCACCGTCGATACCGAGACCGGCGCATGCACCGCGGTCGAAGCGATCCGCATAACGCCATGATCCGTATCATCCATGCTGCCGATCTGCATCTTGATTCGCCCTTTGAATCGCTTGGCGCGGAAAAGGCGTCCGTCCGTCGCAGCGAGCAGAGAGCGCTTTTGGAGCGCATCGCGGCGGAGGTAAACCGGCGAAACGCCGATCTCCTGCTTCTTGCCGGAGACCTGCTCGATACCGGCAGCGCCTACGCCGAGACCGGCGAGGCGCTGCTTGCCGCGCTCAGAAAGGTGCGCGTCCCCGTATTCATCGCGCCGGGAAACCACGACTGGTACTCCCGGCGCTCACCGTATGCGCGCCTGCCCTTCCCGGACAACGTCCATATCTTCCGCACGCCCCGTCTGGAGAGCGTTTTCCTGCCGGAGCTTGGCGTGCGCGTCTGGGGCGCGGGATATACGTCGCCCTCGTGCGAGGCTCTTCTGCATGGCTTTCATGCCCCGGCGGAGGCGGGCATAACGCAGCTTCTCGTGCTCCACGCCGAGCTGGGCCGCGCTGACTCGCCGTACTGTCCGGTGACGGAGGAAGAGCTCTCGCAAAGCGGAATGCGTTATGCCGCGTTCGGCCACATCCATCTGGGGAGTGGCCTGCGCCGTGCCGGGAGTTGCTTTTATGCCTGGCCGGGCTGCCCGGAGGGACGCGGCTTTGACGAGTGCGGCGAAAAGGGGATCTTGCAGATCGATATTGATGACGAAGCGGTGAAAGCCGGTTTTATCCCGATCGCCGCGCGCCGGTATGAAAAGCTGCGCGTGGAGCCGGGGACGGACGCGCTTACCGCGATCCGCGCCGCGCTGCCGGCGGATACGGCGGATGATGTATATAAGATCATCCTAACCGGCGAGAGTCTAGCTGCACCGGATCTTGCGTATCTCCGGCAGGCCCTGGAACGGGATTTCTTCGCGCTCACGATCTCGGACGAAACGGTGCCGCCGCGCGATCTCTGGCGGAGCGCCGGGGAGGACAGCCTTGCCGGGCGGTTTCTGCGCCGCATGCAGCGGCGCATTGAGACGGCTCAGACCGAAGAGGAAAAGAAGATGCTTCTGCGTGCCGTGCGCTGCGGCATTGCCGCGCTCGAGGGTTGGGAGGTGCGGCTGTGATCGTGCGGAAAATGACGGCGAGCTTCGGCGTGCTGCAAAATCGCACGCTTGAGCTTTCGCCGGGACTGAACATCATCGAAGCGCCCAACGAATACGGAAAAACGACGTGGTGCGCGTTTCTGCGCGCCATGCTCTACGGCATTGACACCGCCCAGCGCGGCCGCGTCGGGAAAAAGCCGGACAAGGTGCTGTATGCTCCGTGGAGCGGTTCCCCAATGGCGGGAACGATGGATATCACGTTCGGCGGGAAGGACATCACTCTTTCGCGCTCGACGCGCATTCCCTCGGCGCCCATGCGTGCATTCTCTGCCGTGTACTCGCGCTCCGGTCAGATGGTTTCCGGCCTTACCGGGGAGAACGCCGGGGAAACGCTCACCGGCGCGTCGCTGCCGGTATTTGAGCGCACGGCATTCATCGGCCCGGCAGGGCTCGGCGTGCAGCAGGGCGCGGAACTCGAAAAGAAGATCGCCTCGCTCGTCACGGCGGGGGAGGAGAGCGGCTCGTTTTCCGAGGCGGAAGCGCGGCTGCGCGCCATGCAGCGAAAGTGCCGTTACCGCAGCAGCGGCCGTCTGCCGGAGCTGGAAGCGGAAATGGCGGCGGTGAAGGAAAAGCTCGCAGCTATGGAGGAGACTGCCGAAGAGCTCGCGCGCGCGGAAGAACTGGCGGAAAATGCCCGGCTCCACAGCGCAAACGCACAGAAAGATTTCGCCGGAGCGCAGGAAAAGCGGCGCACCGACGCGATGGCGCGGCTCGAAGCCTGCCGTGTCGAGCGGGATAGAGCCGAGAAGGAGGCTGACCGCCGCGAACAGGCGTCCGTTGCGGCAGACGAGGCGATTCGCGCCGGGATCCTCCGCGGCGCAGAGCCGGACGATGCTGCGGCAGAGCGTGTCCGCGCCGACACGCGTCGGGCAAAAAAAGCCGAGCGCGCGGCAAATGTACCCGGCATAGGGCTTTGGATACGGATACTGCTTGTGCTTCTCGCCGGAGGTTTTGCCGCTGCGGGGTTTTTTCGCCGTGGTTTCTGGCTCGGAACGCTTGCAACGCTTCTCATGCTTGCGGTGCTGGGGATCACATCGGTTATCCGCTCACGCGACCGCGCCGATGCCAACCGGGTCCTCCGTGAGATACTGGACCGGTACGGCGCCGAAACGCCGGAGGATATTTCGGAATGCTTCGCGGCGTATATCTCGCAGTGGGAGGAGGCCGATGCCCTCGCCCATGCGGCGGAGGAAGAGCGTGAATACGTCCGGGATCTTGCCGAAACAGAACTGCGGCTCCATCAGGAACTAACGGAGCTCCTCCGCGGCGACGCCGCACCCCTCCGTCAGATGACGGAAAACGAAAAGAAGGAGCAGCTTCTCCGCGAGAAGACCGCTCGCCTGCGCGGACGACTTGATATGCTCGGCGATCCGCTGGTCTGGAAAAGCCGTCTCCGTGAATTGGAGGAAGAGCATGCGCGTGTGGAATCGGAGCTGGAAGCGCTGACCGTCGCGCTCGACGAGCTGGCGCTTGCCGACGAGGAGATGCGCTCAGAGTTTTCCCCGGCGCTTGCAAAAAGCACCGCCGCAGCGCTCTCCCGTCTGACCGGCGGTGCGTATACGGAGCTGACGCTTGACCGTGAGCTGAATGCCCTTGTCCGCTGCGCCGGGGAACCGGTGCTCCATGAGAGCGCGTTTCTCAGCCGGGGAACGGCGGATCAGCTGTATCTGGCGCTGCGTCTTGCGCTTTGCAACATGCTCCTCGGCGGAGAAGAGCCCTGCCCGATCGTACTCGATGATGCACTCATCAATTTTGATGATGCGCGCATGGGCTGCGCGCTCGATTATCTCGCTGAGATGGCGCAGCACCGGCAGATATTGCTCTTTTCCTGCCACAGCCGCGAAAAGCGGTATATGCAAGATAAAAATGAGGACTAATGCATTTCGCATCAGTCCTCATTTCAGATTGTCGAAAAAGCCTCGCAGAGTTTGCGCCCGCAGGCGCAAATAACGTTTTGATCATTTTCTCCGGCGGCGTG
>DHKA01000022.1:4383-17022 GCA_002404605.1 Clostridiales bacterium UBA4706 | reverse complement strand
AGTGGGTCTCGTTTGAGAGCGTGGCAAAAATACTTTTTTGCCACGATCAATGAGGACTGATGCATTTCGCATCAGTCCTCATTTCTTGTATCGTGTTCTTCATCGGTTTCCACGGCGCTGTCGGTGATGACGCGGATCACGTCATTCTGCACGGAGGCGAAACCGCCGTGCAGCACGGTGTGAAACACGGCTTCGCCGTGTAGCAGCGCGTCCGCCGGGCCGTCGCCCAGCGCGAGCACCGCCGGGAGATGGCCGCGGTGAACGCCGACCTGTCCGCCGCCGTGTCCGGTCTCATCGTCGCAGATCGTAAGATGCACGCTGTCGCAGTGGACGTCAACGGCCTCGCCGTGCGGCGTGAGAACAATAAGCTCAAGCGGTGCGGAGGAAGCGTTTGTTTTGTCGGTCATGCCGTTATCTCACCCTTTCAGCGGCCCTTGGCGTATACGTCCTCAATGGAACCTGCCATGAGGAAGTTCTGCTCCGGAATGTTGTCGCAGTCGCCGCCGAGAATGGCTTCAAAGCCCTTGATCGTATCTTCAATGTGCACGAACTTGCCGGGCATGCCGGTGAAGCTTTCCGCCACATGGAACGGCTGGGACATGAAGCGCTGCACGCGCCGCGCGCGGGAAACGGTCTTCCGATCCTCCGGCGAGAGCTCGTCTATGCCGAGAATGGCAATAATGTCTTGCAGCTCATTGTAGCGCTGCAATACGCGCTGCACTTCCTTGGCGGTCTGGTAATGCCGTTTGCCGACGATGTCGGGCGTGAGCATGCGCGACGAGGATTCCAGCGGCGCGACGGCGGGGTAGATGCCGAGCTCCACGATGCTGCGCGAAAGGACGGTCGTGGCGTCCAGATGCGAGAACGCGGTCGCCGGGGCGGGGTCGGTAAGGTCGTCCGCGGGGACATAGATCGCCTGCACCGAGGTGATCGAGCCGTTCTTCGTGGAAACGATACGCTCCTGCAGCATGCCCATTTCAGAGGCCAGCGTCGGCTGATAGCCGACGGCGGAGGGCATGCGCCCGAGCAGAGCGGAGACCTCACTGCCCGCCTGCGTAAAGCGGAACACGTTATCGATGAAGAGCAGCACATCTTTGTGGGAGTGCTCGCGGAAGTATTCGGCGATCGTGAGCCCGGCGAGCGGCACGCGCAGACGCGCGCCTGCAGTTTCGTTCATCTGGCCGAAGACGAGCGCGGTCTTTTCGATAACACCGGACTCCTTCATTTCGTTCCAGAGGTCGTTGCCTTCGCGGGAGCGCTCGCCGACACCGGCGAACACGGAGTAGCCGTTGTGCTCAAAGGCAATGTTTCGGATCAGCTCTTCGATGAGAACGGTCTTGCCGACACCGGCACCGCCGAAAAGACCGATCTTGCCGCCCTTGGCGTACGGCGTCATCAGATCGATGACCTTGATGCCCGTCTCCAGCACATCCCCGGCGGGGACGATCTCGGTGAAGTCCGGCGCGTGGTGATGGATCGGCCAGCGGTCGGCGGCGGGGATCGGACCGGCGCGGTCGATCGGCTCGCCGGTGACGTTGATCATGCGGCCAAGCATACCCTCACTGGCCGGGACGGAGATCGGCGCGCCGGTATCCACCGCCTCCATGCCGCGGGACATGCCGTCCGTCGGGCGCATGGAGATACAGCGTACCTCACCCTTTCCGAGCTGCTGCAGACATTCGAGCACATGAACGCTGCCGTTGATGGTGACCTCGACGGCGTGGAAAATATCCGGGACGTTGCTGAGCTCCGGGAACTGCACGTCCACAACGGGGCCGCTGATGCGAGATATGGTACCAATATTTCCGGCGGACATAAGCTATTCTCCTTGCTGCAGATTGCCGGAGGCGATCTCAATGACGCTGGCGGTGACGTCCGCCTGTCTCCGGCGATTGATGGTGGTTTCCAGTTTGGCGGCGGATTCCGTCGCACTGTCGCAGGCGGAACGCATCGCCATGAGCGTGGCGGCCTGCGCGCCGGAGGCGTTGTCGAGTGCCACGGCGAATACTTCGTTGTTCAAGCAGGTGAGCGCGAGCCGCGCGCCGATGGCGGCGGGGCTCGGCAGATATAAGATCCCGTCCGGGTTCGCGGTTTTATGCTCGTCGGGGTCAGGCAGGATCTGCCGGTCGGTCGGCTCCTGAGAGAGCATGTTGCGGTAGCTCTGGTAAATGAGCCGCACGCGGTTCACTGTGCCCGTGGTATAGAGCTTTTTCAGATGCTCGCAGAGCGCGTGGGTCTCTTCGTAATCCGGCACATCGGAGAGAATGAACTCTTCATAGTCGAGCGAATGCTCGCGCAGAAAGGCGCTCGCCTTGCGGCTGCACGAAATGATGTGCGGCGTTTCGCTCTCTGCGGCGAGTACCCGGTCCATGAAGCGGAAAAGCTCGGCATTGAATCCGCCGCAAAGTCCGCGGTTGCTGCCGAAGAGGACAAGACAGTTTTTTGACGCGATCTTGTCCGTCTCGCGGCGGATCCCAAAGCGGCCGAGCAGCGCGAGCATGTCGGCGCTGCCGCCGGCATAGGGGGTGAACTCCTCGCGGACTTTGCTCACGCGGGAATACTTGATCGTGGCGGCGGTGCGCATCGCCTCGGCGAGCTGACCGGTGGCGCGGATGCTCTTCAGCCGTTTTCTGAGCTGCTGCAGTCCTGCCATCAGAGCGCCTCCGTAAACGCAGTGAGCGCGCCGTTGAGCGCGACTCTGGTATCATCGTCGAGCTTTCTGCCGGTTTTGAGCGTTTCGGTGAGAGCCGGCTCCTTCGTGATGAACCACGAAAAGAGCTGGGACGAGAAGTCATTGAGATCCTCTGCTTCCACCTTGTCGGCGTAGCCGCCGGACACGGCGAAGATGAGCAGCGCCTGCTGCCAGTCGGACAGGGGAGAGAAGCGGTCCTGCCGAAGAGCGGCCATCATTTTGGCACCTGCGGCAAGCGTCTTGCGCGTTGTCTCGTCCAGATCGGAGCCGAACTGCGTGAAAGAGGCGAGCTCGCGGTACTGGGCAAGACCCGTGCGAAGCGAGGAGGCGACCTGTTTCATGAGCTTTGTCTGTGCCGCGCCGCCGACACGCGAGACCGAGAGACCGACATTGACCGCCGGGCGCTGGCCTTCGTTGAAGAGGTCGGCTTCGAGGAAGATCTGGCCGTCCGTAATGGAAATGACGTTCGTCGGGATGTAGGCGGAGATATCGCCTGCCTGCGTCTCAATGACGGGCAGCGCCGTGACGCTGCCGCCGCCGGCCTCGGCATTGATGCGGGCGGCGCGTTCGAGCAGACGGGAATGCAGATAGAAGATATCACCGGGGTACGCTTCGCGTCCGGACGGACGGTGCAGCAGCAGGGAGATCTCACGGTACGCTACGGCATGCTTGGAGAGATCGTCGTACACGATCAGCACATCGCGGCCCTTGTACATGAAATACTCGCTCATCGCCGCGCCAGAAAACGGCGCAATGTACTGAAGCGACGCGGAATCGGACGCCGTGGCGCACACGATCGTCGTGTACTCCATCGCACCGGCGGCTTCCAGCCGCGCGGCGATCTCCGCGACGGCGGCGCGCTTCTGGCCGATGGCAACATAGATGCAGAGCACATCCTGCCCCTTCTGGGCGAGGATCGCGTCGATGGCGATGGCTGTTTTGCCGGTCTGACGGTCGCCGATAATGAGCTCACGCTGGCCGCGGCCAATGGGCACGAGCGCGTCGATCGCCTTGATGCCGGTGTGCAGCGGCACGGAGACCGACTGCCGGTCGGGAATGGCGGGCGCCTGGAATTCGATGGGCCGGGTCTCGGTGCTCCAGATGTGGCCGCGGCCATCGATGGGCTTGCCGAGCGCATCCACAACGCGGCCGAGCATCGCTTCGCCGACGGGCACGCTTGCCATCTTGTTCAGACGGCGCACGTGGCTGTAGCTGTCCACATGGTCATAGCGGCCAAAGATGATGCAGCCGACGCGGTCGGCCTGAATGTCCATGACCATACCGCGCTCGCCGTTGACGAACTCGACCAGCTCGCCGTACATGATGTCGGCGAGACCATCCATCCAGCAGATGCCGTCCGATACGCTGAGCACACGGCCGACCTGGAACACATCGATGCCGAGCTTCATATGGCGCACGGCGTCGAGCATACCGGCACGGATGGATTCCGCGTCCGTCTCCGTGAGAGGCCGGTCATTGAGCGCTTTGCCGAGACGGTAGAGCTTGTTGGAGATGGTGTAATCGTAGATCGTATCGCCGATGCGGAGCTGCAGTCCGCCGATCAGCTCATCCTTCTGCCGCACCCAATAGGAGATCTTCCCACCGGCGGCGGCGACGAGCGCTTCCGCGCGGACACGTACCTTCTCGACGGTCTCGTCCGGGAGAGCGGCGGAGGAGGTGAGCGTCACATACAGCACGCCCTTGTGGGATAGGTAGGACACGTCGCCGGGCGTCAGATGGATCTGCGCAAGGATCTGCTCTACCGCTTCGTTCTGGCGGGCAAGCTTGGAAGCCTGATATTCCTCCGAGCGCATGTGCTGCTCGGCGAGAGAAAGGACCTTCTCAATGATCTGCGCGCGGGTCGTGAAGAGCATTTCCCGGCGCTGATCGGCGGCGTCCGCTTCATACTGCGCCTCGATCTCGGTAAGAGCGGCCTTTTCGTCATCCTCCGCCGCGGCCAGCTCGGACTTGAGCGCCGTGTCGTCCGGTACGGGCATCTCCGGCAGCGGCTCGGGAGCGAACGGCGTTTCCGCTTCGTCCAGCTCACGCGTGATCTTCTCCCGGCGGGAACGGAAGATCTTCACGATGGATTTCCGCCCGATGAGATAAATGAGCCCCGCAAGGATCAGAAGATTGATAACGGCATATACAAAACGCATAATCATTTCGTCCTGTTCGTAGTAGCATTCGTATGCTCACCGGCGGTGAGATGCTCCATATCGGCATACGGCGCCGCGATCGTCTCCGCATCCACGGCAGAGTGACGGTCGTCCTGCCAGTGCTGCAGATGGTTCACGAGATCGAGCGCCAGATCGGAGAGCTGTGGCTCCAACTCGCGGGAGATGCGATCGGATTCCTCGGCGAGCGCGGCGCGGTTTTCCGCCAGCCGCTGTGCAGCCTCGGCGCGCTTTTTCGTTGTTTCGCGGCGCAGCTCCTCGCGCGCGCTCTCCAGCGCTGCCGCGCCGGACTGACGCAGCTGCGCTTCCTGCGCGGCGCACTCGTCCGCAATACGGCGCGCTTCCGCTTCGTATGCAGCGCGTGCGTCCTCCTTCGCCTTGCGTGCGGCCTCGATCTTTGCATTGCGCGCGTCCATAAAGGTCAGCATCGGCTGAAAGAGCAGCTTTTTCAAAATGAGCATCAGCGCCAGAAAGCATAGAACCGTCCATACGATGAGAGATGGTTCGATCGTCATAGCTGCGTGCCTCTCAGACCTTGGCGACGAGCATAAAGGCGATCAGCAGGCCGTAAATGGTAAGAGCCTCCATCATGGCCATCGAGATGATGAGCGAGGAGCGGATATCGCCGGCGGCGTCGGGCTGGCGGGCAATGCTCTCCATGGCGGCGGCAGCGGTCTTGCCCTGCCCCATAGCGGGGAACATGGTGCTGAAGGCGATGGAAATGGCGGCGGCAATAGCAATGATGGCGGAATCAGTCATGGTAGTGTATCTCCTTACAAAAAAATTCTTTTGATTTTAAGAGACGCGCCGTTATTCGGTGGCCTCCTGCAGATAGATGGAAACGAGCGTCGTAAAAACGATGGCCTGCAGCGCGCAGAAGAGAAGCGAAAGCACCATCATCACGATCGGCGCGCCGATGGGCAGCAGTTCATAGAGCTGCTCGGTAACGGTCTCTTCGCCGAAGATGTTGCCGAACAGACGCAGCGCCAGTGACGCGGGTTTGATGAACTCATCCAGAATGAGCAGCGGCAGCATGATCACGATGGGGGAAACGAAGCGCTTGAGATAGCCGAGAAAGCCGTGCGCATGAATACTTGAGCCCTGCAGGTAGAAAAACGTGATGACGCCGAGACCGAGCGTTACCGAAAGCGACGAGGTCGGCGCTTTCCAGTAGTCCGTCAGACCGGCGCCGGGGATGAGGCCGGTGTAGTTACCGAAAATGATGAAAATGAAGAGCGAGCCGAGAAACAGAAAGTGCTTCCGGGACTCCTTCCTGCCGAGAATACCGGCAAAATAGTTGTCGAGATATTCAACGCCCGTCTCGATCACATTCTGGAATTTACCGGGGCGCTCGCGCATATGACGCGTGGCGAGCAGCGATATTACGGCGACGGCGGCCAGAACGACCCACATGCCGATCACTTCGCCGGTCACATCCAAAATTCCGAAAATCGGGATCACAACACGGGATTCACCCATTGAGATCTTCTCCCTTCTTATCCGCCGCGGCGGATTTGGACTTTTTATCGTTGCGCCGTGCCAGAAGCATGGCAAAAAGCATGGAAAGCGCGGTCAGACCGAGCGCCGCGCCGACGAGCGGGGCGGTAACGTCCCAGCCGAGAGCGCGCGAACCAAAAAAAACAAGAACAAGATAGGCAACATTGAAAAGCTGCCGTACAGCGGAGAACGAAGCGAAAGCCGTGGGCTTTTTGTCCAGCAGCCGGGCGGAGAGCAGTGCGTTGAGACCGGCAACGACGGCACCGCCGAGACAGGTGAGCAGCCCCTGCACAATGGGTTGATCCATGTATTTTTCCTCACATTACATAAGAAGACATTTAAAAACCAAATTGTATTATAGCACACGAAAGCGGAAAGGGAATAGATAAAATATAGAAAGAATAGTCCGAAAGAACATCATTCTTCGCCATAAAGCAATACAAAGCTCTCATAGTGATCCTCGGTATAATAGATAAGCCCGTCGTTGGAGTATACGATGCGCTTCGCTCCGCGCGAGACGGCGTGCAGCGTGCCGATGTCGCACTCATGGTATTCGCGTCCCGGCGCGTCCGGCAGCAGTCCTTCGTAGTTTCCAAACCGGTCGCCGCCGATGCATTTGCCGTCGGCGTAATCGTCCAGACCGCCGCCGTTCCAGCCGAGCGCGCGGGCATCTTTCTTGGTGACGAAGTTCTGCGGCAGATGACCGTAGAGATGCAGATAGAGCGCCACGTCCTCCGCTGAGGTATACTCGCCATCTTCATCGAGAGCGGCGGGGGAGGGGGCGTCCGGCTCATCCGGAGAGGCGGCTTCGGGTTCGGCGGCAGACGGGACGTCTGCTGTTGGGACGACATCCGCGGTGGGGGCTGCGGTGTAAGACGGTGCGTCCGGTGCCGCGCCGCCGCAGCCGGAAAGAAGCGAAAAGACGAGAACGAGCGCGAGCAGCGCGCCGGTGAGACGGGTAAAACGACGCATAAAGTAACCTCCGATGTTTGACGACAGATATCACACTTACTGTATCATATCAATGGCGAAAAAGCAATTGACAGAACGGGGCGGGATCTGGTATATTTACTTCACACGAAAATATTCTCGCAAGAGAATATAATGAGGGGAGTACATCCATGAAAAAAACACTTGCCCTGCTTCTCGCGCTGGTAATGCTGTTCAGCCTTGCCGCGTGCGGCGCGGCGGAACCCGCGCCTGCCGCGACCGAAGCGCCTGCGGCGACGGAAGGGCCCGTTGCAACGGAAGCCCCGGCAGAAGAACCTGCCGAAGGGCCTGCCGCCGAAACGGTCACATTTACCGACTCGAGCGGCCGCGAAGTTGAGCTGCCTGCCAACATCACGAAGATCGCCCCCAGCGGCCCGGTGGCCACGATGATCCTTGCGGCGTTTGCGCCCGAAAAGCTCGTCTGTGTTGGCACCAAGGTCAACGAGAACCAGACCCCGTATCTTTACGATGGTATCGCGGATCTGCCTGTGACCGGCCAGCTGTACGGCGGCAAGACCACACTGAATCTCGAAGAGCTTCTCGCCACCGGCGCGGAAGTCATCATCGACCTCGGTGATTTCAAAAAATCCATTGCGGACGATCTGACGGCGCTCCAGGAGCAGACCGGTCTGCCCTGCATCTTCATTGAAGCCGACCTCACCCACATGGCGGACGCTTTCCGCTCCCTCGGCACCATCCTCGGCAAGGAAGAGCGCGGTGAAAAGCTCGCCAAGCTCGTTGAGGAGACCATGACCATGGCCGCTGAAAACAGCGCAAAGATCGCGGAGGATCAGCAGATTTCCGTGCTCTACAGCTCCGGCAGCGATCCTCTCGGTACGAACGCCGATGGCTCCTCCCAGGCGCAGGCACTCGGCATTGTCGGCGCGAAGAACGCCGTGGTGCTCGAGGAAGTCACCGGCAAGGGCGGCGGCAACATGATCAACATGGAGCAGCTTTATAACTTCGATCCCGATGTCGTTCTCGTGACAGACGCCGCGGCTCTGGAGATCATTGAGACCGAGGCCGCGTGGCAGGAGCTGCGCGCCGTGAAGGACGGCAAGGTCTACACCGTGCCGTGCGATCCCTACTGCTGGCTGTCTGCGCCCCCGTCCATGAACATGATCCTCGGCGTGTGGTGGCTCGGTAACCTGCTGTACCCGGAGGTCTATGACTACGACATGACCGCCAAGGCGCAGGAGATCTACAAGGTGTTCTGGAACTACGATCTGAGCGCGGAAGAAGCCGCGGCCATGCTCGGCTGATGTATTCAAACAACCCCCGCTTTGGTGAGGGCGCTGTTTGAATGGACAAATGGATCATCCCCCGCGGGCATCGCCCGCGGGGGATGATTTTATGTACATATAAGGTTTGCAGGATAGCTGGATGCCTGTCAGTGCATCGGACAGCCGTGGTGCGCGGGCTTTTCGCCCTCGCGGATCTCGGCGCGGCAGCATATCAGCTCGCCGAGAATGCTCACGGCGATCTCCGCCGGGGTAACGGCACGGATGGGCGTGCCGATCGGCGTGTGTACGGTCTTGAGCGCCTCCTCCGGGATACCGCGGTCCATGAGCGTTTTGTTGACGAACGCGATCTTGCTGCGCGAGCCAACGACGCCGAGATACGCGTGCGGGGAGCGGAGCACCTGTTCCTCGACGATAAGATCACCGGCGTGGCCGTTCGTCATCACAACGACATAGTCCTCCGCAGTGAGCGTTACGGACTCGGCAATGTTATCGTAGTCGCAGACGATGGCGTCCTCGGCTCCCTTGAAAAGAGAAGCGTCGGCGTAAGCCGGACGGTTATCGAGCACGATGCAGCGGAAATCCACTGCGCCGAGCATGGGCGTGAGCGCCTGCGCGATATGCCCACCGCCGAAGATCACAACACGGTTGAAGAGCGGCAGCGGTTCGGCGTAATAAGCATTTGTGACGACCGTATGCGCCATGCAGAGCGCGGCGCGCTCGTCCTCACTGACACCCTCGCCGCAGAGAAGGCCTTCCTCGCCGTAGAGACTCGGCACGCTGCCGTCGAGCGGGAGAACAAGCCAGCCGCGCTTGCCCGCTTCGATGCGGTCGCACACGGCGCCCGCGAGCAGACTCCAGCGGAGATCGTCGGCGCTTACATACTCAAAGAGCACCGTAACGTCGCCGCCGCACTGCATGCCGATGTCCTCTTTATCGTTGGGACGGAGCACAAACTCGTGCACGGCGCTCTCGCCGGTTTTGAGAAGTTCCATCGCCTTTTTCTCCGACTGATATTCCAAGGCGCCACCGCCGATCGTTCCGGTGATGCGGCCCTTTTCGCCGACGAGCATCGCCGCGCCCGCGCCGCGCGGCGCGCTGCCGCGGTCGGCAATGACCGTTACGAGCATAACATTGCGCTCTTCTTCAATCTCATAGAGCAGCTTGGAAAAAATCCTTCGCATGGGTATTCCTCCTGACTTGTGATATGCGGTAAATTCCTGTATACTGAAATTAATTATACTCCGGTGAAAACAGAAAGGCAAGGTACAATCCATATGGACCTTTATGAAGCGTTTATTTCTTCCGTACCGGCGCATCTGCGCGTTACCATGGCAGTGCGCGGACGGTATCAGGCATATGTGGAAACGGAGGGCGGCGCGGGGCTTGCCTCGCTCCCTCTGCCCGGGAAAAAACCGTATGGCGACGCAGCCGTCTGCACCGATTGGCTGGGAAAGCCGCTGCGCGATCTTGCAGCGCAGCTCGGTTCGGACGATATGGCGCTCTCGGCGCTCGGCTGCGCGGCGGTGAACGCATGGTTCAACCGGCGCGAGAGTATGGAGGTCCTCGGTGTTACGCTCTATCCGCCGGAGATCGACGAAGGCGACGTGTTCCGCACGCTGGAACCGAAGTGTGCCGGGAAGCTCGTCTCCACGGTAGGCCACTTTCACGGCGGCGAAAAGCTCGCGGGTATGCGGGAACTGCGCGTGTTTGAAAAGGACCCGCGCCCCGGCGACTATCCGGAGTGGGAGGAGGACCGGCTGATCCCCGGCTCGGACGTCGTCATCATTACCGGTATGGCGCTCACGAACGGCACGATGCCGCACATCCTTGAGCTCTGCCGTGATTCGGAGATCGTAGCATTGAGCGGGCCGAGCGTACCGGTGACGCCGATATGGTACGACTATGGCGTGACGGCGCTCTTCGGCACGCTCTGCTGGGACATTCCCGGCTGCCGGAAGGCGATGCGCTACGGCGGCCACAAGGACACCTGGAAGTACATGGGGAAATCGGTGTTACGAAAATAACAAAAGGCTCTGCTTCCGAAGAAGCAGAGCCTTTTCAGCCTGTCGAAAAAGCCTCGCAGAGTTTGCGCCCGCAGGCGCAAATAAAGTTCGGATCATTTTCTCCGGCGGCGTGTACGTCGGAGAAAATACTTCTCGGCTCGCAAACGTGCGAGTTGTGCGCCGCAGGCGCACAGCGAGTGCGCTGCGGCGAGCCGCAGCCTTTTCAAACGAGAGCCCAACGCAGTGGGTCTCGTTTGAGAGCGTGTCAAAAATACTTTTTTGACACGCTCCAAAAGGCTCTGCTTCCGAAGAAGCAGAGCCTTTTCCAATGGGGGATGTGTTATCCGCCGTAGCCGAAGCCGAACGGGAATCCGCCGTAGGAACCGGAGGACTGCTGCTGCGTCGAGGACGACGTGGGATCGGCCAGCGCGCTCTTCTGCTGCTCGCCGACGGTGATCGTGAGCGTGAGCTGTTCGCTCTCACCCTGCCGGTAGACGGTGAGCGTCATCTCGTCGCCGGGCCGACTGGCAGAGACGATCTTTACAAGCTCGCTGCTCGTTGTGATCTCCTCGCCGTTGATGGCGGTGATGATATCGTTGACTTTCAAGCCGCTTTCCGCCGCCGGGCTGTTCTCACTGACGACCTTGACCGCTGCGCCCTGCGGCAGACCGTAGCTGACCATTTCACTGCTTACGGTCGTGACGGAAACGCCGATGTACGGCTTGACGATATAGCCTTTTTCAATGATGCTCGTGACGATGCTCTTCACGTGGTTGATCGGGATGGCAAAGCCGATGTTGTCGATGGACGCGCTGCTCGAAGAAGAGGAGGAGCTGTACTTGGCGTTCGTGATGCCGACGACCTCGCCATAGCTGTTGAAGAGCGCGCCGCCGGAGTTGCCGGAGTTGATGGCGGCGTCGGTCTGGATGAGATCCATCATCGTGCCGGAGGAGAGCGTGACCTCGCGGTCCAGCGCGCTCACATAGCCGACGGTGAGCGAGAACGTCAGCTCGCCAAGCGGGTTGCCGATCGCCATGACCTCGTCGCCGACATAAAGATCGTCGGAGCTGCCGAGGACGACCGGCGTGAGACCGGTGGCGTCGATCTTGAGCACAGCAATGTCGTTGCTCTCGTCGTAACCGACGACCGAGGCGCTGTAGGCGGTGTTGTCGTAGGTCGTTACCTGCACGCTACTGGAGTTTTCGATCACGTGGTAGTTCGTGAGAATGTAGCCGTCCTCGGTCAGAATGAAGCCGGAACCGGAAGCGGCGCTCGTCGTCTGATAGCCCCAGTAGTTCGTCGTGATCGAGGTCGTGATGCCGACGGTGGAGTTCACGTTCTGCGCATACACCTCGCGCGGGGAGAGCTTTTCGGAGGTATCGGTGCGCGCGGTATTCACCGTTTCGGTCTGCCGCTCGCCGACATACACGGTCGTGCTGGTCGTGGATGTCTGCGCTTTGGTACTACTGCCGAGCAGAAGCGTTGCGCCGACGCCGAGACAGCCGCCGAGCAGCGAGCACACAAGCGCGATGGCAATGATCTTTCCGGCGGTGAGCTCTTTCTTTTTCTTCGGCGGCTCGGGCGGCGTGGGCGGAACGGTCGAATACGTGCCGGGGATATACTCGCTCTGCGTGCCGCGTTCCGGCGTATACCGGTAGGTGCTGCCTTCGTTATCGGAGTTGGGATTGTTGTTCTCGTACATGGAAAACACCTCTTGTTTCGTTTTTCATCTTATGGCTGCATCCTACCATGGATTTCTGAAAAGAAACTGAAACTATTTTGAACATTTTGTTAATAAAAAATCGCCGAACTTGAAGTTCGGCGATTTTTTATTTCGCTATCCGAAATTAAAGCTGCTTCTGGGCGTTGATCTTGATGCCAGGGCCCATGGTGGTGGCGGTCACGCAGCTGCGGATATACTGACCCTTCGCGGTCGCGGGCTTCGCGCGCAGGATGGCGGTGATGAGAGCGGTGTAGTTCTCAAGCAGCTTCTCCGCGCCGAAGGAAGCCTTACCGATGGGGCAGTGGATGATGTT
>DHKA01000022.1:566-4347 GCA_002404605.1 Clostridiales bacterium UBA4706 | reverse complement strand
ATGATGTTGGTCTTGTCGAGACGGTACTCGATCTTACCGGCCTTGGACTCCTTGATAGCCTGCGGCAGGTTGGGGGTCACGGTGCCGGCCTTGGGGGATGGCATGAGACCCTTGGGGCCGAGGACCTTACCGAGACGGCCGACAACGCCCATCATGTCGGGGCTGGCGATAACGACGTCGAAATCAAACCAGTTCTCGCCCTGGATCTTCTGGACGAGCTCCATGCCGCCGACGTAATCCGCGCCGGCTTCCTTGCACTCTTCTTCGCGCTCCGGCTTGCAGAACACGAGGACCTTGACGCTCTTGCCGGTGCCGTTGGGCAGGACGATGGCGCCGCGGACCTGCTGGTCAGCGTGACGGGAGTCAACGCCGAGCTTCACATGCAGCTCGACGGTCTCGTCGAACTTCGCCTTGGCGGTCTTGGTGACAAGCTCGAAAGCCTCAGCGGGCTCATACTGGGTGCTTTTATCGATGAGCTTCGTGCTCTCTTTATAATTTTTACCTCTGAACACTTCATTATCCTCCTAAAATGTGGTTTTTCGGAAGGTTACTTCCTCCCACGTTTGCCAGCTCAGTCGCCGACGACGACGCCCATGGAGCGGCAGGTACCGGCGATCATGCTGACGGCGGACTCGATGTCGGTGCAGTTGAGATCGCGCATCTTCTGCTCGGCGATCTTGCGGACATCTTCCTTGCTGATGGTGGCGACCTTGTCACGCTGAGGCACGCCGGAGGCGGTCTCGATGCCGCACGCCTTCTTGATCAGCAGAGCCGCGGGGGGCGTCTTGGTGATGAAGGTGAAGCTGCGGTCGGCGTAAACGGTGATGACGACCGGGATCATAAGACCCATATCGCCCTTGGTACGCTCGTTAAAGTCCTTGGTGAACTGGGAAATGTTCACGCCGTACTGACCGAGAGCCGGGCCCACAGGGGGAGCCGGAGTCGCTTTGCCGGCGGGAACCTGGAATCTGACATAGCCAACTATTTTCTGTGCCATTATTAAGCACCTCCAGAATTATTCTTCTTTTACCGGTTCGACCTGGTCGAGTTCTAGATCGATCGGCGTCTCCCTGCCGAACATGGAGACGATGAGGCGGACGCTGTTCCCCTCGGGGTCGATCTCGTCCACTGTGCCGAGGAAGCCTTCCAGCGGGCCGTCGATGACCTTGACGGTGTCGCCAAGCTCAAAGCCCACGGAAATCTCTCTGCGCTCCACACCGAGATCAAGGATCTCCTGCTCGGTCAGAGGAACGGGCTTTCCGTCGGAACCGACGAAGCCGGTGCAGCCGCGGCTGTTGCGCACGAGATGCCAGCTTTCGTCCGTGAGCACCATCTTCACCAGCACGTAGCCGGGGAATACTTTGCGCTCGACTTCCTTGTCACCGCCGTCGGTATGCTCAACGACCGTCTCCAGAGGGATGTTGACCTCCTGGATGAGATCCTGCATCTGACGGTTTTCCGCCGCCTTCATGATGGAAGCGGCTACCGTGTTCTCATAACCGGAGTATGTGTGGACCACATACCATTTTGCGTTCTCTGCCATCCGGCTTACACCAATGTGATCAGCGCTTCGACAGCGGCCTTGGCCAGAGAGTCAAAGCCCCAGAGCACGAGAGCGGCGGCGGCCATAACGACCAGCGCGACCAGCGTGTTCTTGCCGAACTGCTTGGGGGTGGGCCAGACGACTTTCTTGAGCTCGCTCTTCATCTCGCGGAACCACTTGGCAACGCGCTTGAAAAAGCCGGGCTTCTTGTCCGTCCGTTTGACGGCTGCGCCCTTCGTCTGAGGGGCGGCGGATTTCTTTTCTTCGTTAGCCATTGGATGCATCCTTTCTCACGTCCGTCATTACTTCGTTTCGACGTGCTTGGTGTGCTTGCGGCAGAAGGGGCAATACTTATTCATCTCGAGCTTTTCGGGAGAATTTTTCTTGTTCTTCATGGTGTTGTAGTTCCGCTGCTTGCACTCGCTGCATCTCAGGGTGATCTTGATCCGCGAACCTGCTTTCGCCATTATTTCGGCACCTCCTTGTAATATTTACGCATCGCTTTCCGCGCGCGTATGCCTCCCTGTATGGGCCGAAAGAGCATAAAAAATAAACCTCTCGACCGACAGGTAGGGTTAATATAACACAAACCGCCTGTCCGGTCAAGGGAAAATGACGAAAAAACCTCGGATTTTTTGGCGTATTTTCCCTGCCGCGCCAACGAAAAACGCCCCGGCGGAAACGCCGGGGCGCAGGGGAGGGACCGTGTTATTTTTCGCCGTCTTTCGGTGTCTCTTCCGTGGGAGCAGCGCTCCTTGCGGCGGCTTTGGCAGCGGCCTTCTGCGCGCGCTTTTCAGCTCTCGCGGCGCGCTCCGGACGGTTCTTTGCACTGCGGCGGATGAGCCACACGATCAGCACGACGGCCGCGGCGAGCGGCACAAGCCACGGCAGGCTCGTCACGAACCAGAGAAACAAATTCTGGAAGAACTCGCCCACGTCCTTGAGCGATTCGGCAAAGCCGCGTGTCATGCGCTGCCAGTAGGTGAGCGTGATCGTCGGCTCGGGCGTGTACTCGCGCACTTCGGTCACGTCGAGAGTCACGGTGGAGTAACTGACCTGATGGTCGTAGTAGCGGAGCTGGCCGGAGAGAGAATCGATCTCATACTGCACGTCGGTGAGCTGCTGCTGGATGGCGAGCATATCCTCGACCGACTCGGCTGCGGCGAGCATTTCAAGAAGACGGGTCTCCTGCGTCTGATAGGCTTCGAGACGGCTCTGCACATCGTAATACTCCATCGTCACGTTCTGCATGTAGGTGTTGCAGTAGGGAACGTTGCCGATGTCGGAGAGCGAGCCGGTGAGTATTGCAAACTTGTCGCTCGGCACGCGGATGGTGAACGAGGCGCTGCGCCCGCCTGTGTTGCCGCGGGCGATGCTCGAATAGTTATTGCCGGAAACGCTCGTGCTCTCCATGAAGCCGCCGAGTTCTTTTACGAGAGTCTGGATCTTTTCGAGCGCGGTATCGAACTCGGTCGTTTCGAGCCGGGCGTTCGCGCTGTAGATGATCTTCTCGCTCATATCGGCGGGCTCGGTCGAGGCGGTGTCGCCGTTTTTCCCGCTGTAGAGCATGTCATTCGAGGCGGTGTTGGCAAAGCCGGCTTCCATGGATTCCGCCGCCATCGGCTCTTCCATCGGGGCGCTGTCGTAGTCGTAGGCCGCCGCCGGTGCGCTTGATGTTGCCTGCATGGTTTTCGCCCCGCACCCGGCGAGACCGAGCGCAAGAACAAGAGCGAGCACAAGAGCAAGGAGCTTTGTCGTCTTTTTCATCGGTGGATCCTCCCATAAAAGTCATATTTTCCAAAGGGGGTTCTGATTTTTAGACGCCGCCATAGGAAAAAAGTTCCGGAAAGAAGGCTCTTTTCGGAACTTTTTTATACTTTTTTTAACCCTGTTCGCTGCGTACGTACTGGATGTCCGGCTTTTCCAGAATTTCCGGGCGCACAACGGTTTCCTCCCACGCCTCGGGCGCAATCTCCTCGATGCTGACGGAGACCCACGCCCTGTCCGCATGGAGATACCGGGCGGCATCGTCCGCGACGGCGCGGGCGAAGGCACGTTTTTCCTCTTCGCTCCGGCCCGGCCAGAGCTTCACGGCGATGTGCGGCATCAGTACGCCACGCCCCAGTAGATCATGTGCTTCGCCGGCTTGCCACAGATGGGGCAGGTGTCGGCCAGATGCTCCTGATGGAGCGGCATGCAGCGGCTGGACATACCGGCCTGCTCCTTCATCTTCATCTC
>DHKA01000022.1:250-495 GCA_002404605.1 Clostridiales bacterium UBA4706 | reverse complement strand
ATGAAGCCGCCCTTTTCCTCCTGGATCTTCTTCGCCTCTTCGAGCGAATAGGCGGGGTAGGTGTGCTCTTCCATGTTGGCCTTGGCCTTTTCGTACAGAGACTTCTGCACGGCGTCGAGCAGCTCGGGGACCTTCGCTTCCAGCTCGTCGAGCGAGAGGAACAGCTTCTCGCGGTCGTCGCGCCGGACGGCGACGCACTGGTTGTTCTCGATGTCCTTCGGGCCGATCTCGATGCGCAGCGGCAC
>DHKA01000022.1:0-185 GCA_002404605.1 Clostridiales bacterium UBA4706 | reverse complement strand
AACTTCCAGCCGGGGGAGTTGTCGGTAAAGTCGCCCTTGACGCGAAGTCCCAGCTTTGTGAGTCGGTCCACGAGCTCCTGCGCCTTTTCGAGCACGCCGGGCTTGTGCTGCGCGATGGGGAGGACGATGACCTGAATGGGGGCGATCTTCGGGGGAAGCACAAGACCGTTGTTGTCGCCGTGCGC
>DHKA01000035.1 GCA_002404605.1 Clostridiales bacterium UBA4706 | reverse complement strand
GTGTCCTTGTTAATCGACGCTATAATCAGAAAAGATCAAGCATGCTGTCGAGATAGATCTCCTCGCGCACCGGCAGATGGTACTCCGGCTTTGTCATGTAGTGCAGCAGAAATTCCAGCAGCAGCGCGCTGCCGAGAGCGCGGCCCTCGATCTTGAAATGGGAAAAGCCCATGGGAAGATACACGTCCCGGATGTCTGCTGCGCCGATAAAGCCCAGGTTTTTCATGGCTTTGGAAAACCGATAGCCCTTTGCACCCTCCGGCGCGGCGCAGCAGCGCTCCGCGCCGCTCTCGCCAAGGTTTTGGCAGCTGACGGCTTCGTAGCATGCCCGCCGCTCGGCGCAGCCAAAATCGCAGCACTCGTTGCAGAGAAATTCCACCTTGTCCTTCTCCGCCTGCGGCAGCGCGCAGAGCTTATCAATCGCCCGATTCAAACGAAAGTCCGGAACAACAAAGCGAAATTCGTCTCGTTCAAGCTCGCTTTGGAATGCCCGGAAATCTGTCAGCACTTTCGTTGTTGAGGAGACGAAGTATAAATTCGGATAATGCTGCCGGAGATAGGAAAGCAGCAGCTCCGAATGGACGATGACGCCGTTTTGCGGCGTTTCGCTCTCGCTGAAAATCACACAGAGGTCGTTGCATCTCTTATCCGGCAAATGTTCCTCACGCAGCAGGGAATTGCTGAACGTGAGCCGCGCCGAAATGCCGTATTCACGCAGCAGCGACCGCACCTCGTGAGGATCGTCGTCCCCAAAGCCCGCGCGTCCGCCGCCCCAAAGGCAGTCCGCCGGCGCGCCATAGATCGATCCGATATCGCACCAGTCGTAAAACCACGTCCGGTGCTTCCGGAACAGCGGCAAAAAGGCGCGATAAAAATCATAAAATTCAAAAAGCCCCGGCAAATGGTACAGCGCCGTGCGCTTTGCTTGTCTCTCCATCTCCATCCACTCCCCTCTTCATTATTTTACCACGGCCGGTCAACTTTTTCAGCTTATTTTCAAGTCCGCGCCGTATGCTGGCGTCAGAAACGAAAAGGAGGTCTTTCCTTATGAAAATGATACGTAAAATTCTGGCAATTCTATGCGCCGCGGCAATGCTCTTCGCGCTCGCCGCGTGCGGCAGCACCACAAATACGACGCCGGTAACGACGTTCGAACCCACCATAGCGCCGGACGGCGAAACGGTTGTCTCATCCGGCGACGCCTCCGCTCCGGAAAAGCCGGACGGCGAAGCGGGCAGCAAACCGGACGGCGAGCCCCCCGAAAAACCGGACGGACAGCCCGGCGGCGCACCAGGCGGTGGCTTCGGCGGCAGCAGCGAGGTGACGCAGGGATCGAGCACGAACACGATCACCGAGGACGGCACATACTCCGGTACGGCGTACACCTCCACCGGCGACGACGAAAACGCCCTGCGCGTGGACGGCGCTGCCGTCACGCTCGACGGCGTCACCGTAGATAAGAGCGCGGGCGCAACGTCCAACACCGAAAACGGCGACTTTTACGGCGTCAACGCCGCCCTTCTCGCCACAAACGGCGCGACCGTGACCATTCAAAACGCCACGGTGTCATCGTCTGCGCAGAACGGCAACGGTGTGTTCAGCTACGGCAGCGGCACGACCGTCAACATCTCCGATTCCAGCATCACAACGACCGCCGACAACTCCGGCGGCATCCAGACGACCGGCGGCGGCACGACGAACGCCTCCAACCTCACGGTCGAGACGAGTGGCAATTCCTCCGCCGCCATCCGCTCCGATCGCGGCGGCGGCACGGTGAACGTGACAGGCGGCGCCTACACCTCGAACGGCTACAATTCCCCCGCCGTCTACTCCACCGCGGACATCACCGTTTCCGACGCCGAGCTCACCGCGAACAACTCCGAAGCGCTCGTCATCGAGGGCAAAAACTCCATCGTGCTTGTCGGCTGCACCGTCTCCGGCAATATGAGCGACACGAAGGGCACGAGCTCGGACGAGAACGTCCACAATGTGATGATCTATCAGTCCATGAGCGGCGACGCCGACATCGGCACGTCCACCTTCTCCATGACCGGCGGGACACTCACCGGAAAAAACGGCGATCTCATCTATGTGACGAACACCCACTGCGCACTGACGCTCTCCGGCGTCACGATCGTCAACGAGGACAAGGACGGCTATCTTCTCCGCGTGACCGGCAACTCCGCCTCGCACGGCTGGGGCGCAGCGGGCAGCAACGGCGCGCAGGTCGAATTCACCGCCGACGCGCAGACGCTCGAGGGCGACATTCTCGTTGATTCGATCTCCACACTCACGATGACGCTGCAAAACGGCAGCCGCTTTACCGGCACGGTCAACATTGCCGACAACGCCGAGGGCGGCGCGGCGGTGGAGAACAACGCCGTCGTGACGGTCGGCTCCGGCTGCGTGTGGACGCTGACCGGTGACTGCACGGTCACGAGCCTTGTCAATAACGGCACCATCAATTTCAACGGCTACACCATCACTCTCGCCGACGGCACGGTGATGAAATAACCCGGAGTCTGCATATAGCTGAAAACCGGCGGAGGGCATCCATCCGCCGGTCTTTCGGTTTCGTTATTTTTCGTTTTCTTTCAAAAACGTCTCCGCCGCATGCGCGGCGAGCGCTAGATAGCGGATGACGTCTGCCGGATACTCGCCCGCGGCGGTCTCGCCCGTGACCATGACAGACGCAGCGCCGTCCAGCACGGCGTTAAATACGTCGCTCATCTCCGCGCGGGTCGGTACGTGCGAGTGCTCCATGGAGGCAAGCATCTGCGTTACGACCATGAACGGCGTGCCGCTCTCCCGGCAGCGGGCGGCAATGCGCTTCTGCACGGCGGGAAGCTCCCAGAGCGGCACGGCGTTGCCGAGATCGCCGCGCGCAATGACGATCTCGTCCGCGTGCGGCAGCAGCTCTGCGAGCGCGAAGAGAGTCCGCTTGCATTCTTTCATGCAAAAGAGTATGCTTTATATATACATTCAACCTCAAGGGCATGAAAATATGAATTTTGTCAAACATGCCGTCTGCCTTGCGGCGGTGTTTTGCACTCTGTTCTCTTTGACTTTTCCCGCCCGTGCCGCAGATGAAGACAGGGATCGTTTTGAGGATAAATCGTGGGATGAGGTCGTCGAAGCGTTTCTCGAAGAGTACGATATTCCGCCGGATCATGTCGCGCTCGGCTACAAAAACACTGTCACCGGCGAGGAACATTTCTTCAATGGCGATACCTATTTCATTGCCGCCAGCATATTCAAAGTCCCGCTCAACATGGTCTTTACCGAGCGGGTATACCGCGGCGAGATGACCTTTGACGACGAGATCGTCGGCATGCCGTATGCACAGATGCTGGAGCTTTCCATTGTTGAATCCAGCAACTCCGTTTCCTACCTGCTTTGGAATGCGCTGGGATCTTACCGCGAGTATCGCGACTGCATCGCGCCGTACATGGGCGTAGACCCGGAAACCGCGGACAAGCAGTATTACCGCGGCAATCACTTCACCGCACGGCAGGTGATCCATTGTCTGAACCTGCTGCAGACGGAGTCCGAGCGCTTCCCCGGACTGATCGATGCGATGCGCCGGGCCGAGCCGGAAAACTATTTCAACTGCCACAAGCAGAAATACGAGATTGCTCACAAGTATGGTTATCTCGATGCCTACAATATAGACGGCCGGCGGCACATTAACGACTGCGGCATCGTTTTCACCGACGAACCAACCGTGATCGTCATGTTCACCGCCGGTGTGAACGACGCCAGAAACCGGCTGGCCGATTACTGCACGCTCATGGCCGACTACGCACAATATCACACGGAGCTGCGCCGCGCCGAGGAGGCGCAAGTCACGCCTTCGCCTTCGCCGTCTCCCACACCCACAGCTGTACCGACTCCGGCCCCCACCGCAACACCGGCTCCCGCTCTTGAAAGAGACGCCGAAGAGATCCCGGTTGTTGCCGCCGTCGCCGCTACCGCCGCCGTTCTGCTCCTTGTCTGCGCCGCCGTCTTCTTCCGCGGCAGACGGCACAGAAAATAACAGAAAACCGCAAAAAGGATAAACCGCGCGGTCCCAATCAAGGGATCGCGCGGTTTCACTATGTCCGAATTTTATTCCTTATACCGCAGCGCGCGGATGGCGTTGAGGACCGCCAGGATCATAACGCCGACATCGGCGAAGATCGCCGCCCACATGTCCGCAATACCGACTGCGACGAGCGCGAGGCAGCCGAACTTGATGATGAGCGAGAACACGATGTTCTGCTTGACGATGCCGATGCACTTGCGGGAGATGCGGATGGCCTTGACGATCTGCTTGGGATCGTCGTCCATGAGGACGACGTCCGCGGCCTCGATCGCGGCGTCGCTGCCCATGGCGCCCATGGCGATGCCGATGTCCGCGCGGGTCAGNNCTTCGCAGCGTCCGCATGGCGTTGAGAACCGCGAGGACGGTGACTCCGACGTCGGCGAAGACTGCCATCCACATCGTGGCGAGTCCGAAGCCGGCGAGGATGAGGACGGCTACCTTGACAGAAATCGCAAACCAGACGTTCTCATTTGCGATTTTCAGGGTGTGACGGGCTATGCGGATGGCCGCGGCGACCTTAGACGGCTTGTCGTCCATCAGGACCACGTCGGCGGCCTCGATGGCGGCGTCGGAGCCGAGGCCGCCCATCGCTATGCCGACATCAGCGCGGGCGAGCACCGGGGCGTCGTTGATGCCGTCGCCGACGAAGGCGAGCTGCTCGTGCGGCCCTTTCGCCGCGAGGAGCTTTTCGACCTCGGCGACCTTATCCCCCGGGAGAAGCTCGCTGCGGACCTCGTCCACGCCAAGCTCGGACGCGACCTGGTCGGCCACGCGCTTCGTATCGCCGGTGAGCATAACGGTCTTTTTCACGCCGCATTTTTTGAGTGCGGCGATCGTCTCTTTCGCGTGCGGCTTCGGCACGTCGGAGATGACGATGTGGCCGGCGTACTTGCCGTCGATCGCCATATGGATGATCGTGCCGACGCTGTGGCACTCGATGGCTTCAATGCCGAGCTTTTTCATCAGCTTGGCGTTGCCCGCAGCGACGGTGCGGCCGTCCACCACGGCAGTGATGCCATAGCCGCTGATCTCCTCGATATCGGAGACGCGGCTGCGGTCGATCCCCTTGCCGTAAGCCTTCTGGAGGCTCTTGCTGATCGGGTGCGACGAGGCGCACTCGGCGAGCGCAGCATATTCAAGAAGTTCCGCTTCTTCAAGCGTGCTGTGGTGCACGGCGGTCACTTCAAACACGCCCTGCGTGAGCGTGCCGGTCTTATCGAATACGAGATATTTCGCGTCCGAGAGCGCTTCAAGATAGTTTGAGCCCTTGATGAGGATACCCTCGTGGCTCGCGCCGCCGATGCCCGCAAAGAAGCTCAGCGGGATGCTGATAACGAGCGCGCACGGGCAGCTCACAACAAGGAACGTGAGAGCGCGGTAGATCCAGTCCGTCCAGTTGGCGGCCGCGCCGCAGGCGAGCCGGATGAGCGGCACCGCGATGCCAAGTACGAGTGCCGCGCCGCACACCGACGGCGTATACACCTTCGCAAATCGGGAAATGAACGCCTCGGAACGGGACTTGCGCGAGCTGGCGTTCTCGACAAGGTCGAGGATCTTGGAGACGGTGGATTCGCCGAATTCCTTCGTCGTGCGGATCTTCAGCACGCCGTTCATGTTGATGCACCCGCTGATGATCTCGTCGCCGGTCTTCACGTCGCGCGGCATGCTCTCGCCGGTGAGAGCGCTCGTGTTGAGGCTCGCTTCGCCCTCGACGACGACGCCGTCGAGCGGCACTTTCTCGCCGGGCTGCACAACGATCACGCTGCCGACGGCGACCTCGTCGGGATCGACCTGCTCGAGCTTGCCGTCCGTTTCGATATTCGCGTAGTCCGGGCGGATATCCATGAGCGCGGAGATGTTGCGGCGGCTCTTGCCGACGGCGTAGCTCTGGAACAGCTCGCCGATCTGGTAGAACAGCATAACGGCGATGCCCTCGACATAGTCGCCGCTCTTCGTCCAGATGGCAAGGAAGAACGCGCCGAGCGTGGCAAGCGCCATAAGGAAGTTTTCGTCGAACGGCTGGCCGTTTGCAATGCCTTTCCCGGCCTTGCGCAGGATGTCGTAGCCGATCACGGCGTAGGCGACGAGGTACGCAATGAGCTGCGCCATGCCGGTAATGGGAATAAAATGCAGCGCAATGAGCATCGCGGCGGTAATGACGATCCGCCAGAGCATCTTTTTCTGTTTCTTTGTCATGGCTTTACGCCTCCTGTTTCAAAGCTGTGCCGCCGGATGCGGTGAGGATCAAAGCTCGATCTCGCAGTCGGGCTCGACCTTCTTGCAGGCCTTCAGCACGCTCTGCATAACGGTCTTGGGATCGCTGCCCTCGGCAAACTCCACGGTCATCTTCTGCGTCATAAAGTTCACGACGGCGTCCGCGACGCCCTCGGTCTTCTTGGTGGCGTCCTCCATCAGGTTGGCGCAGTTGGCGCAGTCAACTTCGATCTTGTAGGTCTTTTTCATGGTGGTTTTCTCCCTTTCTGTCGTTCTCGAACGCAAACAATTAAATACTTGCTTAATCGTTACAAGTGCAGTATACTGGTTTCGTTCCGAAAAAACAACCCGTTTGGACGTTCTGCTTCCGAACGGGCAAACGAAATTTCCGAAAAGGAGAACCGCCATGCCGGAGTTTTCCCTGCCCCACGACCACGGCGCTCACCAGCACGAAGAGGAGGTGCGCCGCGTCCTTGCCGACGATGAACGCTTCGCTGCCGTATCGGACCTGTTCCGCTCGCTCGGCGATCCGACACGCGTGCGCATTTTCTGGCTTCTCAGCCACCGGGAGGAGTGCGTCATCAACATTGCCGCGATGCTCGACATGTCCAGCCCCGCCGTATCGCATCATCTGCGCTCGCTCGCCGAGAACGGGCTTCTTGAGAGCCGGCGCGACGGCAAGGAGGTCTATTACCGCGCGCCCGACACCGTGCAGGGGCAGCTGCTGCACGAGATCGTTGAGCAAGTGATGGAGATCGCCTGCCCGGAAAAGAGCGTGGACCGGAGCGCGTCGCAGGAGGAGATCATCCGAAACGTCCATGACTATATGGTAGAGCACCTCTCCGAGCGGCTCACGATCGAGGAGCTGTCGCGCGAGTTTCTGATAAATACGACGACGCTCAAGGCGGTTTTCAAGAAGGTGTACGGCACGTCTCTTGCCGCGCACATGAAAGCGCACCGCATGGAGCGGGCAGCCTCGCTGCTGCTCAAAACGCAGGACGATGTCGGCGCGATCGCCCGCGGCGTTGGCTACGAGAGCCAGAGCCGGTTCACCTCGGCGTTCCGCGAATGCTACGGCGTATCGCCCGGCGAATACCGCCGCGCGCACACGCCGGGCTGACAGCCTTTTTGAAAGTCTCCGTCGGCGAAAGGAATTGACATGCAAAGGAAAAAGATATATCATTAAATTTATATAATCTTTACATTACATTTGCGGGTGAGAGTATGCTTTCGCAGGAGATCCTTGATCTTTATAAAAAGTCGCGCCTGATGACCTATCGGGCGATGTTCGGGCGCATCCGGGAGAAGACCGGTTCGCTCTCCGCTACGGAGGCCTATGCCGTGGACGTGATCTATCTGCTCGGCAGCCCGACGATCACGCAGCTGGCCGAAACGCTCGGCATATCCCAGCCGAACGCTACCTACAAGGTCAACAACCTCGTGGCGAAAGGGTACGTCTGCAAAACGATCTCGGAGGACGACAAGCGCGAGTGTCGCGTCACAGTCGGCGAGCGGTTTTACAAGTACTACGGCAATTCCACGCGCTTCATCGACAACGCTGTGGACGCGCTCCGGGAGGACTATTCCGAAGACGAGCTGAAGACCTTTGAAAAGGTCCTGCACAGTCTGAACCGGCACATCGAAACGAGGGAGGAAACCCGTCCATGACGACCGGAATGAATCTCTGGGACGCCGATGTATGGAGCTTTGTGCTGACTCTCTCGCTGCTGTTTGCGGCGATGATCGCGGCCAACATTCTCCGCCGGGTCTGCCCCTTTATCCGCAAGGCGCTGATCCCGAGCTCCGTGCTCGGCGGCTTTCTTCTGCTTCTTGCCAACGCCGTTGCCCGCTGGGGCTTCCATCACCCGCTCTTCTCCACCGGCACACTGGAAATTCTCACGTACCATGGTCTCGGTCTCGGCTTTGCCGCGCTCGCGCTGCGCAATACCGAGAAGAAAACCGATGGCCGTTCCCGCACCGGCGCGTTCGACACCGGCGTCACGGTCGTGAACGGATATCTGTTGCAGGCGGTGCTCGGTCTTGTCGTGACGATCGGGCTCTATTACGCCATCCGCAGCTTCTATGCCTCCGGTCTGCTCCTCCCGATGGGCTACGGCCAGGGGCCGGGGCAGGCGTACAACTGGGGCCACAACTACGAGATGCAGTGGGGCTTTGAAAACGGCACAAGCTTCGGCCTTGCCGTGGCCGCGATGGGCTTTGTGTCCGCGAGCGTCGGCGGCGTCATTTACCTGAACTGGCTGCGCCGCAAGGGGATCTTCCAGGGACGGCTCGGCGAGGATGCAAAGGATAACGTAACGCTCTCGACCTTCACCGGCGACAATGAGGTGCCGATCTCGGAATCGATGGACAAGTTCACGATCCAGCTCGCGCTCGTGTTCCTTGCTTACGCGCTCGCGTATCTCTTTATGAAGGGCATCAATTCGCTGCTCGATCCCGCCGGGACGGGCGCGGCCGGGCTCGCCGGAACGGTGCAGGGCATGATCTGGGGCTTCCAGTTCCTTTTCAGCAGCGTGTTCGGCATGCTCATCAAGGCGGTGATGAAGGCGCTTCGCAAAAAGGGCGTCATGCACCGCGAGTATACGAACAACTTTATGCAGAACCGCATTGCGGGCTTCATGTTCGATCTGATGGTCGTGGCGTCCATCGCGGCGATCGATCTTTCCGCCTTCCGCGACCACCGGTTCGTCCTGCCGCTGACGGTCATCAGCATCGTCGGGGCCTTCGGTACGTACTTTTATCTCCGGTTCGTCTGCAAGCGCGTGTTCCCGTGGTATGAGCACGAGGCATTCCTCTCGCTCTACGGAATGCAGACCGGCACGGCGTCCACGGGCGTCATCCTTCTGCGCGAGATCGACCCGCAGTTCGAAACGCAGGCGAGCGATAATCTTGTCTATCACATGCCGTGGGCGATCCTCTTCGGCGCGCCGATGTTCCTGCTCGTCGGCGTGGCGCCGCAGAGTGTCGGGAAGTCGTGGATGGTGCTCGGCGTATGCGCGGCGCTGTTTGTGATCTTCAATGTGATCCTCTTCCGCCGGTCGATCTTCCGGCGCAAAAGCGCGGAAAAGAAATAGCACTCTGCGCTACATACGATAATGGGGCAGCCATTCATCCGAATGGCTGCCCCGATTTTTTATAGCTGATACGGCCCGTGGCCCTCCTGCCAGCCGACAAAGTCGCTGACGATCTCGCGCATGGCGGTGAAGTCCGCAGCGCGCGCCGCTCTCTGGCGGAGCTTCTCGCGCTCCTGCTCGGTGAGCGCGCCGAACTTTTCGAGCGCAATGCCGTTTTCCGCGAGAGCGCGGTCAAAGTCCGTTTTTATGGATCGGTTTTCGTTCATGTGCATTCCCTCCTTGCGGAGAGTATGCCCCGGCGGAAACCGCTTATGCGTTCTCGCCGCTCATGTAATCGTAATAATCCGATTCGCTCGCAAAGAGCATGTATTTCCCGCTCACCAGTCCGTAATATCCGCCGTGGGTGTAATAGCCGCGCATGTTTCCGTCCTCCTTACCTTGTTTACAAGATAAGGATACCGCGAAGAGTGTACTATAAAACGGACTTCCGCTGTTTAAAGTCTCCCCTGTGTAAGAGGAGATGGCAAAAACACAGTTTTTGACGGAGGGGTTGTCAGATTTTCGGAAAGTCGGTAGGAACAATCCTTCAGTCGGCTCCGCCGACAGTTCCCTTTGCACAAGGGAGCCTTTTTCAGAAACGAAGCTCTGCGGCTTCGTCCGCCATGCGCAGAACGCGGCGGCGGGCTTCCTCCATGGTCTCCGGTTTCGGCTCTTCCATTGCTTCGATCTCGGCTTCCTCTGTCTCGCGCTCGCGCCGCTTTTCCCCGCGCACCGCGGCAGTCACCGTACCGCCGAGAATGGCCGCGCCGCCGGCGAGCTTCACGATCCCCGCGGCGGTCGAGTACCCCGCCCAGACGAGCGGCAGCACCTCATCGAGCGCGATGAGCGCCGCCGCACCGCCGAGCAGCCACCAGAGGTTTTTCCTTTTTACGATATCCCGCAGCTTTTTCTCCGGGAAGAACGCTTTGACAAAGGCAGCGAGACCGGCGGAAAGAGCGAGCACCGTAAGTCCCCAGCCGAGCGCCGCGGCAGCTGCCGTCGGCAGTGCCGCGGCGAGCAGGGCGCTCGCCCCCGACGCCGTGAGCCACGCCGCTCCCCCTATCCCGGCGGCGACGAGCACGCGCGCGCCGAACGGGAGACGGGCAAACCACGATGCCGCGCGCTGCGCCTTCTTTTTTTCCTCTTCGCTTTCAGCCGCGGCTTCCGTTTCGGGCGCATCGCCGCCCGCGCCGCGGAGCGGCACGGTCTCGACGATGGGCGTCGGGAGATCCTCCGCTCCATCATCGAAAACGCCGTCGTCCGGCAGGATCCCGCCGGCCATGACGCTCGCGCTCGCTACCGTGGCGACCGCGGCGACGGTGGCCTGCCGTTTGAGCTTTTCGTGTTTGTTCCGATCCATTTCAGACCATCTTTTCGGGGCGGTACGCGGCGTCAAATGCTTCGGCCGTCATGTATCCGAGCCGGAGGCAGCTCTCGCGCAGCGTGAGATCTTCACAGTGGGCGAGCTTTGCGACCTCGGCGGCGCGCTCGTAGCCGATGTGCGGCGTGAGCGCCGTGACGAGCATGAGCGAGCGCTCCATGTTCTCCGCCATCTTTTCCCGGTTTGCGCGGATGCCGGAAACGCACCGCTCGTCAAAGGACGCGATGGACGCCGCGAGAAGGCGCGCGGACTGCAAAAAGTTATAAATGCACACCGGCAAAAACACATTCAGCTCAAAGTTTCCCTGCGATGCGGCAAGGCCCACGGCGGTATCGTTGCCCATGACCTGCACCGCCGTCATCGTGACCTGCTCGCACTGCGTGGGGTTGACCTTGCCCGGCATAATGGACGAGCCGGGTTCGTTTTCGGGGATAAAGATCTCGCCCAGCCCGCAGCGCGGTCCGGAGGCGAGCCAGCGGACGTCGTTGGCGATCTTCATCATGTCGCACGCGAGCGCTTTGAGCGCGCCGTGGGCAAATGCGAGCTCCGAACGGGACGTAAGCGCGTGGAACTTATTCTCCGCCGTCACGAATTTATGGCCGCTCAGTGCGCTGATGCGCTCGGCGGAAAGGCTGTCGAAGCCTGCCGGGGCGTTCAGCCCCGTGCCGACGGCGGTACCGCCGAGGGCGAGCGCGCGCAGCGGCTCCACGGCGGCGCGCAGCAGCTCAATATCCGTTTCGACGCTCGCGCGCCAGCCGGAGATCTCCTGCGAGAAGCGAAGCGGCACGGCATCCTGCAGATGCGTCCGCCCGACCTTCAGCACATCCGTGTTTTCCGCTTCCAACCGCCGGAGCGTCTGCGCAAAGCGCTCACAGGCCGGGAGAAGGTTTTCCTCCAGGGCAATAACGGCGGCGATGTGCATGGCCGTGGGGAAGGTGTCGTTCGAGGACTGCGACATGTTCACATCGTCGTTCGGGTGCAGCAGTTTTTTTCCGGCAATGGCGTTGCCGCGGTTTGCCACGACCTCATTGACGTTCATGTTCGACTGCGTGCCGCTGCCGGTCTGGAACACGACGAGCGGGAAATTGCCGTCGAGCTCTCCGGCGAGGATCTCGTCGCACGCGCGCGAGATGGCGGCGCACTTCTCTTCGGTCATGCGCTGCGGCACAAGCGCGTGGTTGGCCTCCGCCGCCGCCTTTTTCAGCACGGCAAAGGCGCGGAGGATCTCCTCCGGCATTGTTTCATGGCCCGCTCCGGCGGGGAAGTTCCGGCGGCTGCGCTCGGTCTGCGCGCCCCAGTATTTGTCGGCGGGAACGGCGATTTCGCCCATGGAATCGTGTTCAATGCGCATGGTTTCTTCCGGCATGGTACATTCTCTCTTTCGCAGAAATATGGATGGGCGGGGCTATGTTCGCCCCGCCCGCGTTTTTTTGTTTTATTTGGGCTGGCGGCCGTTGCAGAGATAGAATACCGTCAGCAGGCCGGGGCCGCAGTGCGCGCCGATGACGACGCCGAGCGCCGTGATCGTGATCTCGCCGAGCTGCGGATACGCCTTGCGAAGCTCATCGCGCACCCATTCGGCGTCGGCGACGCAGTCCGCCTGCAGGATGTGGATCTCCGTGCCGGTCGGGTCGCACTCGCTGAGATCGTGCAGGATGCCGTCGCGGATGGCGCGCAGCGCCGCCTTGCGGCCGCGCACCTTCTGCGCCACATCGAGCGTACCGGCGTCCGGGACATAGAGCACGGGCTTAATGTCAAGGATCGAGCCGACAAGCGCGGCGCTGTTGGAGACGCGCCCGCCCTCTTTGAGATAATTGAGATCGTCCACGGTGAAGCGGTGGGCGATGCGGAGCTTGTTCTCCTCGCCCCAGGCGATGACCTCGTCAAAGCTCTCCCCGGCTTCCTTGCGGCGAACCATGTTCATCACGAGCAGGCCCAAGCCGCCGGAGATGCAGAGCGTGTCCATCACATAGAGCTTTCGCTCGGGATATTCCCCGCGCAGCTTGTCCGCGGCCTTATTCGCGTTGACGAAAGAAACGGACATTTTCTGCGACATATCGAGGAAGATCACGTCCTTCCCCTCGTCGAGAAGCGTCTTGAAAAAGTCGTAGTATACGAACTCGTTAATCATGGACGTGCGCAGCTTGTCGCCCCGACGCATCCCGGCGTAGACCGCGGCGCGGGTCTCCTCGCGGCAGTCGTCCTCGCGGGGCTCATCGTTCACGGTGTAGGAATACGCGATGAACGGGATGTTGTGCTCCTCCAGCCACGTGCGCGGCAGGTCGGAGGTGGAAGAAGTGGCAATGATGTAATCAGGCATGGTACAGATTCCTCTCTATGGTATTGTCGTTTATTCGCCGAAAAGCGCGTTGACCGCCTTGCCGACGCGCTGGAAAAAGCCGCGGACACTGTCCCAGACCGTTCCGGCGGTGGACAGAGCGTTCTCGCCGGTCTCGCGGATCTTCTCCACCGTTTCGGGCAAGTCCTGCACGCGCTCGGCAAGGTTTGATCCGCCGAGGCCCTGGATCTTGCGGAAGAGATCGGCAAGCTGCTGCGTCTGCGCGTCGTTGAGCGTCATGCCGTGCTCTGCGGCGATCGAGCGGATGCGTTCGTGCAGCTCGTCATCCGAGAGCGCCGCAAGCTCATCAAAAAAGCCGGTCATGCTGTCGAGCAGTTCTTCGAGCTTTGAGGTATCGATCTCACCGGAGAGCGCGTCGGCCTCGCACAGTGCCGCAGCCGCGGTCTCCTTCGCTTCCGGATCGAGCGGCAGGCAGGTGAGCGTTTCATACGCCTTGTATACGGCGGGCAATATGGCAAGCGCGCCGGTCTCCTCCGGCGCGGCGGCGACGATCTCCGCGTCCGTCACCCCGGCGGCGGCGAGCGCCGCCGTGATCGCGGTCTCCGCGCCGGTGATGTTGGAAAGCGAGAGCAAAAGCCCCTCGCCGCCGGAGCGGATGCGGACAAACACGCCGACGGACGCCGCCTTTTCCGGCACATCGGAGAAGTATGTCTCCGCGTCCGACCGGGAGAGCGTCAGCTCCATCGCCGTACCGCGTTCGACGCCGAGCGCGGTGAATATACCGTCGGTCTCGCCGAGCGTAAGCTCTTCGCCGAGCACGACGCAGCTGTCCCCCGGCACGGCAAGCGCCGCCGTGGAGAGCAGCAGCAAAGCAAGGATACAGAAAATGAGCTTTTTCAAAAAACGGTTGACCTCCCAAAAACAAACAGCCCACGAGAGCGCAATGCGTCCACGGGCTGTTTTATGCGTCTTAGCCGAACACCTTGACGCTCGTGATGACCGGCTGGTTGGCCTCGGCGATGAAGCCGTCCGCGCCGGTGACCTGCACGCTCGCGGCGATCTGGTCCACGATGTCCATGCCGCTCACAACGTAGCCGAACACGGCGAAATCGCCGTCGAGATACGTCGCGTCGTTCTGCAGAATGAAGAACTGGCAGGTGCCGCTGTTCTTATCCGTGCCGCGCGCCATGCCGATGGCGCTGCGCGTCATGGAAAGCGGGTTATTGAAGCCGTTGGAGGTGAATTCTCCCTCCACGGTCGTGCTCGCCTTGCCGGTGCCGTTCTTGTTCGGGCAGCCGCCGTAAATGGCGAAGCCGTTGATGACGCGGTAAATGGTCAGGTCGTTGTAAAAGCCCTTCTTGGCGAGATTGAGGAACTGGGACGCCGTCTTGGGGGCGCTGTCCGCGTCCACCTCGAGCCGGATGGTGCCGTAATTGTTCACGGTGATCTCCACCTCGTGCTTGCCGGTCCAGGTCTTGTTTCCGCCGCAGCCGGCGAGAATGCTCGCCGCCATGAGCAGCGCCAACAGGAATGCGATCTTTCTTTTCATAGGTCGAACCTCCGTTTCCAAAGAAATTCGGGTCTTGTTTGCTGGATTTACTTTTTCTCCGCGAGGGAGCGCGCGTAGGCGGCGTAGCGATCCTTTCTCGCCTTGACCTCTTCCGCGCTGGCGCCTCGCGCCAGAACATACATTTTGATCTTCGGCTCCGTGCCGGACGGGCGGACAACGAGCGCCGAGCCGTCGCTCAGCTCGAAGAACAGCACATTGCTGCCGACGATGGGCGTCTTTTCCACAACGCCGAGACCGGGGATCACCACGTCGCCGGTCTGGTAGTCGCGCACGCGGGTGACGGGCGTGCCGCCGACCTCCGCCGGGGGCGTCTGGCGCAGCGACGCCATGAGCGCGCGCATCTCGCCAAGGCCGTCCACGCCGTACATGAAGAGGTTCACGGTCTCTTCGCTGTAGAAGCCGTACTTTTTATACAGCTCGTCGATCGCGTCGATGAGCGTCATGCCGCGGTCGTAGTAATACGCCGCCATCTCCGCGGCCATCATGGAGGCGGTCACGGCGTCCTTATCGCGGACGTAATCGCCCATCATGTAGCCGTAGCTTTCCTCAAAGGCCAGGATGTACTCGTAATTCCCCTTCGCCTTATACTCGGCGAGCTTTTCCGCCATGAACTTGAAGCCGGTAAACGTCGCTTCAAAGTGGACGTTGTTCACCTCGCAGATGCGCTGCACCATCGTCGTGGAGACGATCGTGCTCAGCGCCGCGGGGTGCTCCGGCATCGTGCCGGCGGCGCGGCGGGCATTGATTATGTAGTCAAGCAGCAGGCAGCCCATCTGGTTGCCGGTGATGGGGATATACTCCCCGTTGCGCCGTGCCAGAACGCCGATGCGGTCGCTGTCCGGGTCGGTGCCGATGATGAGATCGCTGTCCACCTTTTTGGCAAGGTCGATGGCGAGATAGAAGCCCTCCGGATTTTCGGGGTTCGGGCTCTTCACGGTGGGGAAGTTGCCGTCGAGCACCATCTGCTCTTCGACGGGGTACAGGTGCTTCACTCCCAGACGGTGCAGCGCTTCCGGAACGAGCTTCCAGCCGCAGCCGTGAAACGGCGTATACACCACGCGGAAATCGTCGGCGACTTTGGCGACGACATCGCGGTTGATGGCCTGGGCTTCCACATTCTTGAGAAACGCCTCGTCGGTCTCCTCGCCCATCCACTCGATAAGGCCCTTTTCGACGGCCTCGTCAAAGTCCATGCGGTGGGGCGCGCGGAAAATATCGGAATTTTCCATGCGGCGGGCGATCTCGGCGGCGTGCTGGGGCGGGAGCTGCGCGCCGTCCGACCAATAGACCTTATAGCCGTTGTACTCCTTGGGGTTGTGGCTGGCCGTGACGTTGATGCCGGCCTCCGCGCCGTAATGCCGGATGGCAAAGCTCAGCTCCGGCGTGGGCCGCAGGGATTCAAAAATGCGCACATGCACGCCGTTCGCGGCCATGATCGCGGCGGCTTCGCGGGCGAACGCCACGCCGTTGTTGCGGCAGTCGTGGCAGACGCACACGCCGCGCTTCATCGCTTCCGCGCCCTCGGCCACGATCAGCTCGGCAAACGCCTGCGTCGCGTGGCGGATGACATGGATGTTCATGCGGTTCGTGCCGAGACCCATAATGCCGCGCAGTCCGGCAGTGCCGAAAACGAGCGGCGCATAAAAGCGGTCCTCGATCTCCTTGGGATCGTCGCGGATGGCGTCGAGCTCTTTCCATTCCTCTTCGCTCAGCGCCGGGCTGTTGAGCCATTTTTCATAAGTTTCCCGCCAGGTCATTGTTCTTCCTCCGTTTCATCGTCGCTCTCCCGGATCAGCTCGCAGGCGTCCTCCCACACCGAGGCGGGAACGAAAATATCAACGCCCGAGCCGCTGATGCCGAGGATCAGCTTGCCGAATTGTCCGTCGTTGGGGTATTGGCGCAGGCACGGGATGCCGAACGCCTCCAGGCGCGTGACGAGCATTGTCTCGTCCATGTCGATGCCCTTGCAGTGGCAGAGATACACCGGCGGTTCCGGCTGGCCCGCCTCGTCCTTGGGCCAGCGCTCGTAAAGATCGCCGGGGAGCTGACGCCCCCACTCCGCCGATGCTTTTCCGGTTTCTTCCATGATGTCTCCCCGCGGGTCGCCCCGCATGTTTTTATTTATGATATTTCCCGCCCTCGTTGATGTTGAAGGCGCGGTAAATCTGCTCCAGAACCATGACCCGCGCCAGATGGTGCGGGAATGTCATGCGCGACATGGAAAGGCGGACGTCCGCGGCGCGCTTTACCTCGTCCGACAGCCCGTCCGAACCGCCGATGAGAAAGCACACGCGGCTCCTTCCCTGCACGGCGCACTGCGCCATGAGCGAGGCAAGCTCCTCGCTGGAATAGCCCTTGCCCTCGATGCACATGGCAACGACGAGGGCGCCGGAGCCGATGCGCGCGAGCATCGCCGCGCCGTCGCGCTTTGTATCGCCGGTCTCCGGAAGCTCGATGATCTCCAGCGCGCAGTAGCGCTGCAGACGTTTGTTGTATTCCTCGCACGCGGCGGCATAAAAGCTCTCCTTGAGCTTGCCGGTGCAGATCAGTTGGACGCGCAGCACGGCGTTACCTCCAGCTCCAGATCGCCCTCCGCCGGGGCGACGCGCAGCGTCACCGCGGAAAAGCCCTCGCCGTCAAGCGCTTCGCGCACGGCTCGCTCCGCGATGCTGGGGCGGTTATTCTCCCGGCTCAGATGGCCGAGCACCAGAGTCTGTGTCCCGGTCTTTGCCAGAGCGCAGGCAAGCTGCGCGCAATCCTCGTTGGAGAGGTGGCCGCGCTCCGAGAGGATGCGGCGCTTGAGATAGACCGGGTAGCGCCCGGTACGGAGCATATCGATATCGTGGTTGGCCTCGATCACCGCCGCGTCGCACCCGGCCAGCGCATCGAGTATTTCCGCCGTCACGCAGCCGGTATCGGTACAGACGCCGAAGCGGGCGTCCTTCCCCGCCAGAACATATCCTACGCTCTCGGGCGTGTCGTGCATTGTCGGAAAGGCGGTGAGCGTGAAATTCTTCAGCGCGACGCGCTCCCTGACCGGGATCGGAACGATGCGCTCTTCGGTGCCCGCCGCGGCGCATTCAAGCGCATGCGCGACGGTCTGCGGCGCATAGACCTTTACATTTTTATGATATTTCAGCAGCATCGACAGGCCGGCGACATGGTCGGAATGCTCGTGCGTGATAAGAACGGCCGAAAGATCGTCCGGCGTGAGTGCTCGGCGCGCAAGGCCGGTTTTGATGCGGCGCAGGGATATGCCCGCGTCGATCAGCACCGCCGTGCGTCCTTCGGTGAGAAGATAGCAGTTGCCGCTCGAACCGCTGGCAAAGGAGACGAAATTCATCCTGCGGCGGCGGTGTCCCGCTCCGTGCCGTCGGGCTCCTCGTTGATGATGCGGATGTCCGCGCCGAGAAGACGCAGCTTGCCGACGAAGTTCTCATAGCCGCGCTCGATGAACTGGATATCCTCCACGAGTGTTACGCCCCTGGCGCAGAGACCGGCGATGACCATCGCCGCGCCCGCGCGCAGATCGCACGCGTCCACGGAAGCGCCGCGCAGCGTTTCCACGCCTTCGACGACCGCCACGCGGCCGTCCACGGTCACGGCCGCGCCCATTTTGCGCAGCTCGTTGATGTATTTATACCGGTGGTCCCAAACGCTCTCGGTGATGACGCTCGTCCCCTCCGCCACCGCGAGCGCCACGCCGATCTGCGGCTGCATATCGGTCGGAAAGCCGGGGTACGGCTGGGTCTTGACGTTGGCGCGGCGGAGACGCCCCGTCGAGCGGACAAGGACGGATTCGCCGTATTCCTCCACCGTGACGCCCATTTCGCGGAGCTTCGCGGTGATGCAGTCGAGATGCTTGGGGATGACGTTTTTGATCAGGACTTCTCCCCCAGCGGCGGCGGTGGCGGCCATGTAGGTGCCGGCCTCGATCTGGTCGGGAATGATGGTGTAGGTGCCGCCGTGGAGCTGCTCCACGCCGTTGACCTTGATGGTGTCCGTACCGGCGCCGCGCACGTCCGCGCCCATGGAGTTGAGGAAGTTCGCAAGATCAACGATGTGCGGCTCGCGCGCCGCGTTTTCGATGATCGTGCGTCCCTCGGCGAGCACGGCGGCGATCATAATGTTCATCGTCGCGCCGACGGAGACCTTATCGAGATATATGCTCGCGCCGCGCAGCCGTCCGCCGGGGACGTGCGCGGTGATGAAATCGGAAATATCGACCTCTGCGCCGAGAGCGTTCATACCTTTGACGTGCTGGTCGATCGGCCGGACGCCGAAGTTGCAGCCGCCCGGCATCGTCGTGCGGGCAATGCCGAACCGGCCAAGCATCGAGCCGACAAAATAGTACGACGCGCGGATCTTGCGCATGCGGTCATAGTCCGCGCCCATCCAGGTGGCGTTCGCCGCGTCGATCTCCACGGTGGAGCGGTCGATCCGCTCGACCTTCGCGCCGAGCGATTCGAGAATGAGCAGCAACGCCTCGGTGTCGCTGATCTGGGGCAGGTTTTCGATGCGGCATTTGCCGTTTACCATGAGCGCCGCCGGAATGATGGCTACCGCCGCGTTCTTCGCGCCGCTGATCTCTACTTCGCCGTGCAGACGGTTGCCGCCTCTGATTCTATATCTTTCCAAGTGTTGACTCCTCCTGACACGCATCCGGGGCTCGGGTCTTCCTGTTCCCACAGATACATGGCGATTTTACCATAGCGCGGGGAAAAACGCAAGTATCAGCCTTCGGCGAGGATATGCTCCGCCCGCAGCACCGCGATGGCGGTCTTTCCGTCGGAGATCTCGCCGCGCTTTACCATGGCGAGCAGCTCCGAAAACGGGAGCTTTACAAGATCGAGGAACTCGCCCTCGTCGGGATGCGCCTCGCCGCGGGAGAGATCGAGCGCAAGATAGATGTACAGCCGCTCGCTCGAAAAGCCGGGAGAGGAATGATACGCGCCAAGCGGCACGATGCGTCCGGCGGTGAAGCCGGTCTCCTCGCCGAGCTCGCGCACCGCGCATACGAGCGGGTCCTCCCCGCGCTCGAGCTTGCCGGCGGGCGCTTCGAGCAGGTGCTCGCCGATGGGATAGCGGTACTGGCGCACGCAGTAGGCGTTGCCCTCGCCGTCCACGGGGAGGATGCACGCCCCGCCCGGGTGCTCCACGATCTCGCGGAACGACTCCGAGCCGTCCGGCAGGCGCACGCGATCAAGCCCGACGTTGATGATGATCCCCTCATAGGTGTTGAGGCGGCGCAGCTTTTTCTCCGTATAGTCCATAAATGCTCTCCTTTCCGCGGCGCGGACTGACTTCATAGCAAGACATTTTACCACGCCTCTCCCGGCTTTTCCAGCTTTTTTCACTGTTTATCGGCGAAAGGGGGGCGTATAATGGAGAAAAACTTTCTTTGGGAGGCTGTTTATGCAGAAAAACGCGAAAAGCGCCCAGGCGCTCGCGCTGCGCGTGCCGGGGCACCCGGACCTTTCGGACGCCAAAAGGCTCGTGTTCGCCGCGCTCGGCGAAGCAGACTGGGGCGCGCTGGAGATCGAGATCATCGCCGGGCGGGAGGAAAGCCTGCTGCTCGCGCGCCCGGCAAGCGGCGTTTACCTCTCGCGCGAGGCGCTCTCCCGGCTCGCCGCGCACGGACGGTGAAATTCTCTCTTTTTCGCTCTTGACAGGTATGGTATAATACTTTTACTGTAAGGCGGAGGAGGTGGAAGGCCATGCCGAAAAAAGAAGGGGTCAAGGAGATCGCTTCCAACCGCAAGGCGTTCCACGACTACTTTGTGCTGGAACGCTTTGAAGCGGGCATTGAGCTGTTCGGAACGGAGGTAAAATCCATCCGTGCCGGGCAGGTGAATCTGAAGGACAGTTACTGCACGATCCGGGAAGGTGAGCTTTTCGTGCGGGGGATGCATGTGAGCCCTTACGAAAAGGGCAACATCTTCAACCGCGACCCGGTGCGCATCCGGCGGCTGCTGATGCACAAGCGGGAGATCCGCAAGCTCGGCGAGCGCGTAGCGCAGGACGGCGTGGCGCTCGTGCCGCTCTCGCTGTACTTCAAAGACAGCCGCGTCAAAGTGGAGCTTGGCCTCTGCAAGGGCAAAAAGCTGTACGACAAGCGCGATTCAGACGCCGAGCGCAACGCGAAGCGCGATATGGACCGCGCCATGAAAGAAAGGAATTTCAAAGAATGAATCCTGTTGTGACCATCGAAATGGAAAACGGCGGCGTTATCAAAGCCGAGCTTTACCCCGAGATCGCGCCGGAGAGCGTTCGCAACTTCATCTCTCTCATCAACAAGGGCTTTTATGACGGGCTGATCTTCCACCGCGTCATCCCCGGTTTTATGATCCAGGGCGGCGATCCGGAAGGTACCGGCATGGGCGGCCCCGGCTACCACATTTACGGCGAGTTCCGCGGCAACGGCTTTAAGAACGATCTCAAGCATAAGCGCGGCGTCTTGAGCATGGCCCGTTCCATGTACCCCAACAGTGCCGGGAGCCAGTTCTTCATCATGCATGAGGACGCCCCGCACCTTGATGGGCAGTACGCCGCGTTCGGCGCCGTCACCGAGGGCATCGAGGTCGTTGACCAGATCGCCGGCACGCGCACCGACCGCAACGACCGTCCCATGGAGCCGCAGGTCATGAAAAAGGTCACCGTGGAGACCTTCGGCGAGGAATACCCCGAGCCGAAGAAAAGATAAAAAGATACAGGAAGAGATTTTCTGAATCTTCCTTGTCCCAAAGAATAAGGAAATTAAGGAGATATTTATTCAAACTTCTTCCTTATTCCAAAAAGAAGGGGTCCTCAAGGGGGAACACGGTTCCCCCTTGAAGTTGCCTCGCCAAAGGCGACTCTGCCGTTTCCGCAGAAGCGGCGGCAACTTAGGGGGGCGTCACGGTTTCGACGGGGATGCGGAGATTGGAATAGCGGGCGGATGCGCCTACCATCCTTAAAATGGGCAATTATAAATTAAAGAACAACGATAACGTTGCTCTGGCCGCGGCTTAAGCCGTGACCCGTCCCCTCCGGGAGTGCCTCGGCCCGGAAGCGGGGCGTCGATGAGAGGCGGACGTGAGCGCGCAAAGCTTTGAGCGCGCCATGCATAATGAAGCTACCTGACTTGCCGTCTTGACGTTTGGCCGGTGATGAGGGAAACAGGGATGCGGAATCCCAAAACAAGCGTCTGCGCCCGGAGAAGTTCCCTTTGAAGCGTTTTCGGACAGGAGTTCAACTCTCCTCGCCTCCACCAAGAACAGGAAAGGCACCTTCGTGGTGTCTTTCCTGTTTTTATTGCAGGAGAGTTGAACCCGAGCGGCAGTGAATGGAGCGCCGGGGGCGCTCCAGAGCCGCGAGGCAGGCCTGCGCCGCAGCGCAGGTCAACTCTCCTCGCCTCCTGTGTCGGAGCAACCGGGGGGAACTGCCGCGGATTTTTCCCGTTATTCCTTGTCCGGTGCCTTCCTGAATGATATAATGAACAACAGACAACCAAATCTACGGGGTGAACCACATGGCAGATAAAATACAAAACGCTTATGAAGCATCCAGGGACATATACGACGATGTTCTCACGCAGGGGAATGTTTTCAGCCGACTGTATATCAAGCTCTTTTGGAGCGGTACGGATGACAAGGTCATCGCGCGGAATGTCTTAGCCTATATCCCCGACGATTTTTCCGGAGAGCTTCTGGATGTCCCGGTCGGAACGGCCGTGTTCACGGAGCACAAATGGGCCTCCCTGAAAAATGCCCGCATCACGTGTCTCGATTACAGCACGGACATGCTCGAACAAGCCGAGAAAAGGCTATGCGGTCAGGCGCATATCAAGTGCATGCAGGGCGACGTGGGGGATCTGCCGATGGACGACGGATCCTTTGATATCGTTGTCAGCATGAACGGTTTCCACGCTTTCCCCGATAAGGAAAAGGCTTTTCGGGAAACATGGCGTGTTTTGAAGCCCGGCGGCAGATTTATCGCCTGTTTTTACATAAAGGGCAAAGCCGGGATCACCGACTGGCTCGTGAAAAACATCCTTGCAAAGAAAGGCTGGTTCACCCCGCCGTTCCAGACGGAGGAAGAGCTGAGAGCCACTCTGCGGAAAATGTATAAGGAAATCGACCTTCACGTTGACGGGTCGATGGTCTACTTCTGCTGTACAAAATAAATTTTTATGGAGAAGAGGCATCGATATGGTGCCTCTTTTCCTTTTTCTGTGAAAGGCCCTGCATCGGATCGTTCATAAATTGTTTACGCTACGTCGGTTGACATCCGGTTTGGGGCGGACTATAATCACATATATTCTAATATTAGAGTTTCTATTCTTGGAGGGTTTTATGACCGAGCAGAACTTCACCGCTTCGCAGATGTTCCGCAACGCAAATCGGTTTATTGAAGCCTACCACGCGGCATTGCAGCCGGTCTGCCGGGATACCGGTCTGCCGCCGATGGCGGTCGATATTCTGATGTTTTTTGCCAACAACCCCGAGAGCGGTACGGCAAAGGACGTCTGCCAGTGCCGCGGCTTCAAGTCCGGCATTGTGTCCGTCCATGTGGACCGGCTCGTGAACGAGGGGTTTCTCTCGCGGCAGGAGGTCCCCGGCGACCGCCGGAAAACGCGGCTCGTCTGCACGGACGCGGCGGCGGAGGTCATTGAGCGGGGGCGCGAACTGCAAAAGGCATTCGCGCAGAAGCTGGTCGCCGGGCTGTCGGAGGCGGACATTGCCGTGCTCCACAGCTGTCTCGCGGCAATAGGCGACAACATAGAGGACATACGCAAAAACGGGCTTTCCCCGGAGAACAGGAGTTAATATGCTGAAACTATTGAAAAACATGCGCCGGAAAGAAAAGGAGATGGCGCTGCTCTGTCTGGTGTTCGTCGTGGTGCAGATCTATTTTGATCTTCGTCTGCCGGACTATATGACGGAGCTCACGATGCTGATCAAAACGTCCGGCACAACGGCGGATATTGCCAATGTCGGGCTCAATATGCTCGGCTGCACGGCGGCGAGCGCGGTGCTTGCGATCGCGTGCGGTTTTCTCGCCGCGAAAACAGCGTCCGGGTTCAGCTTTGCGGTGCGTGAAAAGCTGTTCCGCCACGTGATGGACATCGGCAGCGAGGAAATGCAGGACTTTTCCATCCCGAGTCTCATCACCCGCACGACAAACGACATTACCCAAATTCAGATGATCATCGCCATGGGGCTCCAGATGATGATCAAGGCCCCCATCATGGCGGTGTGGGCGATCATCAAGATTCTCGGCAAGAGCTGGGAGCTGTCCGCCGTGACCGCGGCGTTCGTTGTTGTGCTTTTCACAACGGTGCTGCTTATTATGGGCTCGTGCATTCCCCGTTTCCGTCTTGTGCAGAAAATGACGGACAAGATCAACCGTGTGGCGCGCGAAAATCTGACCGGTATCAACGTGGTGCATGCCTTCAACGCGGAGGAGTTTCAGAACGAAAAGTTTGACGGCCCCAGCCGCGGCATGATGGAGCTGCAGATGAAAAACCAGAAGTTGTTCGCGCTGGTGCAGCCGTCGATGTCGCTCGGGATGAACGGTCTGGCGCTTGCGATCTACTGGGTCGGCGCCGCGCTCGTGAACAGCATTGCCGTGACGGATATGACCGCGCGTCTCACCATGTTCAGCGAAGTGCTCGTATTCAGCACGTATGCGACATACATCGTCATGTCATTTATGATGCTCGCCATGATCTTCATGCTGCTCCCGCAGGCGCAGGTGTCCGCGGAGCGCATCAACGAAGTGCTCGACCGCAAAGCCTCCATCCGCGAGGGCAGCGTACAAACCGGCACGGAGACCGGGACGGTGGAGTTCCGGAACGTTTCGTTCCGCTACCCCCACGCCTCCGGAGACGCGCTGACAAACATTGATTTCAAGGTGAACCGCGGCGAAACGCTCGCCATCATCGGCGCGACCGGCAGCGGCAAGACGACGCTCGTCCAGCTCATCCCCCGCTTTTACGACGCGACGGAGGGCGAGGTGCTCATCGACGGCGTGAATGTGAAGGACTATTCCTTCGATGCGCTTTACGATAAGCTCGGCTACGTCACGCAGAAGGCCGTTCTCTTCTCAGGAACGGTGCGCGACAATGTTCTCTTCGGTGAGAGCGCCGCCGGAAGCGACAGCGAAAACCTTGACCGCGCCATCGAGCTTTCGCAGGCAAAGGAATTTGTGGATAAGCTGCCGGAGGGCACAGACTACGAGATCGAGCAGCTCGGCCGCAACGTGTCCGGCGGGCAGAAGCAGCGCCTTTCCATCGCCCGCGCGCTGGCGCGAAAGCCGGAGATCCTGGTCTTTGACGATTCGTTCTCGGCACTCGATTACCGGACGGATGCAAAGCTGCGCGAGGGTCTGAACCGCGAACTGCACGACGTGACAAAGATCATCGTCGCCCAGCGCATCAGCACGATCCGCCACGCGGAAAAGATCCTCGTTCTCGACCGCGGCGGGATCGCCGGCATGGGAACGCACGAAGAGCTTATGCGCTTCTGCAAGGTGTACCGCGAGATCGCAACATCGCAGCTGAGTGCCGCGGAGCTCGCGTAAGGAGGGACGGAAATGAAACGAACCAATAAAGCAAACAGCATCCGCTCCGCGGTACCGCGCCTTACGGACTATATGCGTTCGAGCATGGGCGTCATTATTATGGCGCTGATCCTCGCCGCGCTCAGCGCGGTGATGACGATCCTCGGGCCGAATCAGATTGGCCGGATCGCCACGCTGATGTCGGACGGTCTTACCGGGAATATCGACCTTGCAGCAATTGCCAAAGTCGGCATTTTTCTTGCCGTCATCTATGCGCTCAGCGCACTCTTCAGCTTTATCCAGCACTACACGATGTCTGTTGTCACGCTGAAAATGTCTTACCGCATGCGCGGCGAGCTTTCGGCCAAGATCAACCGCGTGCCGCAGAAATATTTCGGCACAACCTCGCAGGGCGACATTCTCAGCCGCATCACGAACGACGTTTCCACCCTGCAGCAGGGACTCACGAACAGTCTTCCCACGATCATCAGCGCGGCCACGCAGTTCGTCGGCTGCCTTATTATGATGTTCGTCACCGAGTGGCGGCTCGCGCTCGTCTCCATCGGCGTGACGATCCTCGGCATGCTGCTGACGGTGCTCATTCTGTCCAAATCGCAGCGGTATTTTGCTGCGCGGCAGAAAAGTCTCGGTGAGCTGAACGGGTATGTGGAGGAAATGTACTCCGGGCATGAGGTCGTGCGGCTCAGCCGCGCCGGGCGGAAGATCGGCGCGCAGTTCGATACGCTCAACGCCGCCGTTTACGATGCGAACTGGAAATCGCAGTTTCTCTCCGGCATGATGCAGCCTCTTATGAACATCGTCGGCAATATCGCCTATGTTGCGGTGTGCGTTCTTGGCTCGATCCTTGCGATGAACGGCACGATCGAGTTCGGCGTGATCGTCTCCTTCATTTTGTACGTCCGGCTCTTCACCTCGCCGCTGACGCAGATGGCGCAGGGCATGACGAACATGCAGACCGCCTCCGCCTCCGCGCACCGCATTTTCGATTTTCTCGAAAGCGAAGAGATGCCCGACGAGAGCGAAAAGACCGCGAAACTCACCGATGTGCGCGGCAAGGTCTGCTTTGACCATGTCCGCTTCAGCTATCCGAACAATCCGGACAAGATCATCATCCAGGACTTTTCCGCCGAGGTGCTCCCCGGACAAAAGGTCGCCATCGTCGGCCCGACCGGCGCGGGCAAGACCACGATTGTCAATCTGCTCATGCGCTTCTTTGAGATCAACAGCGGATCCATCACGATCGACGGCGTGCCCATCTCCGATATGCGCCGGGAGGATGTGCACGATCTTTTCAGCATGGTTTTACAGGACACCTGGCTCTTTGAGGGAACGGTGCGGGAAAATCTTGTGTATAACATGGAGGGCATCACCGACGAGCAGCTCGAAACGGTCTGCCGCGCTTGCGGACTCGACAAGCTCATCCATTCGCTGCCGCAGGGGTTCGATACCGTGCTTTCCGAAAGCGCCGGTATCTCCGCCGGACAGAAGCAGCTTCTCACCATCGCCCGCGCCATGCTGCAAAACGCGCCCATGCTCATTCTGGACGAGGCGACCTCCTCGGTCGATACCCGCACGGAGCTGCTGATCCAGCGGGCCATGGACGAGCTTACGAAGGGGCGCACCAGCTTTGTGATCGCACACCGCCTGTCTACGATCAAAAACGCAGATAAAATTCTCGTCCTGCGCGACGGCGACGTGGTCGAGAGCGGCACGCACGACGAGCTCATGCAGCGCGGCGGCTTCTATGCCGATCTCTATAACAGCCAGTTTGAAGAAGCGTCCTAAATCATTCAAACGAGCCCCGCTCCGCTGTCTAACGAAAGGGCGCAGGTCCCAAATTTTGATATGCTCCCCCTATGGGAGA
>DHKA01000060.1 GCA_002404605.1 Clostridiales bacterium UBA4706 | reverse complement strand
TTCAGTGTCCAGTATTAGGGGTAATATCACTATCGCAACAGCAGCTTTTTCTTTTATAACGTATCTTACTTCGCGTAATCGACGGCTTTGGTCTCGCGCAGGACGTGAACCTTGATCTGACCGGGGTAGGTGAGTTCGGCTTCGATCTTCTTGGCGATGTCGCGCGCGAGCAGAACGATCTGATCCTCGCTGACCTCTTCGGGCTTGACCATGACGCGGATCTCGCGGCCGGCCTGGATAGCATAGCAGCTCGCAATGCCGGGGAACGAGCGGGAGACTTCCTCCAGCTTTTCGAGACGCTTGACATAGTTCTCGATGTTCTCGCGGCGCGCGCCTGGACGGGCGGCGGAGATCGTATCGGCGGCCTGCACGATGCAGGCGATGACCGTGTGCGGCTCCACGTCGCCGTGGTGCGCTTCGATCGCGTGGATGACCTCTTCGGACTCCTTGTACTTGCGGGCAAGATCCACACCGATGGTCACGTGGCTGCCCTCGACCTCGTGGTCAATGGACTTGCCGAGATCGTGCAGGAGACCCGCGCGCTTGGCCGTGGCGATATCCACGCCGAGCTCGGCGGCGAGCAGACCGGATATCTGGGCGACCTCGATCGAGTGGTTGAGCACGTTCTGGCCATAGCTTGTGCGGTAGCGCTGGCGGCCGAGGAGCTTGATGAGATCGGGGTGCAGGCCGTGGACGTTCGTTTCGAACACGGCGCGCTCGCCCTCTTCCTTGATGGTCTGGTTGACCTCGCGCTGGGCCTTGGCGACCATTTCCTCGATGCGGGCGGGGTGGATGCGGCCGTCCTGAATGAGTTTTTCGAGCGCGAGGCGCGCCACCTCGCGGCGGACGGGATCAAAACTCGATACCGTGATGGCCTCCGGCGTATCGTCGATGATGAGATCGCAGCCGGTAAGCGTTTCGATGGAACGGATGTTGCGTCCCTCGCGGCCGATGATGCGACCCTTCATTTCGTCGTTGGGGAGAGGAACGACGGAAACGGTGATCTCGCTCGTGTGGTCGGCGGCGCAGCGCTGGATAGCCGTTGCAATGACCTCGCGGGCCTTCTGTTCGGCTTCGTCCTTGAACTGGGCTTCAACTTCCTTGACCTTGGCGGCCATTTCGTGCGTGCAGTCTGCCTCAATGCTCTTGATGAGGTACTGCTTGGCTTCTTCCACGGAGTAGCCGGAGATCTTTTCGAGCATATCGAGCTGACTCTTCTTGATGAGCTTGATCTCCTCCTGCTGGGAATCGGCTTCCTGGAGCTTGCGGTTGAGGGTATCGGTCTTCTTTTCGAGCACTTCGGTCTTGCGGTCGAGATTTTCTTCCTTCTGCTGGAGACGGCGCTCCTGCTTGGAAACTTCGTTGCGGCGCTCTTTCACTTCGCGGTCGCACTCGGTGCGGGTGCGGTGGATCTCTTCCTTCGCCTCGAGCAGCGCCTCGCGCTTTTTGTTTTCAGCGGTTTTAATGCCTTCGTTGATGATGCGCTTCGCTTCATCCTCGGCGCTGGCGATCTCGCGCTCGGAAACCTTTTTCCGATACATGACGCCCAGCACAAAGCCGATCAGCAAAAACACCAGCACGGCAACGATGCTGGCAACGATCATCCATACGGACATTTGCGGCATAAGTCGGTCTACCTCCTTCTTCCTTAGTCTTCTTATGATAAAGGGTCATTTTGAAATTAAAGGAGTTCCCCATCTCTCCCATAATATCATTAAGGTATATTTTATCGATTCTTTAGCGTTATGTCAAGCGGTTTCTGCTCTGCCGGAAGCAAAATATTACAAACTGTAATATGCAGGGCAAGACTGCACGCCGCACCCTTTTTTACACCGCGGCCGTTGTATGTCAAGACCGAATTTTACCAAAATTCCCGGCCCCATTTTCTACGCTTTTCCGCATTGACTTTCCATAATTTCCGCCGCCGAAACCGGTTGGGTGCGCCTTCGCCGAGAAAACGCAACCGGGTTTTCAAAGAGTTATCAACATTTCCCACAGACTTTTCAACATCGATTTTTTCTTTGTTCTTCAATACTTTTTCGGATATTATCCAGAAAATGTCAATCCCGCAAACGGCATTTTGTCTGTTTCCAACTGCCGTTATGCGGTTTCCATAACAAAGCATTCCGCGCGATATGCAGGGAAAAATGCGCGGTACTGCAAAACCGGCGGAGGGGATACGACCCCTCCGCCGGTTTTCACAGTGTCTCATTTTAGCATTTTATCGCATGAATCCGCCCTCGCGCATGGAGACGTAGTCGTTTCCGGCGACGATGATATGGTCGGAAAGCTCCACGCCGAGCAAATCGAGCGCGCGTGCGAGCCGCGCCGTGGAGGTCTCGTCCTCCACGGAAGGCAACGCCACGCCGCTGCGGTGGTTGTGCGCAAGGATGACGGCGCTCGCGCGGTATTGCAGTGCGATCTCCGCAAGACGCCGGGCGTTGATCTCGGCGGCGTCCACCGTGCCGCGGCTCACCGCCGCGCACTGAATGGGCCGCTTTCTCGCGTCGAGCAGCAGCGCGTAGACGACCTCTTCCGTTTCGTACATGAACCGCGGGATGAAATAGCGTCCCGCGGCCGCGGCGGAATCAATCGGCTCGTTCGACGGCGTCTTGTCGAGCAGATACCGGCGGCTGACCGCCGGGATGAGCCGAAGGAGCGTCACGGCGTTCTCGCCGACGCCCGGCACTGCGAGCAGCTCCTGCTCGTTTGCCTCCAGCACGGCGGAAAACGAGCCGAACCGTTCCAGGAGCGCGTGCGCCAGCCCGTTCGTATCGCGCCGGGGCGCGGCATAAAAGAGCAGCAGCTCCAAGGCGTTTATGTCGTTGAAGTTCTCGAGACCGTGGCCGCGGAAGCGTTCCTTCATCCGCGAGCGGTGTCCGTCGTGGACGCCCATTTCCCTCGCCCCTTGATCGTTACCCATAAAATTAAATCAGATCTGCTTTTCGAGCGGCATCGTCGCGTAGGCGTTGAGCTCCGGCCCGGCGGTATGCCCGGCGAGGAATTCATAATAGCCCTGGCAGCCGATCATCGCGGCATTGTCGCCGCAGAGACGGAGCGGCGGAACGAAAAGCTGCGCGCCCGCCTTTTCCGCGGCAGCGGCAAAATCGGCGCGGATGCGCGAGTTGGCCGCGACGCCGCCCGCCACGGCGATCTTTTTGTACCCAAGCTCCGCAGCCGCCGCCATCGTGCGCGGCACGAGCGATTCGCTCACAGCGCGGCAGAGCGACGCCGCAAGCCCCGCGCGGTCGAGCGTTTCGCCGGTCTGCTCGCAGTGGTGCGCCAGATTGATGACCGCGGTCTTGAGACCGGAGAAGCTCATGTCGTAAGGGTTCTCGCCGACGAACGGGTGCGGCAGCGTATAGGCGTCATCGCGCCCCTCCTTCGCCAGCCGGTCGATCGGCGCGCCGCCGGGATACGGCAGACCGAGCACGCGCGCGGATTTATCAAAGCACTCGCCCGCGGCGTCGTCGCGCGTCTGGCCGAGAATGCGAAGGTCGGTATAGTCGCGCACGTCCACGAGCATCGTGTTGCCGCCGGAGATAGCCAGACAAAGAAACGGCGGCTCAAGCTCCGGATAGGCGATGTAGTTTGCGGCGATGTGGCCGCGGATGTGGTGCACCGGGATGAGCGGGATGCCGAGCGCCGCCGCCGCGCTCTTGGCAAAATTCACGCCCACGAGCACCGCGCCGATGAGCCCCGGCGCATACGACACCGCCACGGCGTCAAGCTCGGACTTCTTCACGCCTGCCGCCGCGACCGCGCGGTCGGCCAGCCGCGAGATGACCTCCACATGGCTGCGCGAAGCGATCTCCGGCACGACGCCGCCGTATACGGCGTGCAGGTCGGCCTGCGAGAAGATCTGGTCGGTGAGCACCTTTCGGCCGTTTTCGGTCACGGCGACGGCGGTCTCGTCGCACGTGGATTCCACGGATAATATCATCATAGCGTTACTCCGCCTCTTTTTGGAAGAATTTCGACATCAGAATAGCATCTTCCGCCGGTTTTTCATAGTAGTTTTTTCGTTTTCCCACGATCTCAAAGCCGTTTTTTTCATAGAGCCGCCGCGCGGCAAGGTTGCTCTCGCGCACCTCGAGCTGCACCACGGCAGCGCCGCGCCGTTCCGCCTCCGTCTGGAACGCTTCCATGAGCGCCGCGCCGATCCCGCAGCGGCGAACGGCCGGCGCCACGGCCACATTGCCGATGTCGCCCTCGTCGAGCACAAAGTGCGCCCAGACGTAGCCGAGAAGCGTTTCCCCCTCTTCGGCAATGAGGATGACACCGCCGTCCGTTTCCCAAAGGCGCATGAGCATCCCCTCGTCCGCGCCGTCCGGAAATTCGGCGTGCTCGAGCGCGGCGACGGCGGGGATGTCGGCGGCAAGTGCTTTGCGAACGATCATGTCCCGTGCGCCTCCGCCCAGTTTTTGCCCCAGCCGGCGTCCGCGGTGAGCGGCACGGTGTAGCTGACGGCGTTTTCCATTTCCTCGCGCAGCACCTGCTCGGCCTTTTCCCGCTCCGCTTCCGGGCACTCGACGACCAGCTCGTCGTGCACCTGCAAGATGAGCTTTGCCTTCATGCCCTCGGCGCGGAGCCGCTTATCCACATGCACCATGGCGAGCTTGATCACGTCCGCCGCCGTGCCCTGGATGGGCATGTTGAGCGCGACGCGCTCGCCGAACGCGCGCAGCGCCGGAACGTTCAGCTCCGGCAGATACCGCCGCCGGTGGAAGAGCGTTTCGGCGTAGCCGAGCTCCTTCGCGCGGCGGACGGCCTCCTTCTGGTAATCGCGCACGCCGTGGAAGCGCGCGAAGTAGGCGTCCATATACTCCTTCGCCTCGCCGTAGCCGACGCCGATGTCCTGCGCGAGCGAGAACGCGGAAATGCCGTACACGATGCCGAAATTCACCGCCTTCGCTCTCCGGCGCTCCTCGGCGGTGACGTCCTCCAGCGGAACGCCGAACACCTGCGAGGCCGTGACGCGGTGGACGTCCTCGCCGGAGAGAAACGCCGCGCGCATCGCCTCGTCGCCCGAGATGTGCGCGAGCAGCCGCAACTCGATCTGCGAATAGTCCGCGTCCACGAGCACGTTGCCGGGCGCGGCGACGAACATTCTGCGAAGTCCCGCGCCCAGCTCACGCCGGACGGGGATATTCTGTAAATTCGGCTCGGTGGACGAGAGACGTCCCGTCGCCGTGACGGTCATCTGGAAATTCGTATGGATGCGTCCGTCCGCGCCGATTACCTTCAAAAGGCCGTCCGCGTAGGTGGATTTGAGCTTGGTGAGCTCGCGGTATTCGAGCACATGGCGCACGATGGGCTCGTAGCGCAGCTTATCGAGCACGTCGGCATTGGTGCTCCAGCCGGTCTTGGTTTTCTTCCCGCCGGGGAGACCGAGCTTTTCAAAGAGCACGGCGCCGAGCTGCTTCGGGGACTGGATGTTGAATTCCTCCCCCGCCTCGGCCCAGACGGTCTCGCGCAGCGCGTCGATACTGTCCGTAAGACTCTCGCCGAAGGCGCGCAGCGCCTCCGCGTCGGCAAGGAAGCCCTCGTTTTCCATTTTGGCGAGCACGGCGCAGAGCGGCAGCTCGATCTTTGTAAAAAGCTCCTCCATCTGCGCTTCGCGCAGCTTCGGGAGCATCGCTTCCTCGAGCGCCGCGACGCTCGCCGCGCGCGAGGCCATCTCGCAGAGCCGGTCGGCGAGCGTTTTCCCCTCCCCGCCGGAGAGGTCGAGCATGAGCTGATCGCCGGCATCCGCCGCGCCGGACGCGGTATACGGCGTGAAGCCGCAGTAGGCGAGCGCGAGCTTTTCGATCTCGTACCCGGCGGCTGTCGCGTCGAGAAGATACCCGGCAAGCGCGCTGTCGAACACCCAGTTTTCGAGCGCGTCCACGCCCCGCGCGAGCAGCGCGCGCTGGATGTTTTTCACGTCGTGCCCCGCCTTGCAGCGCTCGGGCGCAAAGAGCAGCGCAAGCGCTGCGGTATAGTCATCACGGTACGCCTCCGGCGTCAGGAACACCGCGAGCGCGTCGGTCTCGGAAATATTGAAATGCGCGAGCGTCTCGCCGCTTTCGGCATCAAACCAGTAATAGGCAACGGCGTCCCCCGCCCGCTCAAGCGCGGCTCGGAGGTCATCTTCCGTCTGCGGCGTTACGCTCTCGCACGTGCCTTCGAAAACGGTCTCTTCCTTTTTTTCTTCGTCCGGCTTCAGACCCCACTTTTCAATGAACTTCTGGAAGCCGAGACGCTGGAAGATCGCATACGCCGCGCCGCCGTAGTCTGCCGGACGGCGGAGATCGTCGGGCGATATCTCGATCGGCGCATTGCGGTCGATCGTGGCGAGATAGTACGAATCCTCGGCGCTCTCTTTGCCGTTTTCGAGCTTTGTACGCAGTGAGGCGCGGATGTCGGGATCGTTGATGTGCTCGTACACGCCCGCGAGCGAGCCGTACTTCCGCACAAGCTCGAGCGCCGTCTTCTCCCCCACGCCGGGAACGCCGGGGATGTTGTCGCTCGTATCGCCCATGAGGGCCTTGAGATCGACCATGTGCGACGCGTCAAAGCCGTATTCCTCGCGAAAGCGCTCGGGCGTATAGTTGACGGTCTCGGTCTGGCCCATGCGCGTTTTTACATTGAGCACGCGCACATGATCTCCCACGAGCTGCAATGCGTCCTTATCGCCGGTGACGACGACGCACTCCCAGCCCTTCTCTGCCCCGATGCGGCTCACGGTGCCGAGAAGGTCGTCCGCCTCCCAGCCGGAAAGCTCGCGCCGCTCGATGCCGAGCGCGTCGAGCACATCCTTCAAAACCGGCATCTGCGCGGCGAGATCGTCCGGCATGGGCTTGCGCGTCGCCTTATATGCCTCGCTGTGCTTGTGGCGGAACGTCGGCTCGCGGCGGTCGAACATGACGCAGAGCGCGTCGGGCTGTTCGTCGTCGAGCAGGCGCTGCAGAATATTCAGAAAGCCGAAAACGGCGTTCGTCGGCGTGCCGTCGGGCGCGGAGAGCGGGCGCACGCCGTAATACGCGCGGTTCACGAGGCTGTTGCCGTCGATGAGCATCAGTTTTGGCATAGAGTCTCCTCCTTAAGTTCCTTGGCAAGCGGGCGGTACACGGTGAGCATGAGCGTTGTGAACGCCGCGCCGCCGCCAAGCAGATCACTGATCGGCTCGCTCCAGTACACGCCGTCCGCCCCGAGACCGAACACGCCCGGAAGCAGCAGCATCAGCGGTACGACGAGCACGATCTTGCGCAGCAGCGAGAAGAAGATCGCCTGCCGCGCCTTGCCGAGCGAGCGGAACGAGTTTTGCGCAACGAATTGGAGCGACATGAACACAAATCCGCAGAAATAAATGCGCACGGCGCGCACCGCCACGGCAATGAGTTCCTCGTCCGGCGTAAAGATGCGGATGAGCGGCTCGGGGAAGAGCATGAACACCGCCCATACGAGCAGCGAGAACGCCGCCGCGCCGAGCGTGCTGAACCGGATCGTTTCCAGCGCGCGCTTTTTCTCCCCGGCGCCGTAGTTGAATGCGAGCACCGGCTGGATGCCGGAGCCGAAGCCGTGGATGATCTCGGTGAAGATCGTCCGCAGCGAGTTTACGACCGTGATCGCGCCGACGTAGAGATCGCCGCCGTACAGCCCAAGCTGACGGTTCGCCACCGTCTGGATGGCGGAGTTCGTCGCGCCCATCACGAAATCGGCCACGCCAAGGGACATAATGCGTCCCATGATCTTCTTCCGCGGCGCCATCGTGCGCTGCGAGAGTTCAAGCGGCGTTTTATCGCTGCGCAGAAAGAGGAAGCACCACGCGGCGCTCAGCACCTGCGAGAGCACCGTGGCGGCCGCCGCACCGCGCACACCCATGTGAAATACGAAAATGAACAGCGGGTCGAGCACGATATTGGCTACTGCGCCGAGCAGCACTGTGAGCATGCCGCGCGTGGCAAAGCCCTGCGCGTTGATATACACATTCATACCGAGCGACACGAACGAGAACGTCGTCCCGATGAGATACACCGCGAGATATTCGCGCGCATAAGAGCTCGCCTCCTTGCCCGCGGCGAAAACGGCAATGACCGGATCGAGGAACGCCCACGTGAGCAGCCCGAGCGAGACGGACGAAACGAGCAGCATGGAAAAGGCGTTTCCCATCACGCGGGCGGCCTCGTCGTTATCCCCGCGGCCGCGCGCCATGGAGCAGAGCGGCGCGCCGCCCTGTCCGAACAGGCCCGCAAACGCCGAGAGGATCGAGATGACCGGCAGCGCGATGCCGACGCCCGTGAGCGCCATGCTGCCGACGCCGGGGATGTGACCGATGTATATGCGGTCCACCACGTTGTAGAGCACGTTCACGAGCTGCGCGGCAATGAGCGGCAGCGCCATGCGCATGACGACCGAGGGGATGTTCCCCTTGGAAAAATCGTTGTGTACTTTCTTTTCTGCCATGGTCACTTCTCCCCACGCAGCCGGATGATCTGGTCGCGCAGCACGGCGGCGTATTCGTATTCGAGCATCTGCGCGGCCTTGCGCATTTCTTTCTCCAGCCGGTCGATCTCGGCCTTCCGCTCGCGTTCGGTCATGCGTATGCCGCGCTCGTCCTTTGCCGCGGGGCCGGTGATCTCCAGAAGATCCCGGATGCTCTTCCTGATGGTTTTCGGCACGATGCCGTGCGCTTCGTTGTACGCCGTCTGGATGGCGCGGCGGCGTTCGGTCTCGTCGATGGCGGCGCGCATGGAGGGCGTGATCGTATCGGCGTACATGATGACCGTGCCCTCGGCGTTTCGCGCCGCGCGGCCGATCGTCTGGATGAGTGATGTTTCGCTCCGGAGAAAGCCCTCCTTGTCCGCGTCGAGGAT
>DHKA01000075.1:4213-36658 GCA_002404605.1 Clostridiales bacterium UBA4706 | reverse complement strand
TAACTTTTCGGGGTCACTTCACTCCGGGGAGGATCATTCCTCCGGACGAAAGCATGCCCCCGGTATGCTCTGGGCGGGGATCAGCATGGCGCTGATGAGCGCCATTTACAATATCGGAGGCGTTATACTTCAGGGAAGCATCAATGCACTCGGGAACGCATACATCGCCGCGCAGATCGGCGCGCGCCGTCTGGCTGAGTTTTTCTACATGCCCGGCGGCTCCGTCGCAACGGCGATGGCGACATTTGCCGGCCAGAACTACGGGGCAGGGAAGCGATCGAGGATCGCGGAGGGAGTCCGTACCGCGCTCCTTCTGTACGGCGCGTGGTGGCTCATTTCGCTCGCGGTCACGCTTCTGGCGGCTCCTGCCGCCGTTCAAGCAATTACCGGGAGCGAAAGCGAAGAAGTGATACGAAGCGCGGTGCGGTATCTGAAGATCAATGTTCCCATGATCCCGCCGATGGCGGTGCTCGTGATCCTGCGCAGCACGCTGCAGGGAATGCGTCATACGGTCGCACCGCTCTTTTGCAGCTCACTGGAACTGATCGGAAAGGTGATCTTTGCGTTTTGGATCGTCCCTGTCCGGGGATACATGGCGGTATGCATCTGCGAGCCGGTCACATGGGTGATCTGCTGCCTGTTTATTCTGGGGGCGGTATTTTTGTGCAGGGACGATTTCCGCGATACGAAAAAGGGAGAAGGCGTGTGACCTTCTCCCTCATTTCATAACATTCCTTTTTTCATCGCCCGCTGCCGGGCGATGCACCAGTTTAGGACGGCGGCGGTGTTTTCGCGGAGAAACCTTTCCAGCTTTTCACAGTTCTCGACAGCTTCCCGGTGCTGTGAGCCAGTGATCGCACCGCTTTGAAGCGCCTCGTCCAGCTCGTCGCGGTCGACGACCTCGATCGATCCGTCGGCGGATACGACGATATCGAGATACATGTCCTTAAACGTCGGATTTTCCGGATCGTCAAAGCGGCTGCCGGCGGTGATGTCAAAATAGATCTGTATGATCTGATCGCTCTCGTCGAACATCGCTGTCAGCCACCAGTGTGCACCGGGGACCACGGCCTGAAGCCATGAGTAGCCGGCATCGGCGATGAGAACGTCCCGGCTTTGATAGTGTACCGTGAGCGGCCCGGTCACCTCGTCGATCGAGGTAAGAGAAATTCGTCCAGCGCAGCTAAAAATGTTGTCGTCTGCGCAGGAAACGTACCGCCGCTTCGTAATGCGCTTCCAGTCTGTGCGGCGCATATCGCGTTCCTTGCTCATAGGTTTACCTCCTGAGATACTCGCCCTCGGCAACGGCGACCGCCGGGCCGGTAAGATAAATATCGCAGACGGCGTCCTCCTCTACGGAGAGTGAGACCTGCAGTTCGCCGCCGGGAAAGTCCAGACGGAGGGTTTCGTTGCCGATCTCGCCGCGCAGCCGCATCGCTGCGGCGGTAGCTCCCGCACCGGTGCCGCAGGAGAGTGTGAAGTCCTCTACGCCGCGTTCATAGGTGACCGCCTTTACGTGATTTCGGTCAAGACGTTTGCGGAACGTCACATTCGCGCCCTTTGGAAAGGCGGCGTAGCCGCGGATGTAAGCGCTGAGCGAGCGCAGCTCATCCTCCGGCATCGTGTCCCATTCCGGCAGATCCAGAACGGCGTGAGGGATACCGGGATCGCCAAGCTCCAGATACGATACCGAGAGGATCTGCCCATCCCACGGTATGCCGATCTCGGTTTCCACAGCGGTGGGGTCGTTCAGCCGGACGCAGTAAAGATCTTCCTCAATGCGCTGCCCGACAACGATTCCGGCGGTCGTTTCGATACGCTGAATATCCCCGGCGAGACCGCTCTCATAGCCGTAACGTGCGATGCACCGCGCACCGTTGCCGCACATTTCGCCGAGTGAGCCGTCGGAATTATAAAACCGCATGGCGTAATCGCCGACGCCCTGTGCCGGAAGGACGATCATCAACCCGTCCGCGCCGATGGAAATACGGCGGCGGCAGAGACGGGCGGCGAGAGCGGAGTATTCGCTCTCGCATATTTCGCCGGACCGGTTGTCCAGAATGATGAAGTCATTGCCTGCGCCTTGCATTTTGGTGAATTTCATAGAGATACCCCGTTATTCGTCAAAGTCGTCCGCGTGGAGCGTCTGCACGATGCGGCCCGTCGGCGTGGCGCCGAAGAGCTTTCCGTAGGCACGGGAAAAGGCGGAATAGCTGCGAAAGCCGCAGCGGAAGCAGGCGTCCGTGGCCGGCGCCCCGGAGGCGATGAGATCGCGCGCCGCCAGAAGCCGCTTGTCGGAGAGATAGTTGTGGATGGATGTGCCGGTCTCCTCGCGGAAGCGGCGCATCATATGGTATTTGCTGATATAAAACTGTGCGGCCAGATCATCAATGGAAATGTCCTCGGTGAGATTGGCCTCCAGATAGCGCAGGATATCCAGGATCTTCCCGTCCCGCGGCACGACCGGCTGCGGGAGCTCAGAACCGGTTTTCTGCATCGCTCGCCCGATCTCCACGAGAAGCCGCAGCAGCGTGCAGCGCGAGAGGATCGCATTCTCACCGCCACTCGCGGCCATTTCGCTTTCGAGCTGCTCTGCGAGCGAGCGGAGCAGCCGCCGGACATCCTCCGCCGGGCGAAGCACGTGACCCGGCTTACCGGAAAACACATCCTCAAGCGAATAGTTCGGCACGGAATTTTCCGCGAGCAGGGAAGGGGAAATGTAAAGGATCATGCGCTCATACGAAATGCCCTCTTCAAATTCGGGTTTATGTACGCACCGGCTGCCGACGAGCACGATATCGCCTGGCAGCAAAAGATAGCGCCGCCCCTCTACGGTATAGCTGCCGCTGCCGGAGAGGATGAGAACGATCTTGCAGAATTCGTGATAGTGGTAATCGACCTTCGTTCCGCGGTCATCCTTCAGATGGAAGAGCCGGAAGTCCTCCAGCAGGTATCCGCGCTTTTCGTAGTTTTCGTCCATGACGGCCTCCATAAAAGCATCTTTTGCAAAGAGTATAGCATAGAATGCGTTTACTTTGCAAGGCGTGCGCAGTAAAATAGAGCATGAAAACACTCATTGGAGGTTATGTACAATGAAGAAGTTTATGAAAAAATACGGTTTCATTACACTGATGCTGCTCGGCATCGTTGCCGGCTGCGTCGTTGGCGCGGTCTGGCCGGGCGCTACGGCTCTTGAACCGTTCGGAACGCTGTTTATCAATATGATGTTCTGCGTCGTTGTGCCGATGGTATTCTGTTCCATCGCCTCGGCGATCGCAAACATGAGCTCGGCGAAGCGCGCCGGGCGCATCATGGGCATCACGGTCGGAACGTTTCTTTCCACCGCTGCCATCGCTGCGATTTTGATGTACGTCATCGTCCGTTTCATTCCCGTGTTCACCGCTGCGCCCAGCTATGAGGAGTCCGGCGTCGATACCGTGGATATTGGAACGCTCATCATCAACTTCTTCACGAAGCCGGACTTCACCGAGCTCTGGAGCCGCCGCGCCATCCTCCCGCTGATCGTTGCGGCGATCATCTTCGGCTTCGGTATCCAGATGTGCGGCGGCCGTGAGTCCCGCGTGGCGCTGCTGATCAACGACCTTACGGACATTCTTCTGAAGGTCATCAAGCTCATCTCCTACTATGCGCCCGTCGGCTTCTTCGGCTTCTTCGCCTCTCTCGTTGCGACGCACGGTTCGGACTTCGTTTCCAACTACGCCCGCGCCATCGGCATTTACTATGTTGTTTCCGTGATCTACCTGCTCATTTCCTCCCCGCTGTACGCCCGCTTCGGCGGCGGCAAGGGTGCGGCAAAAGTCATGTTCCAGCACCTCTTCCGTCCGGCGGCGACTGCGTTCGGCACCTGCTCCTCGGTCGCTACGATCCCGGTGAATATGGAAGTCTCCGAAGAGACCGGCATTTCCAAGGAAGTTTCTGATATCGTTATGCCGCTCGGCGCGACGATGCACATGGACGGCTCGGCGATGGGTGCCATCATCAAGGTCGCGTTCCTCTTCGGTATGTTCGGTAAGGACTTCGGCACGGGTGAGGCGATCCTCGCGATTGTTGTGGCGGTGTTCTCCTCGGTCGCTATGTCCGGCATTCCCGGCGGCGGCGGCACGGGTGAGCTGGTGCTCTGCTCGATGTTCTTCCCGGATCACCTCAGCGTGGCGTTCCCGATCGCTCTTGCCATCGGCGAGCTGATCGACCCACCCGCGACGATGGTCAACGCGGCCGGCGACTATGTGGTGAGCTTCATTGTCTCCCGCTTTGTGGACGGCAAGCATTGGCTGCAGAAAAAGCTGCACGGCGCGAAAACCGACGCCGTAAGCGAATAAAACATACGGTATGGAAAAATGCTCCGGACGTTCCGATCGTCCGGAGCATTTTCGTATGTGCGTATTAGTGATTCAAGACCCGTATCGCGCGGCCGCTTGTGCGCATAGCTTCCGTGTTGAGCGTATCGCCGTCGAGAATGAGCTGGCCGTTGATAAAGACCTTTTCTATGCCGAAGGAATGACCTTTGTTCTCTTCTCCGGCTTTGAGTTTATCCTCGTTGAATATGGTAAGATCAGCGAAATAGCCTTCGCGGACGTATCACCGCTCCGGAATGGAGAACCGGTCAGCCACGCCGCCGGTCATTTTGCGGATCGTCCGCGGCATGGTGTCGCCGGTGCCGTTGAGGGAGTATTTGAGAAATTTGGGGAAGCAGTCGTAAATGGCGGGGTTCTGCACGCCGTGCGGCTCGACCCAGGCGTCAGTCATGTAAAGGCATATTACATCATCGCGGGAGAGCTCGCTGACGATTTCCGGTGTGCTGTACGGCCCCATGTTGACCCGACCCTTGAAATCGCTCATTTCGCACAGGTCGAGATAGGCGTCAATGTCGGATTTTCCCATTTCCTTTGCGATCTGCGCAACGGTCTTGCCCTCGTATTGCTCATTCCCCTCGCCGATATAGGCGATCGTGATATCATCCCAGCCAAAGCCGAGAAGCACGATGCTCATTTTAGCAAGCAGAGAGAAGCGGAGTTTGTTTACAGGGCGTCGTTTCTCTTCGGCGCTGAGCGCTTGATACCACGTCGGCATGACGACCGTGATGCCGGCGCACGCAGAGCAGTGACCGACGAAAACGGCGATATTGCAGGGAGAGCGGCCGTCCGCGGCGTCGAGCAGCGCGCCCGCCGACGGGGATACGCCGGTCTCCTCACCGCGGTAGCCGAAAAGTCCGCCGCCGATCTTATCGAGATACGGTGCATACGAAGCGAACCCGGTGGCAGAAAGGCCGCAGTTGCCGGTGATGAACGAGGTGATGTCCTGTCAGATGAACGGCTCAAAAAACGGTCGGGGATCGCGGCGGATGGCGAACCAGTCGTTATGAGAATGCGCGTCCATAAATCCGGAGGACACGGAAAGACCGTGGAGATCGATCATCTGTGCTCCGTCGCAGGTGAGCCCCTCGCCAATCTTCTCTATACGGTCGCCGCGGATAAGAATGTTGCCTGTGAACGGGGCGGCACCTGTCCCATCATAGATCTTGGCGTTTTTCAGAAGGTAAGCCATAAGCGCCTCCATTTCCAGTAAGTCCGTTATCAGAACAGACGCAACTGTGCTTCATTGGCCTTTTCCGTGAAAGTGCGCAGATAGGAAAATATTTTATCATTATCATGCATCATGCCGTGCTCCTCACAGAATATGTGATAGAGCCGCATGAGCGAAGCGTTGTTTGGACTGGTGTTTTCATAGGAAAGGCCGAAGGTGTGTATGTATTGCTCCTTCATACCGGGGAACAACCGGTCAAGCTGCGCAAAAAAATATTCACGGCTACCCTCGCGGAGCGTTACACCCATGCCGAAGCAAATGACGCCTTGTACCTTCGCTTCGGCGCAATTGCGCAGAATGCCGAGGATGTTCTCCTCCGTGTCGTTGATAAACGGCAGGATGGGGGAGAGCCGCACAACGGTGGGGATCCCGGCTTCATGGAGCCTTTGCAGCGCGGCGAAGCGCTCGGAGGTTGTGCTGACGTTTGGCTCCAGCTTCCGGCAAAGCGTCTCGTCGTATGTGGTGAGCGTCATCTGCACCACACATTTTGTCCGCTCGTTGCTGGCCTGCAGGAGATCCACATCGCGCAGCACGCGGTCAGACTTCGTTTGCAGCGTAAATCCAAACCCATACCGTAGTGCGAGCGAGAGCGCAGAGCGAATGTAGCCGAGCTTCGATTCGAGCGGGATGTAGGGGTCGGTCATTGCGCCGGTGCCGAGCATGCAGACACTGCGTTTGTGTCGGAGCGCCTCTTCCAGAAGCGTGAGAGCGTTTTCCTTGACTTCGATATCCTCGAAAGCGTGATCCATATGATAACAGCGGCTTCTGGAATCGCAGTAAATACAGCCATGTGTGCAGCCGCGGTAGAGATTCATTCCGTTTCCGGCGGAGAGGATCCCTTTCGGATGAACGTAATGCATCCGCGTCAGGCGTTGTTCTTTAGGGAGAGCGCCATATAATCGCAGGCAAAATTTTCTCCGTTGACCTTGAGAAATGCGGGGATCGTTCCGACCTTTGTGAATCCAAACTTTTCGTATAGCCGGATGGCGCGCCCGTTATCGGAGCGCACCTCGAGTTCCAGCTGTTCTATGCCGTTTTTCCGGGCGAAAGCAAGGAGCACTTCCATCAGCGCCGTGCCGACGCCGCAGCTCCACGCGCACTGCCGGACGCTGATGCGATCGAGGCGCGGTGGTTCATGCGCCGCTTCAGTCGGCTGACGTTGGCGATGCCGATGATCTCGCCGCCGGCCTTCGCCGCGTACATCGCGCCATCGGCGGAATCAATCATGGAACGTAGAAAAGATTCCTCATTTTCCACAGTGGTGGGAAGCCCCTTTGCGTCGATGTTGAGATTGTCCGTCTCACCGCCGACAACTTTCAGATAATCCAGTATCGCGGCGGCGTCCTCCGGACGGGCATTTTCTATGATAAAATCGTTCATAACGACACCCTGTTTTCGCATTACATTTAATTATTTATACTTATACCAGATTTCAGGGGAAAAAAGCTATAGAATATACAAAACTCGCCACGTTACATTACATTGCAATGCAGGGCAGCGGTGCATATTTGCATAAAAAAATGCCGTCGTGATTCACGACGGCATTTTGGTGGAGACGAAGAGATTCGAACTCTCGACCTCTCGGATGCGAACCGAACGCTCTCCCAGCTGAGCTACGCCCCCACAGCGCGAATGTGATTATAACACAAATTTTCGATTTGTAAAGCACTTTTTTCAAAAAATGAATCCCACTTGTAAACCCATACAATATGTGGTAAAATAAATTGTTAAAGAATACACTTTATAACGTTATCTGCCATTGCCGTCCAACGGCAAATCTACGAAAAGGGGGAAACCTCATGTCGATCCTTAACGCGGTGTTCCTGGGTTTCATTCAGGGCGTGGCGGAATTTCTGCCGATCTCCAGCTCCGGTCATCTTGCGATGCTCCAGAATGTTTTCCATTTGCAGACGGCAGAGGAAGGACATATGTTCTTCGATGTACTTCTGCATTTCGGAACGCTGATCTCCATCATCGTCGTTTACTGGAAGGATATCGTCTACATTGTAACTGATACCGTAGGGATGCTCCGCTCGTCACATGAGACGTTCCCGGAACAGCATACGGAGCACTCCGGCGCGAGACTTCTGCTGATGCTCTTTTTCGGCACGCTGCCGCTGTTCATCATCCTCCCGTTCCACGATTCTCTCGAGCAGCTCTATTATAAGACCGGCTTCATCGGCGCGGCTTTCCTTCTCAACGGCTGCCTGCTCTATGCTTCCGACCGGATCGTTCCGGGCCGCGGCAACGAGCGCACGATGCGCATCCGCGATGCGCTGTTAATCGGCTGCGCCCAGGCGGTCGCCACCATCCCCGGCATTTCCCGTTCCGGCAGCACGATCACCGCAGGTATCGCCACCGGACAGTCCCGTCCGTATGCGATGAAATACTCGCTGCTTATGAGCGTTCCCGCCGTGCTGGGAGCCAACCTTCTTTCACTGATCAAAGCGCTCAAGGCAGGTGTGGAATGGTCCAACTTCCCAGCGTATCTTGTCGGTATGATCGTGTCGGCTGTCATCGGGTATTTCAGCATCATCCTTCTGCAGCGTCTGCTGAAAAACGGCAAGTTCGGCAAGTTTGCCTATTATATGTGGGGCATTGGCGCATTCACGCTCATCGCCTCGCTTTTCTGAGGAGAACATTATGGCGCAATCTAAATCCGCGTCCGGAGCAAAAAAAAATACGTCCGCCAAAGCCAGGGCGAAAAAACCGATCCGCCGCGAGGTCGGCTCGGTCGTGTGCCTGGCGCTGGGTCTCTTTACGCTGATCGGCTATTTCGTCAAGGATTACTGGCTGATCGACTGGCTGTGCCTGTACGTTTTCAAGGGACTCTTCGGCTGGGGCTTTCTGGTCGTTCCGCCCTGCTTTCTCTGGGCGGCGGTCATTCTCGGCTTTCACCGCGGGCGTCCCGTGGCCGGGCGGATCGTTGCCCTTTCGTTCATCCCGCTCCTTTTCGGCGCTGCCGTGCATCTGCTGGCCTGCAAAGTCGATTACGGGTTTGACTGGCTCTCGATCCGCAGCCTGTATTACGGCGGCATGAATCTGGAGACCGGCGGCGTCATTTCGGGACTGCTGTCCATTTTCCTTGAACGTGCCGTAAGCGTGTACGGTGCGCTGCCGGTGTTCGTTATTGCGCTTTTCAGCGTCATCTGCGTTGCGGCGAAAGTTTCCCTGCGTGAGAAGGTAGAGGATATGAAGAGCCGCCCGCGCGTGGAGTATGAGCCGATGCCGGAGCCCATTCCGGAAAAGCCCCGGACGAAAAAAGAACGCGGCACGCAGCGCGAACGTGCGCAGGGACTTCCCGCGCCGGAGATATTTGCCGTCCCGGAACCGGCGAACGCCCCGGTCCCGCCGCAGGAGGAACCTTCCGGCGGTATGTTCTCACGCCGCCGGAAGAAAGCGGCGATCGATATTCCCATCGAGGACGAGCCGCTGCCGGAAGAACCCATCCCGGATATGCCGCAGGGCATCCTTTATCAGGGGCAGCCGGATATGGAGGCGGTGGCGGACTGTATCCGCCGCGGCGAGGAAAAGCGTGCAAGGACCCGACAGCCGGCAGAAAAGGAACCATTTATCGAGAATGCGGCCCCGGTCGAAGACGAGCCGTTCATCAAAGATGCATCTCCCGCCGAGGAGCTTTCTCTGGAGGATGGCTCCGCCGAGATCGGCATCGAGACAGTGCGCGAGCCGGTGCCGTTTGTGAAGCCCGAAAAGCTCCGCCGCGAGGATGTGGATGCCGCCGCGGATGAGATCGCGCAGACGATCGAGGAAACGGAGCAGGTACCGGACTACCAGTATCCCCCGGTATCACTCCTTCGCGCCGGGGACGGTATTACGTCTGACGGCAGGGAAGAGGTCGCACTCAACCGGGAGCGGCTGGAAACGACGCTCCACAGCTTCGGCATCGGCGCTTCAGTGACCGAAATCACCCGCGGTCCGACGGTCACGCGCTACGATCTCGAACTAGAAGCCGGCGTGAAGCTCAATAAGCTCACCAACCTTGCGGGCGATCTGGCACTCTCGCTCGGCGTTGTCAGCGTTCGCATTGCCCCGATCCCCGATAAAATCTCTACGGTCGGTGTAGAAGTACCGAACAAGGTCGTCAGCACCGTGTATCTGCGCGATATCATCGATTCGCCCGTGTTCCAGAATGCTGCTTCCAAACTCAGCTTTGCCATCGGCAAGGACATCGGCGGAAACTGCATCGTCGGCAACATCGCCAAGCTCCCGCATATGCTCATCGCCGGTACGACCGGCAGCGGCAAGAGCGTGTGCATGAACAGCCTTATTCTCTCGCTGCTCTATAAAGCAACGCCGGACGAGGTGCGCCTCATTATGATCGACCCAAAGATGGTCGAGCTCGGCATCTATAACGGCATTCCGCACCTGTACATCCCGGTCGTGACCGACCCGAAAAAAGCGGCGGGCTCACTGCAGTGGGCGGTCGTGGAAATGATGAAGCGTTACCGGCTCTTCTCGGAGATCGGCGTGCGCGATCTCAAGGGGTATAACAACTACAAAACCAAGATCGGCGAGCCGACGATGCCGAACGTCGTTATCGTCATTGACGAGCTTGCAGACCTTATGATGACCGCCGCCAAAGAAGTCGAAGAGAGCATCTGCCGCGTTGCACAGATGGGCCGCGCCGCCGGTATGCATCTCATCATCGCCACGCAGCGTCCCTCCGCGGACGTCATCACCGGCCTTATGAAGGCGAACATTCCGAGCCGCATCGCGTTTGCCGTTTCGAGCTCTCTCGAATCGCGCATCATCCTCGATAACCCCGGCGCGGAAAAGCTCATCGGCATGGGCGATATGCTCTATGCCCCTCTCGGCTGCGGAAAGCCGCTGCGAGTGCAGGGCGCGTTCGTCTCCGACGAGGAGCGCGAGCAGGTCATCAACTTTATCAAGCGGGGGACGACGCCGGAGTATGACGACGAGATCCTCCGCCATATCGAGAAAGCCGCGGCCGGAAAGGACGCGCCGGAGGATAAGAACGAGGACGGCGCTTCCGCGGCGCTGGACGATAATCCGTTCAGCGGCTGTGACGAGCTGCTGCCGCAGGCGGTGGACGTCATTCTCGATACGAAGCAGGCGTCCGTCTCCATGCTACAGCGCCGGCTGAAGCTCGGCTATTCCCGCGCTGCGCGTCTGGTGGACCAGATGGAAGAGCTCGGTATCGTCGGACCATTTGAAGGCTCAAAACCGCGTCAGCTTCTCATCACCCGTGAACAGTGGCAGGAGATGAGCATGTCCGGCCGCACGCCGATGGAGCAGCTCATCGAGGAGCAGAAGGACGATTTCTCTGCGGAGGAACCGCATCTATGATCCTCTCGGACGGTGAAGTGCGCGCCATGAGCGCGCTGGCGCTCGCCCACATGGGCGACGCCGTATATGAGATCCTTGCCCGGCGGGAGGTTTGCCGCTCCGGTAAACTGACTGCCGGTGAGCTGCACCGGCAGACCATCCGGTATGTATCCGCTCCGGCGCAGGCGCGCGCGGCGGAAAAGATCCGCCCGTATCTGACGGGCGAAGAGGACGCCGTATACCGCCGCGGGCGCAACGCGCACAGCCATGCCGCGCCCCGCGCCGCGACGGAGGCCGAGTACCATGCTGCCTCCGGGCTGGAGGCGCTGTTCGGATGGCTCTATCTCCGCGGACAAAACGAGCGGATCGAAGAACTCTTTGCTATCATTTTGGAGGAAAACGATGCCTCTGGACGCCATACTGCTGACGGCGCTGCGCCGTGAGCTGGAAAACTCCCTTCTGGGAGCAAAGATCGACAGGATCAGCATGCCGGAAAAGGACGTGCTGATCCTGTCCGTGCATTCCCGTGAGCAGGGAAGCCGCCGTGTGCTGATCTCTGTCCGGCCGGGCAGCGCCCGCATTTCTCTCACGGAGCAGACCATGGAAAACCCGCCGCAGCCGCCGATGTTCTGTATGCTGCTGCGCAAATACCTGATCGGCGCGCGCATCACGGCGCTGGAACAGCCCCTCGGCGAGCGTCTGCTTATTCTGCGGCTGGACACCGTGGATGAGCTGAATTGCCGCGGAGAGAAAACGCTCGTGCTCGAACTCATGGGCAAGGGACTGAATCTCCTTCTGCTCGACGGCGACGGACATATATTGGACTGCATCCGCCGCGTGGACTATGAGGACCCGAACCGCCGTGCGCTGCTGCCGGGACTTTTCTATACGCTGCCGCCGCAGCAGGAAAAGCCGTCGTTTTTCCGGACGGAGAGGGAAGAGTGTGAGCGGCTGCTCGCATGCGCCGACCGGACACAGCCGCCGGACAAGTGGCTGCTCGATACGTTCGGCGGGCTATCGCCTCTTCTTTGCCGCGAACTCTCGCTCGGCGGCTGGGAGGGACTTTCCGCTGCGCTTGACGCGCTGCGCGCGCGTATCGATACCGGAGACTTTACGCCGGTTATGATCTCCATCGACGGCATGCCGAAAGACTACACGTTCCAGCCGGTGTATCAGTATGGCAGCCGCGCTGAACTGACGGAGTTTTCGTCGTTCAGCGAGCTATTGGATACCTTTTACCGCAAAAAGGATCAGCAGGAAAACCTGCGCCGACGCAGCGCCGATCTTACGCGCACGGCAAAAACGGCGAGGGACCGCCTCCTGCGCAAGATCGCGGCGCGCGAGCAGGAACTGCTCGAAACGGAAAAACGTGAGGAGTACCGCCGCCGGGGGGATCTCATCACGGCGAATATGTACCGCCTGAAACGCGGCATGCGCTCCTTTGAGGCACAGGACTACTATGAGCCGGACTGCCCGACGGTCACCGTACCGCTGGACGAGCGAAAAACGCCGCAACAGAACGCGGCATATAATTATAAACTCTATAACAAAGCGAAAACCGCAAGCCGGATGCTCACGGAGCTGATCGCCGCGGCGCGCGAGGACGAGGCGTATCTGGAGAGCGTGCTCGACGAGCTCTCCCGCGCCGAATGCGACCGCGATCTCGCCGACATCCGCCGCGAGCTGGTGAATGCCGGATATATCAAGGAGAAAACGCAGGGAAAACGGCAGAAGCAGCCCGCGGCGCGAAAGCCGCTGCGGTTCGTATCCGACAGCGGTACAGAAATTCTCGTTGGCCGCGGCAACGTGCAGAACGATGAGCTGACATTCCACATTGCCCGCCGCACCGATCTCTGGCTGCATGTGCAGAAGCTCCCCGGCAGCCACGTGATCGTGTCGCAGGCGGAGGGCGAGGCGGACGAGGAAACGATCCGCCAGGCTGCGGCGCTCGCTGCAACGTATTCGCAGGCCAAAACCGGCGGCAAAGTCGCCGTGGACTGTACGCAGGTGCGTTTTGTAAAAAAGCCCTCCGGTGCGAAGCCCGGGCGCGTGGTCTATACCGATTACCGGACGATCATCACCGCCACCGACGAAGCTCTCGCCGAACGGCTGCGGAAAGACTGAAATACAGAAGACCGGCAGGGGGGACCCTGCCGGTAATTTTCTGCAAACCTTCTTCTTTATTCTCGCGCATATTCTCGAATCAACGCTCTTATTTTTTCCGGTTTGGCATTATCGGGTATATACGCTTTGCGCGGTTTTACAAAGTTTTTGCTCCCACGCTTTTCGTATGCGTAGCGAGGGATCAACTGTATGTGATAATGGTTGTTTGGACCGTCGCACATGGTACACAGATAGACACGCTCACACCCATAAATCTCGCAAAGGATCTGCATAAATCTTTTGGCAAAATGAACAATCTTTTCATTAATGCAGTCCGGGGCTTCGCTCATGTCGTGGTAGTGCTGTACCGTTGAAATACACATATGCCCATCGGCTCTTGGATTGCCGACAAAGAAGCATTCTATGTCCTCATCTGCATACAGCATCTTATCCGAGTTGTCGCCGTAAATCGCACCACCGTTTTCACGGTTGAAGCAAGTGGGACAAATGCCCAGATCAACAAGTTCGGCAGGCAAGAGCGTCAATAGTTTTTCCTTGTCCATAACTCATTCTCCGTTTTTCAGTTTTAGCACTTTTATAACACATCGCCCCGGACTTTTTCAAGACATTCCATATCATCGAAGAGCGGTTCCTGTAATACAGTCACAGAGAACGAACAAACGGCATACAGCCGAAGCCAAACGCCGTTTGCTCGTATATTTCCGATTCTGTCAGCCGCGCTGTTCCAGAAGGTTAAGCGCCTTTAGGAAGAGCTCCGCCGCCTGACCGCGTGTGAGCGATGCTTCCACATCCATTCCGATCGGCAGAAGACCGCACGCAGCAAGCTCCTGTATGGCCCGTTCTACGGCGCTCGCTTCGCTGCTTGAGGACGAGAGCGGCGTGATGCGCAGCGCTTTCGAGAGCGTCTGCGCCGCGGCACCAAGCGTCACCGGCGCGTCTGCGTCGAAGGAGGTTCCGCCAAACGTCGGCACGGGGCAGCCCTCGGACACAGCGGCATCAACATACTGCTGCACCCATGCGGGAGCGGCGGTGGCGCTGCTATCTGCGGAAACGACCATTTCTACAGGCTCAATGCCTGCTGTTTCCATGCAGAGCGTCAGAAATTCGCCGCAGGTGATAGTTTCCTCCGGCTCAAAGAGATATTGTCCACAGACGCATCGGCCGGTAAAAAGCCCCTTTTCCGCGAGGACGCATGCAGCGTACTCGCAGGAAAGACCGGCGGTATCGGCGTATCCGGCGCCCTTCCCGACCTTGCGGATCGTGATGACAACGGTGGCTTCCTGCGAAACATTACCGTTCGGATCGGAGGCGCAGTAACCGAAGTAATCACGTCCGCGCTTGCCGTCGGCGGGGGTATAGACGAATTCGCCGTTTTCTTCAAGCGTCAGCGTGCCCTTCCTCGGCTCGGTCGTGATGCGGAAGTGGACCTCTTCGCCCTCCGGATCGAACGCTTTGAGTCTGCCGCCGACGGATATGCCGCGGTAAGTTGCCAGCTCCAGATTTTCCGCGATGGGAGCGCCGTCCGCGGCTGCGGCGGTGACCGAGCTGCCAAGCAGAAGGAGGCAGAGCGTGAAAAGCAGAATTTTTCGTATTTGTTTCATGGTTTTCCCTCCGGTAAAGAAGTCATTTCCTATTCTGCCGGATTTCGGGCGAAATATGTAAAGAGCGTCGGAAACGGTGTCCATCTATGAGGTCTGCGGTCTTGATGAGGTGGACGGTTTGTGCGGCGCTAACTGCCGCCATATGTACCACGTCTGGGTAGAGGGCGTTTCCGAACGGACGTACACCGATGAGGAATTGGAGAACATCGACCCGCCGCCGTTCGAGTTTGAGGGTAAGCAATACACCTTTTACGAAGCCACGCAGAAACAGCGACAGGTTGAAGCGTCTTTGCGTAAGGTTAAACGCGAGCTGATAGCCGCCAAAGGGCGCGGAGACGATGAGGAATATACCATAAAGGCTGCGCGGTATCGTCGGCTCAACGAGGAATACGAGGCATTCAGCAAGGCGGCGGGACTAAGGCCGCAGAGGGAGCGCGGGAACATCGCGGAGTTTGGCGCGGATGCGGCCAGAGAAACAAACCGTGCATACCGGGAGCTTGTCAAAAAGGCTGACGGGATGTATGATACAGGCAGCGAGAACGGAAACGTTGATGCATATCTCCGCGATCTTCCCATCCGGCGCAGGATTCAGAATGAGTACTCGAACGAAATGAACGTCGGAAGGCAGAACGGGCATTATGTCGGAACGAACGAGTATAATATGTATGTCCAGAAGCAACAGAGACAAGGCTTGTACGGGCCGAGCGTCGTTACGGTTACGCAGGATGAGCTGAAAGAGCTTTTCAATCAGTATTCGAGTACCGGCATTTTGAAAAGGCGGAAAGATGGTACATGGTCAGAAGCGGAAATAATAACAGCGTCTGAAAAGGTAATCGGTTATACCGTCAATGAGAACACGAACGAGCAAGTAGAAACATCGTGCTTTACGATTCATTACAGTCGTAAAAAGGGATGGCACATTGTTCCAACTTATGCCGATATGAAAGGAGCGAAAGACAGTTATGACACCACGAGAGGCGGCAAATTATAATCTTAAGAATGTCCGTATAATTTGCAAGGACGGGTATACACGCAGCGGCAAGTGCTATATGGAAACAGAACTCGATGATGATGACGAACTGAAAGTGTATCTAAGTATCGGTTTTGTAGATATTCCTCTTGAGGACATTGCAGAAATATCCGAAATATAGTTTTTAAGCATCGTGTAAACACACGGTGCTTTTTCTATGCCCATTCTTCAAAAGCATAACAGAGAGCGCCGCCTGACCTTGTGGCGGGTACAGAAATAACGGTCTTGCGCAGACAGGGGTTTCCTTCCTTTCCCTCTGTCTTGCCCCTGCGGAGGGGGATATAAATACCGTGTCGCTACTGCTCAACAGCGGCTATGCATATTAAAAGCGTGACAGGGAGTGCCGCCCGGCGAGGGGAGGACGGCACAACTTGGAATTTTAAGGTTGTTCGATGCGAAAAAGTTCTTGCAAAATCGGACAGGATATGGTAACCTCTTATGGTATGTGCTTTGGGCACGGCATATCAAGGCGGTCCGCTGCCGCAGTGCTTACGCGGTAAGAACGTCTCATGTAAAGGAAGGATCATCATGGATCTCATCAAAACTCTCACCGCGAACTACATGAAGCCTGAGCTTCCGCAGATGAACGTTGGCGACACCGTGCGTGTCACGATCCGCGTCAAGGAAGGCTCCCGCGAGCGTACCCAGGTGTTTGAAGGCACCATCATTGCCAGAAAGCATGGCGGCATCAACGAAACCATCACTGTCCGCCGCATTTCCTACGGTGTCGGCTGCGAGAAGGTTTTCCCCGTGCATTCTCCCAGCATCGTCTCCGTGGAGACCATCCGGCGCGGCAAAGTCCGTCGGGCAAAGCTGTACTACCTGCGCGACCGCGTGGGCAAGGCTGCCAAGGTCAAGGGCCTCATCAACTGAAGTCCGGCCGCATAGAAAAAGGACGCCTCATCGAGGCGTCCTTTTTCCCTATTGCTGACAGTTGCAGAATGTAGTATAATGCCTGTAATTACAATACCGGAAGTGTGCTTTTTATGAATGAAACCTGGCCCGAGATCAAAAAAAGAAAGCTGAAAGAACGCCGCGGCGAGACGTTCGACTGGATCCAGTCGCTCGTGGTGGCGCTGTTTGCATGCGTTTTGATCTTCACGTTTCTTGTCCGCGTGATCGGCGTTGTCGGCACATCCATGCTCAATACGCTGCACCCCGGCGACCGGATCCTTGTCTCCAATCTTTTCTATACACCGAAGCGCGGCGATGTGATCGTCCTACGCAAGGAGAGCTTCAACAGCGAACCCATCGTCAAGCGCGTGATCGCCACCGAGGGCGAAACGGTCACGATCGACTTTGAAGGCGGCATCGTGTATGTGGACGGCGTGGCGCTGAATGAGCCCTATACGCTCGAGCCGACGCACCGCCGTATTGACTTCGGCGACTCCGTCACCGTGCCGGAGGGATGTCTCTTTGTCATGGGCGACAACCGCAACGGCTCGACCGACAGCCGCGATGACCGCATCGGCTGCGTGGATGAGCGCCTTGTCATCGGGCGGGCGTTTTTCCTGCTCGTTCCGGGCGGTGATCCCCAGCACGGCGAGAGCCGTGACTGGAGCCGCATAGGAGTGATCCGCTGATGGGAAACGAAACGATCAACTGGTATCCCGGTCATATGAAAAAGGCGACCCGCATGATGGAGGACAGCCTCCGTCTTGTGGACGCCGTGGTGGAGCTGCGCGACGCGCGTATCCCCAATTCCAGCCGTAACCCGGATGTGGAGCGTATCGTCGGCAGCAAGCCGCGGCTGATCGTGCTCAACCGCGCGGATCAAGCGGACGCCGCCGCGACCGCGTTATGGAAAAAAGCCCTAACCGGCGAGGGCGCGCTCGCACTGGAAATGGACTGCAAAAGCGGCCGCGGTGTGAACGCCTTTCCCGCAGCGGCGCGCTCGCTTCTGAAGGAGAAGATCGAGCGGGCTGAGGCAAAAGGACAGGTGGGCAAGGCCCTGCGGTTCATGGTCCTCGGCGTGCCGAACGTGGGAAAATCGAGCTTTATCAACCGGCTCGCTGGGCGAAAGGCTGCGGAAACGAGCGACCGTCCCGGCGTTACGCGCGGCAAACAATGGATCACGCTCAACGGCGGCATCCTCCTGCTGGATACGCCTGGCATCCTCTGGCCCAAATTTGAGTCACCCGAGGTCGGGTATTCGCTTGCCTGGACGGGCGCGATCAACGATAACATCCTCGACGTGGAGCTCGTCGCCTGCCGGCTGCTCGAGCGGCTGCGCGAGCTTTACCCCGGCGCGATCGAGGCACGCTATAAATTTACGCCCGACCCGGAAGCGCCCGGCTACGAGCTGCTCGAAGCCGCGGCGAGAAAGCGCGGCTTTCTCATCTCCGGCGGCGAAGTCAATACCGAGCGTATGGCGCATGTCCTGCTCGATGAATTCCGCGAGGGCAAGCTCGGACGCATGACGCTGGAAAGGCCGTGACTATGGAACATCCCGAAATGGATATGTACGCCTGCGAGCGTTTTCTCGCGGATGGGAAGACGCCGTTCTGCGGCGTAGACGAGGCGGGGCGCGGCCCGCTGGCCGGGCCGGTGTGCGCTGCGGCGGTCATTCTGCCGGAGGGACTTGTGATCCCTGGCTTGAACGACTCCAAAAAGCTCACGGCGAAAAAGCGCGACGCGCTCTACGACATCATCTGCGAGAGCGCCGTGGCGTTCGGCATCGCGTTTGCCACCGTGGACGAGATCGAGACGCTGAATATCAAAGGCGCAACGTATCTCGCCATGAACCGCGCCATTGCGGATATGGAGCCGGCGCCTGTACTCGCGCTCGTGGACGGAAACGATAAAAACGAGCTCGCTGTCCCGGCGATCAAGGTAGTCAAGGGCGATAGCCTGTGCGCTTCGATCGCGGCGGCCTCGGTGCTTGCCAAGGTCACGCGAGACCGGTATATGGACGATATGGACGCGCTCTATCCCCAGTACGGCTTTGCCAGACATAAAGGCTACGGCACGGCGGCGCACTATGCCGCGCTTTGTGAATACGGCCCTTCACCGATCCACCGCCCGACGTATCTGAGGAAGATGCATTGAGCGGAACGATGCTGCTCGGGCGCTACGGCGAGGCGCTCGCGGCGGAATACCTGCGGAAAAAGGGCTGCCGTATTCTTGCCATGAATTACCGCACCCGTCTCGGCGAGCTGGATGTGATCGCCGCTGACCGGCGATACGTGATCTTTGTGGAGGTGAAGCTGCGCAAAAATGCCGCATTCGCCGAAGCGCGTGAGTTCGTGACCTTCGCCAAACGGCAGAAACTGGCCGCCGCCGCGGAAGAATGGCTGCAAAAGAATCCGCAGAAGCTGCAGCCGCGGTTCGATGTGATCGAGATCTATGCCCCTGACGGGGTGGACACGAAGAAACCCGACATCCGCCACTGGGAGAATGCTTTCACTCTGGATTAAAAAATATGTACGGGGCGAAAGCCCCGTCCGGTCAGCAGTTGCAGCGGTTTTCAAACGTGGCGCAGAACGTCTCCGCTTTGCGCTGGGCATCCTCGTTGGAAACGTTGATGTGGGAAGCAGTGCACTGGTCTGCCGCGGTGTGATACTTGCAGTCTTTTACGCAGCAGTCGATCTTGCAGTTCGTTTTTTCGTTCATGTTTTTATCCTCCCTTTTGGATTACAGGGAGTAGTTTCTGCGCAAATTCCCGCTTTATTCGGAGAAGGGAGGGAATATGTCCCTTTTTGCCATTGGAGATCTGCATCTCGCCATCGGTGAGCCGGACAAGACCATGGAAGCCTTCGGCGGACGCTGGATCGGCTATGTGGACAAGATCCGACGCGGTTTCGATCTGCTGCATGAGGACGATACCTGCGTTATCTGCGGCGATTTCTGCTGGGCAATGAGTCTCGCCGAGGCGCTGCCGGATTTCCAGTTTCTCAACAGCTTGCCCGGAAAAAAACTGATGGTAAAGGGCAATCACGACTACTGGTGGACGACCGCGGCAAAAATGAACGCTTTTTTTGAACAAAACGGTTTGGACACTATCTCTTTGCTGCATAATAATTCTGCGGAATGGGAAAATCTGGCGCTGTGCGGCACGCGCGGCTGGTTTAAGGACGAAGAGACTGGCACCGAGCATGATGCCAAAGTCCTCCGACGCGAGGTCGGACGGCTGGAAACTTCACTCCGATGCGCCGGAGACCGGGAGAAGCTCGTCTTTCTCCATTATCCGCCGCTGTATCTTCATTATACCTGCCCGGAGATACTGCGTGTGCTCTCCGAATACGGCGTGCAGGAGTGCTGTTACGGTCATATTCACGGCTACGGCTGCCGCAGCGCGTTCATCGGTGTAAGTGAGGGCGTGCGATATCGCCTTGTTTCCGCAGATTTTCTTGATTTTGTTCCGTTTAAGCTCAGATAATCCGTTGCAATTTGCATTTTGATTTGCTATAATATATCGGCTTGAAATTTGCATATTCAGTCCCGGCTGAAATATAGAGAGGAGTAACCCCCACATGATTGTCAAGAACAGCAAGAAAGAAAAAAATACCGTTTCCTTTGATGTCGAGCTCGACGCTGCCGAGTTTGAAAAGTATGTCAACGGTGCATATCTGAAGGCCCGCAGCAGCATCATGGTTCCCGGCTTCCGCAAGGGCAAGGCGCCCCGCATGGTCATCGAGGGTATGTACGGCAAGGACGTGTTCTATGATGATGCGTTTGAAAATGCCGCGAACGACGCCTTCGCGTTCGGCGTCGCCGAGGGAAAGCTCGAGACCGTCGGCCGTCCGACCATGACCGATTCCAAGGTCACTGAAGAGAACGGCGCTCTTCTGAGCTTCAGCACCGACGTTTATCCCGAGGTCACGCTCGGCCAGTATAAGGGCCTTGAGGCGGAGAAGTCCTCCGTTGAAGTCACCGACGAAGAGGTTGACAGCCACATTGAGCGTCTGCGCAAGCAGAACGCCCGCCTCGTCACCGTGGAGCGCTCCGCGCAGAACGGCGACACCGTAAACATCAACTACGCCGGTCTGCTCGACGGCATCCCGTTCGACGGCGGCACGGCGGAGAACCAGAACCTCGTTCTCGGCTCCGACACCTTCGTTCCCGGCTTTGAGAGCCAGCTCGTCGGCATTTCCGCCGGGGAAGAGCGCGATCTTGACATCACCTTCCCGGAGAACTACGGCCACGATCTCGGCGGCAAGGCCGTCGTGTTCCACGTAAAGTGCAACGAGGTCAAGTTTGAGGAACTGCCCGAGCTGGACGACGAGTTCGCCAAGGACAACGACTTTGACACTCTCGCCGAGCTGAAGGCCGATATCCGCGCCAAGTCCGTCGAAGAGAAGGAAAAGGCTGCGAAGAATGCCTTTGAAGATGCCCTTGTCGATCAAGCTGTGGAGAATATGAGCGTTGATATGCCCGAAGGCATGGTCGAAGAGCGCATGGACGGCATCATCCGCGAGTACGCACAGTATATGGCCAATCAGGGCATCCGTATCGACGATTATCTGAAGATGATCGGCACCGATATGAAGACCTTCCGCGAGAGCATGCGCGCCACGGCTGAAAAGCAGGCCCGCACCGAGGTTCTGCTTGCCGCTGTTGCCGAGGCCGAGAACGTCCAGGTTTCCGAAGAGGATCTGCAGGCCGAATATGAGAAGCTCGGCGAAGCCTACGGCATGAAGGCCGAGGATGTGGCGAAGGCCATCGACGTCGCCGGTCTGACTGCTGACCTGCGCCGCCAGCGCGCCATGGAGATCATTGCCGAGAGCGGCGTTGTTGCAAAGGAGAAGAAGGCCCAAAAGCCCGCCGCGAAGAAGGCCGCCAAGACGGAAGAGACTGCCGAGGAAGAAGCTCCGAAGGCGAAGAAGACCACCCGCAAGGCCAAGACTGAAGAGACCGACGGCGAGGAAGCTCCGAAGGCGAAGAAGACTACCCGCAAGAGCACCAAGACCGAGGAGAATACGGAGGAGTAATCCGTTTTCGTCAACCATCCGACATACACGGGAAGGGGCGAATCGCCCTTTCCCGCATCATCGTATTTTAACCCCGCAAAGGAGGATTTATATCATGAGTCTCGTACCGTATGTTGTAGAACAGACGTCCCGCGGAGAACGCTCCTATGACATTTTTTCCCGCCTGCTGAATGACCGCATCGTATTTCTCGGTGAGGAAGTCAACAGCACGTCCGCCAGTCTCGTTGTGGCGCAGCTCCTGTATCTGGAAGCGCAGGATCCCGACAAGGATATCCAGATGTATATCAACAGTCCCGGCGGCTCGATCACGGACGGTATGGCGATCTACGACACGATGCAGTATATCAAGTGCGACGTGTCCACCATCTGCGTCGGTATGGCGGCGTCGATGGGGGCGTTTCTGCTGTCCTCCGGCGCGAAGGGCAAGCGCATCGCGCTGCCCAATGCTGAGATCATGATCCACCAGCCTGCCGCCGGAACGCAGGGCAAGGTCACCGATATGGAGATCGATGTGGAGCGTTTTCTCAAGATCAAAGCGCGTATGAACCGGATCATGGCGGAGAACACCGGCAAAACGCCGGAGCAGATCAAAGCCGATTCCGAGCGTGACCACTGGCTTTTAGCGGAGGAGGCGCGCGAATACGGCCTCATCGATAAGGTCATTTATAAAAGATAATTCAGGGAGATCTTATGGCAAGATCAGACGATAGAAGGATCCGCTGCGCTTTCTGCGGCAGGACACAGGACCAGGTGGATAAGCTGATTGCCGGTAACGGCGCTTATATCTGCAGCGATTGTGTACGCCTGTGCATGAATATCGTGGACGAGGACCTGCCGCAGCATGCTCAGGCGGAAAAAGAAGCGCCGAGTATCCCGGCGGTCACCGAGCTTCCTAAGCCGGCGGAGATCAAAAAAGTCCTCGACGAGTATATCGTTGGGCAGGATACGGCGAAGATCGCGCTGTCCGTCGCCGTTTATAACCACTATAAGCGCATCTATTATGGCCATGAGTCCGATGTTGAGCTGCAAAAGTCCAATATTCTGCTCATCGGTCCCACCGGCAGCGGAAAAACGCTTTTTGCGCAGACTCTTGCGCGTGTGCTGGATGTTCCGTTCGCCATTGCAGACGCTACGACACTCACCGAGGCGGGCTACGTCGGCGAGGATGTGGAGAACATTCTTCTCCGTCTTCTGCAGGCGGCAGATTTTGATGTGGAGCGCGCCCAGCGCGGCATCATCTATATCGATGAGCTGGACAAGATATCCCGCAAAAGCGAGAACGTCTCGATCACGCGCGATGTTTCCGGCGAAGGCGTGCAGCAGGCGCTGTTGAAGATCCTGGAAGGGACGATCGCTGCGGTTCCCCCGCAGGGCGGACGCAAGCACCCGCAGCAGGAGTTCATCCATATCGACACGACCAACATTCTCTTTATCTGCGGCGGCGCGTTCGACGGTCTGGACAAGATTATTGAAAACCGTCTGGACCGGAAGAGCGTGGGCTTTGGTGCGGCGATCTCAAGCAAGAAGGAGAAAAACCTCGGCGAGATCCTCTCGCAGGTCCAGCAGCACGATGTGATCAAGTACGGCATCATTCCCGAGCTTGTCGGACGTTTGCCGGTCATCACGCCGCTTTCGTCTCTTTCACGGGATGACTTGATCCGTATTCTGGTCGAGCCAAAGTTTGCGATCACGAAGCAGTATACGGCGCTTATGGAGCTTGACGGTGTCAAGCTGGAATATGAGCCCGAGGCGCTGGAGGCCATTGCGGACAAAGCCATTGAAATGGAGATCGGCGCGCGTGGACTGCGCAGCATCATGGAAAAGATCATGACGGATATCATGTTCCGCATCCCCTCGGACAAGAGCATCAAGCGTGTGATCATCACCGCAGACTGCGTGAGAAACGGCAAACCGCCCGTGGCGCTGCGGAACGATAATTCAGACAGTGTGTAACAAAGCACATGGCAGAGAGCGGGGCGCGTCCCCGCTCGTTTGCTATGGAGGATGATACTATGAGCGAAAATACCAGCCGAATCATGACATTGCCGACGCTCGCTCTCCGCGGTGTGTCGGTATTTCCCGGAACGGTGCTGCACTTTGATGTGGAGCGCCCGATGAGCATTGCCGCGCTCAACGCCGCCATCGGCACCGACCGGATGATCTTCCTTGTGGCGCAGCGCGACATCACCTGCGATACGCCCCGCATCGACGATCTCTACACAGTTGGCACGATCTGCCGCCTGAGCCAGATTTTACGCACTCCCGGCGGCGGAAACGTTAAATGCATCGTTGACGGGCTTTATCGCGCAAAGCTTCTGCGCCTTACGGCGGAGACCCCGGCGCTCTGGGCAAACGTGCAGGTCCTCGCGGATGAGCCTGTCGATGCGGATACGCTCGAATGCACTGCGCTTATCCGCTCGTGCAACGATCTCTTTGCCGAGTACGCCTCCTCGTCGGGAACGCTCGGCCCGGAGGCCCTGCTCTGCGTAGCGGACCGGAAGGAGCCGGGTTTCGTCTCGGACTACATTGCCCAGAACGTCTTTTTACAGCCGGCAGAAAAGCAGCTTCTTCTGGAAGAATGCTCGCCGGTCAAGCGTCTCACGATGCTCTGCGATATGCTGCACCGCGAGCTGGAGATCATGGATATCCAGCAAAATCTCCAGTCCACGGCGGCGGAGCGCGTGGCGAAAAATCAAAAGGACTATTTCCTGCGCGAGCAGATGCGCGTGATCCAGGAAGAACTGGGGGAAGTGTCCGAAACGGACGATCTGGAAGAGTACCGCCGGAAGATCCTTGATCTCAAACTTGATCCCGAGATCGAGAAAAAGCTCCTTAAGGAGCTTTCCCGTCTCGCCAAGCAGCCGTTTGGGGCGGCGGAAGGCGCGGTGCTGCGAACATATCTCGACGTCTGCCTTGAGCTTCCATGGAACGACAGGACGAAGGACGTTGCTGATATTGCCCACGCGAAAAAGATCCTCGATGAGGATCATTACGGTCTTGCAAAGGTCAAGGACCGCATTTTGGAATACCTTGCCGTGCGCCAGCTCTCCGCGCAGGTCAAGGGCGGTGTGCTCTGCCTCGTGGGGCCTCCGGGCGTCGGCAAAACGAGCATCGCCATGAGCATCGCCCGCGCCACAAACCGGAAATGCGCCCGCATCTCCCTCGGCGGCGTGCACGACGAAGCGGAGATCCGAGGTCATCGAAAAACCTATGTCGGCGCTATGCCGGGGCGCATCATCGCCGGTATTCAGCAGGCGGGCTCACGAAATCCCGTACTTGTGCTCGACGAGATCGACAAACTCGGCTCGGACTATCGGGGCGACCCGTCCGCCGCGCTTCTCGAAGCGCTTGACGGCGAACAGAACGGTTCCTTCCGCGATCATTTTCTGGAGATCCCGTTCGACCTTTCCGAGGTTTTGTTCATCACGACCGCCAACACCGCAGACACCATTCCCCGCGCACTGCTCGACCGTATGGAGGTCATTTCCCTCGGCAGCTATACCGACGAGGAAAAGCTCCAGATCGCCAAGCGTCATCTGCTGCCCAAGCAGCGGACGAAGCACGGCCTTTCCGGAAACCAGCTGCGTGTTTCGGACGATGCCATCCGCGAGATCGTAGCGCTCTATACCCGCGAGTCGGGTGTGCGCATGCTCGAGCGCGAGCTGGCCGCGCTCTGCCGGAAGGCGGCTCGCGGTATTGCCTCGGGGGAGAGAAAGTCTTTGCGGCTGCGTGCGGGCGAACTTGAGCCATGGCTCGGCCCCGTCAAATTCAAGCCGGAGGTCAATTTCTCGACCGATTCCGTGGGGCTTGTCCATGGTCTTGCTTGGACAAGTGTCGGCGGCGAGGTGCTCGATGTGGAGTGCTCCGTCGTGCCGGGCAACGGAAAGCTCGAACTGACCGGCAATCTCGGCGATGTGATGAAGGAATCATGCCAGGCGGCGGTAACATACATCCGCAGCCGCACCTCCGAGCTCGGCATCGATCCGGATTTTCATAAGAATACCGACATCCATCTCCATTTCCCGGAGGGAGCCGTCCCGAAGGATGGCCCGAGCGCCGGCGCCGCGATCTGTCTGTGCGTCGTTTCCGCGCTCACGAACCGTCCGGTCCGCGCCGATATCGCCATGACGGGCGAGATCACGCTGCGCGGCCGCGTGCTGCCGATCGGCGGCATTCAGGAAAAGACGATGGCGGCGCTCCGCGCCGGGATCCACGAGGTGCTTCTGCCGGAGGACAACGTGAGCGATCTTGCTGAGATGGATCCGAACGTGCGCAACGCCGTGAACTTTACGGCAGTCTCGCACATGGATCAAGTGCTGAAAAAGGCGCTGCGCCCGGCGGGGGAGAAGGAGGCGGAATGAACACACAGAAAGTCGAATTTGTCAAATCCGCTGCAAATAAAAAGGCGTTTCTGCGCGACGGCCGTCATGCCGTCGCGTTCGCCGGGCGCTCCAATGTCGGCAAGTCCTCCGTGATCAACAGCCTGCTCAACCGGAAGAACTACGCCCGTGTCGGCGCAACGCCGGGAAAAACGGTGCAGGTCAACTATTTCCTCGTGGACGGGACATATTTCATCGACCTGCCCGGCTACGGCTACGCCCGTGTATCCGGCGATGAGCGGCGGCGCTGGGGCGCGCTCATGGAAGACTTCTTTCAGGAACCGAACCTCTTTACCATGGGCGTTCTGATCGTCGATTCCCGCCATGCGCCCACAGCGGACGATGTAACGATGGCGGAGTATTTCTTCGACGCCGGACGGCCGTTCGTCGTTGTCGCAAACAAGTGTGACAAGCTGAAAAAAAGTGAGATCGAGCCGAATCTGGAGCGCATTCGGGACGTGCTGGGACTGGACGACGATTTTCCGCTGCTTCTCTATTCCTGCACAGCAAAGGTCGGCCGCCGTGAACTGCTCGGATTCATCGAAAACAATATTTAGTGTTGTATTATGCCAAATTTTTTGGTAGTATTAACTTATCTATGAGTGACTTTGTAAATATCTGGAAGAATTTGGACTGGACGGTTCCGGTGCAGATCGTGATGAACATTCTCCCATCGCTTCTGTGCATCACGCTGCATGAGCTGAGCCACGGGTATGTGGCTTATCGGCTTGGCGACACGACGGCGAAGGACGCCGGGCGGCTGACGCTCAACCCCATAAAGCACATCGACGTCATGGGCCTGCTTATGATGGTCGTGTTTCGCTTCGGCTGGGCAAAGCCGGTTCCGGTCAATATGTACCGCTTTAAAAACCCGAAAAAGGGTATGGCGGTAACGGCGCTGGCTGGCCCGGCGTGCAACTTCCTGCTTGCGGGAGTGTTTCTGTTCCTGTACGGGCTGCTCTTTTACCCGCTGCATACCGGCGGCGCGGTCGCCGAAACGATCCTCCAGCTTATTTACGCAACGGCATATCTCAGCCTGTCGCTTGCCGTATTCAACCTCATCCCCATTCCGCCGCTCGACGGGAGCAAAGTGCTTTTCTCCTTCATTTCGGATGAGAGCTATTTCAAACTCATGCGCTACGAGCGCTACGGCATGATATTGCTCCTTGTGCTTGTCTCTACAAAGGTCCTCGGCGGTCCGCTTTCCACGGTGACCGCATGGCTCTTTGATAAACTTTTTGTCCTTGCTGAACTCGGCTTTCGGCTCGTGACGCATTTCGTGTAAAGGCATACGGTATACCCATGATCCAAGAACCGAGCTATCATCTGGAAGGCGTTGTGCATGCGCGCGACGAGCTGGAGGATTTTACCGGCCCGCTCGACCTCATTTTGATGCTGCTCGCCAAGGACAAGATCGAAATACGCGATATCCAGATCTCCCAGCTGCTCGACCAGTATCTTGCCTATCTTCAGAGGATGCAGGAGATGGATCTGGAGATCGCGAGCGAGTTTGTCCAGATGGCGTCGCACCTCATGTACATCAAAACCAAAATGCTCCTGACGGAAGAGAAAGAGCCGACGGAACTCGAAGTGCTCGTCTCGGCGCTGGAGCAGCTCAAAAACCGCGACGCGATCGCCGCCGTGCGGGAGATCGCCCCGGAGATCGGACAGCTGGCCGAGGTGGGCATGAAGATGCAGACCCGCGGCCCGCTTCCGCTGCCGGAGCGCCCGTACGATTACCATCATACGCCGGAGGAGCTTCTCAGCGCACTTGCGCAGATCCTGCTCCGCGGCACGGGCGAATCGGCTCAGGAGGAAAACGAAACGCTGCGCCGCGCTGCGCCGAAGCCGATCATTTTCAGTGTCCGCGAAAAGAGCGGACAGCTGCTCGACCTTCTCCGGAAAAACGGGCATATGTCGCTCGAATCCATGTTCGGCATTTGCAAAAGCCGCAGCGAATTGGTAGCGACATTTCTGTCCGTGTTGGAGCTCTGCTCCGACGGGCAGATCCGCGTCAGCGGAGAAAAGGGAAATTACGATGTGAGCCGTGCGCTCACGGATACGGAAAAATAAATGGTAGGAATCAATAAGATCCGTCCGGCGCTGGAAGCGATCCTCTTTGCCGCCGGAGACAGCGTTGAAACAGAACATATTGCCAAGGTCCTCGGTGCAGAGCCTTGGGACGTCCGGCAGGCTGCGGAGCAGCTTGCCAGAGAATATGAAGAAAATGGCCGCGGCTTTCGTCTGGCGCGGATGGAAAATCGGTTGCAGCTTGTTACGGCGGGCGAATACAGTGATGTGGTCAGCCGCACGCTCGAAAAGCGTGCGCAGCCGAAGCTCTCGCCGACGGCGCTGGAGGTTTTGGCAATCGTCGCATATTATCAGCCTGTTACACGCTCCTACATAGAGCAGCTTCGCGGTACCGACAGCTCGTATACCGTCGCGCTTCTCTCCGAGCGCGGGCTGATCGCGCCCTGCGGACGTCTGGAAGCTCCGGGACGGCCGGTCCTTTTTGGGACGACCGATCAGTTTCTCCGCGTTGTCGGCATTTCCTCCATCGAGGAGCTGCCGCCGCTGCCGAATGTCGCCACGGGCGAGGGTATACAGGAACTCCAGGCCGCCATCGACGCGGCAAGCGAAAAAGAGGAACAGCTCAAAATCACGGAGATCGAATAACTCCGGACGAGGTGATGTGATTGGTCGGATGGATCATACTGGCTGTGCTGGCGGTTTTGATTCTGCTCGTGTTTTTCCTGCCGTACGGCGTAGACGTCGGTTATGCGGATGAGGTGCTGCGTGTAGGGATCAAGGCCGGGCCACTGCGCATCTGGCTGCTGCCGAAAAAACCGCTCACGGAAAAACAGAAGGCCAAAAAGGAAGAGCGCCGCGCTGCCAAGGCAGCAAAAAAGGCCGCCGCAGCCAAGGATAAGGAGATCAACGATAGCGTGACCGTCAAGCCGAAGCCTAAGCTCGACTTTGACACCATTGTTGCGCTGCTCCGGATGGGATCGCACGCGATCCGCCGCTTTTTCCGCAGCTTTACCGTGAACTTCTTTCAGCTGCACTATACCGTTGCCTGCCGGGATCCCTACGATACGGCGATCCAATACGGCATGGCATGCGCTGCGGCGGAGACGCTCCCGGCGCTTGCAGGAAATAAGATCCGCGTTCTCCGGCGTGATATTGAGATCGGCGCGGACTATACCTCGGAGGAGCCTACGATCTCTGTGCGCATCGTGGTTTCGCTGCAGCTGTTCCGGCTGGTGCATCTGGCCGTAGCGCTCGGCGTGGAGTTTTTGAAATGGAAAATAAACAGCCGTCGGGATGAACCCGCCGCGGCGATGAATGAAAGGAAAGACGACAATGGAAGAGAATAAGATCAATGCCCTCATGGATATGACCGTCAGTAAGATCCGGCAGCTGGTTGACGCAGACACCATTATCGGCAAACCCATCAGCACGCCCGACGGCATTACCGTTATTCCCGTTTCGCGCATGAGCTTCGGTATTGGCACCGGCGGCACGACCGGCAGCAAGGGCATTTCCTTTACCGGCGGCAACGGCGCGGGCGTCAAGGTCGAGCCGGTCGGCTTCTTCGTCATCAAGGACGGCACCTGCCGCATGATCAGCGTTTCCTCCAACCCGCTTTCAACGATGGACCGCGTTGTGGAGATGATGCCCGATGTGCTCGACCGCATTGACAACATCGTAAACAAGAAGAACAAGGAATAATTTCCCCAGCGTACCGGTCATACTAAGCACCGCCCGAATCAATCCATGGGTGGTGCTTATTTATGAAGAAAACGGTAATTCTGGCTCTGGCTGCGGCGATCTTGCTTTCCGGTTCAGCAGCGGCGGCTCCGGCTGTGCCGGGAACTTCGGCGGAGGCAATGATCGTGCTCCACGCGAGATCCGGTGCAGTTCTCGCGGAGAAAAACGCCGATACGCCGATGCTCATTGCGAGTACAACGAAACTTATGACGGCACTCACAGCGCTCGATCTCGCCACGCCGGAGCGCAGCGTTACGGTGCAGAGCGAATGGACGGAGGTAGAGGGCTCATCCATGTATCTCCGCGCGGGGGAGAGCTATACGCTCCATGAGCTTCTGGAAGGACTGCTGCTTGCCTCCGGCAACGACGCCGCGCTCGCTATTGCCGGTTCACTCGGCGGCGATGCGTTCATCGAGCAGATGAACCGGAAAGCGGAGGAACTGGGCCTTACCGCATCGCATTTTGTCAATCCGCACGGGCTGGATGCCGACGGACACCGTGCCTCCGCGCATGATCTCGGCCTCATTATGGCCGCGGCGCTCCAAAACGATGTGCTCGCGGAGATACTCTCCATGCGCAGCAGCTGTATCCACGGCGTAACGTATGTGAACCACAACAAGCTGCTCTGGGGCTGCCACGGCGTGAACGGCGGCAAGACGGGCTACACAAAGGCCGCGGGCCGCTGTCTCGTATCGAGCTGCGAGCGCAACGGCATGCAGCTTATCTGCGTAACGCTTTCCGACCCAAACGACTGGAAGGATCATGCCGCGCTCTACGACTGGGCGTTTGATTCCTACGCAGAATTCGAGCGCCCGGAAGGGGATCGTGTGGAGGATGTGCCGGTCATTGGCGGTCTGGAAGCGGAAAGCCCTGTCGTGCTGGACCGCAGCGTCTGCCTGTGCCTTCCGAAGAGCGCGGAAATTGAGCTTACCGTCCATCTCCCGCATTTCGTTTTTGCGCCGGTTCCGGCGAGGGCCGCGGCGGGGAAACTCGTCATTTCGGCGGATGGGGAGGCCGTGTGTACGGCGGCACTCCGATGGGGCGGGGAGAACCCGCGTGTGAACCGGCTTTTCCCCGGCATATACCCGGCATAACCGATCAGCAAAGGAAGAAATATAATGAGACTTCAAAAATATATTGCCGCGGCGGGGGTCTGCTCCCGCCGCGAGGCGGAGGAATTTATCCGGCAGGGGAAAGTCACGGTCAACGGCGTGACCGCCTCTCTCGGCTCCGGCGCGGAGGAGAGTGATGTGGTCTGTCTGAACGGCAAGCGTCTTTCGCTGCCGGAAGAGCATACATATGTCCTTCTCCACAAACCGCGCGGCTATGTTACTACGCTGCGCGATACGCACGGCCGCCCGACAGTCGCCGAACTCGTGCAGGATGCCGGTGTGCGCCTTTTCCCGGTCGGACGGCTCGACTGCATGTCGGAAGGACTGCTTCTCTTCACCGATGACGGCGAGACCGCGAACCGTCTGGCGCATCCGTCGCACGGCGTGAGCAAAACCTATCGCGTGTGGGTGAGCGGCCCGGACGCGGCGGAAGCCGCCGGAACACTGCGCCGCCCGATCGTGTATGAAGGGGTGCGGTACCGCGCCGCAGAGGTGCGCGTACTTCGCTCCACGGAGGACCGGGCGCTCATCGACGTCACGATCCGCGAGGGGAAAAACCGCGAGGTGCGAAACATGTGCGCCGCCGCAGGGCTCAAGGTACAGCGCCTGCTCCGCATCCGGCAGGGAGAGCTTGCACTCGGCGATCTTCCCGCCGGGCAGTGGCGGTATTTGACGGCAAAAGAGCTGGAATACTTGCAAAGTCTGCACTGATGCTTTCTTTTTGCAGGATTTATCAACACGAATTGCAAAATTAACTTGCATTTGCAGGGAAATAGGTCTAAAATGAATCTCCCGGATGATATCCGGGAGATTTTTTGTAAAGAAATTATGAGGGGCCTGCCATGGAACGCGATATTCTGGCGCTTATCAATAAAGAAAACCATAAATTTTCCAAAGGTCAGCGGATGATTTGCCGGTACATTTCGGAAAACTACGACAAAGCCGCTTTTATGACGGCGGGAAAACTTGGACAGACGGTCGGCGTTTCAGAATCAACGGTCGTCCGCTTTGCTACGGAGCTTGGGTATGACGGCTACCCCGGTATGCGGCGCGCTATGCAGGAAATGATCCGCAACCGTCTCACGGCAGTGCAGCGCATCGAGGTCGCCAAGGAACAGATCGACCGCGGCAACATTCTCGACGCGGTGCTCTCCGCGGATATGGACAAGCTCCGCAGCACGATCGACGAGGTGAGCAAAGAAGACTTCAACCGCGCGGTCGATGCAATCCTCAAGGCCAAAACGGTCTACATCGTCGGCATGCGCTCGTCCACGTCGCTTGCGAGTTTTCTCGGCTTCTATCTCAACCTTCTGCTCGATAATGTCCGACTGATCCACGATACGTCCGTGAGCGAGGTCTATGAGCAGGTGTTCCGCATCCATGAAGGCGATGTTATTATCGGCATCAGCTTCCCTCGCTATTCCTCTCGAACGATCAAGGCAATGCAGTTTGCTAAATCCACCGGCGCAACGGCGATTGGCATTACAGACGGGCAATCCTCGCCGTTCGTAGGCGTGGCAGACATCAACCTGTTCGCCAAAAGTGACATGGTCTCGTTTCTTGACTCTCTCGTCGCGCCGATGAGAG
>DHKA01000075.1:0-4178 GCA_002404605.1 Clostridiales bacterium UBA4706 | reverse complement strand
CTCATTGTCGCCATCGGCTACCAGCGTCCCGACAATCTCTCCGATACGTTCCGGAAGCTCGAGGGTATCTGGAGCGAATATGAGGTGTACGAAAATCTCAATGACTGATGTGATAATTGCCGGCGCCGGAGCCGCCGGACTGATGACGGCGATCACGGCGGCACGGCGCGGTCTTTCGGTAACAGTCCTCGAGCCGAACGGGAAAACGGGAAAAAAGCTCCGCATCACCGGGAAAGGCCGCTGCAATGTTACGAACGACAGCGCGCCGCAGGAATTTTTGCAGAAGGTGTGCACCAATGCGCGGTTTCTCAAAAGCTCACTGTATGCTTTTCCGCCGGAGGCCGTAAAGAGTTTTTTTGAAGAGGCGGGCGTGCCGCTCAAAACCGAGCGCGGCGAGCGCGTATTTCCCGTTTCCGATAACGCCAACGATATTGCCGATACGCTGGAGCATATGGCAAAAAGCGCCGATGTGCGATTTGTTCGGGAACGTCTTGTTGACGTCCGGACAGAGAACGGATGTGTTTTCTCGGCGGTGACGGACCGCAGCGAATATCCCTGCCGGGCAGTCGTTTTGTGTACCGGCGGTTTATCCTATCCCGCGACCGGCTCTACCGGCGACGGTTACCTCATTGCCGTGAACCTGGGCCACACCATCGTTCCGACGCGCGCGTCGCTCGTGCCGTTGGAGGCGGAGACAGACTGCGCGCGGATGCAGGGCCTTTCGCTGCGGAACGTCGGTCTGACGCTTTTCTGCGGAGATAAAGCGCTCTACCGGGAGCAGGGAGAAATGCTCTTCACGCATTTCGGCGTATCGGGGCCGCTCGTGCTTTCGGCGAGCGCTCATCTGCCGGAAAATGTCTCATCCTGCCGGCTGGAGATCGATCTCAAGCCGGGACTCACGCCGGAAAAGCTCGATGAACGGCTGCTGCGGGACTTTTCCGAAAACATCAACCGCGATTTTACCAACGCGCTCGACGCCCTTCTGCCGCAGAAGCTCATTCCGGTCGTGATCGAACGCTCCGGCATCCCGGCACGTCTCAAAGTGAACAGCATCCGCCGCGAACAGCGCCTTGCGCTGCGCGATACGATCAAGCATTTTACCGTCCGGCTGATCGCCCGCCGCCCGGTGGAGGAAGCCATCGTGACCGCCGGAGGTGTGGATGTGCGGGAGGTGAATCCCCGCACTATGGAATCGAAGATCGTTTCCGGACTGTATTTTGCCGGGGAGATCCTTGATCTGGACGCCTGTACCGGCGGATACAATCTGCAGATCGCCTGGAGCACCGGCTATGCCGCGGGGCGGGCGATCCAGGAAAAGGAGATTACGGAATGAAACCCATATCCATTGCCATTGACGGTCCCTCCGGCGCGGGCAAAAGCACGATCGCCCGCAGAACGGCGGAGAAATTTGGTTTTATCTATGTGGATACCGGTGCTATCTACCGCACGGTTGGCCTCGCGGCGTACCGGCGGGGCATTGGTTCAAAGGACAGCGCCGCGGTCATCGCCATGCTGCCGGAACTGCACATTGAACTGCGCCACGGCGCCGACGGTCTACAGCGAATGTTCCTTGACGGGGAAGATGTTTCGGATGCCATCCGCATGCCGGAGATATCCATTTATGCTTCCGACGTGTCCGCTGTGCCGGAGGTCCGCGCGTTTCTCATGGAGATGCAGCGCTCGTTTGCCCGCACGCAGAATGTTATCATGGACGGGCGCGATATCGGCACCGTCGTACTGCCGGATGCCGGGCTGAAGATCTTTCTCACGGCGTCGGTGGAGGCGCGCGCCAGACGCCGCCAACTGGAGCTGGAGAAGAAGGGGAAGAGTCTTCCTTTTGAAGAAGTACTGCGCGATATGGAATACCGCGACAAAAACGATTCCTCCCGCGCTGCTGCGCCTCTCCGTCCGGCGAAGGATGCGGTGCATCTCGATACGACAGAGCTGAACTTTTCGGAAAGCTGTGCGGCGGTGGAATCCTTGATTCGGGAGCGTTTTGCATTATGACAAAAGAAAAGTGGTACCGTCTTGTTTATGACGTCCTCCGTCCCATCGGAGCGCTGCTGTATCCGCAGAAATTTTACGGCTTGGAGAACATTCCGGCGGGACCGGCGATCCTCTGTGCGCCGCACTCCAACGTCGCCGACCCGATCCTCATTTCCTTCGCGCTGGGACGCAAGACCTACGTGCATCACCTTGCCAAGGCCGAGTCGAAAACGACGTTTATTTTCGGCTGGCTTATGAAAAAGGCCGGATCGATCTTTGTGAAACGTGGGGAGCGCGATATTGATTCCTTCAAACAATGCATGCGTGTTCTCAAAGCGGGGGAGAAGCTCATCGTATTCCCGGAGGGGACGCGCGTGCACGGAGACGCCGTTGTGGAGCCAAAATCCGGTGTGATCCATATGGCCGTGCGGCTGCATGTGCCGATCGTACCGATTTATATTCCGCGCGACAAGAAGATCTTTCACAAGGTTCCCACGGTAGTCGGCGAGCCGTATTATCCGGAGCTGGGCGAGCACTGCGATTATGACCGTCTGGCGCACGAGCTGATGGAGCGTATCTGGGCGCTCAAGCCGGAGGCATGAGCGCGTGGCGAAGTACATTCTGGCCCGCAGCGCGGGATTCTGCTTCGGCGTCGAGCGGTCGATCCGTATGGCGGAGGAAGCACTTGATTCCGGTGCGTGCCGCTGTCTCGGCGAGTTGATCCACAACCGGGACGCCGTTGCTTCTTTGGAACAAAAAGGGCTTTCGGTCATTGAGAACGTTTCGGAGCTGCCGGAGGGGGAACGGGTGATCATCCGCGCCCACGGTGTGTCCCGCGCGGTATACGCCGAATTGAAAAACCGCCGCGCCAAAGTGATCGACGCGACGTGCCCTCTCGTGGAGCGGATCCACAAAATCGTCCGCGAGGAGTCCGATGCCGGGCGGCAGATCGTCGTGATCGGCGATGCCGGTCACCCGGAAATTCAGGGCATCTGCGGCTGGTGCACCGGCGCTGTTGTGCTGCCGGACGCCGCGGCACTGGACGAATGGCTCTCATCGTCCGTGGAAATGCCCGAAAAACCCCTCTCTGTTGTATTTCAGACTACACAAATTCAAGCAAATCACATTTTGGCAGAAAAAATATTAAAAAAAAGATGTACAAATTTCAAAATATTTGATACTATATGCGGAGCAACATCCAAGAGGCAGAGAGAAGCAACCTCTCTTGCCGGGATATGCGATGCGATGATCGTCATCGGCGGCGCGCACAGCGCGAACAGCCTGCATCTGGCAGAGCTTTGCCGCGAAAAATGTGCGAACGTGTTTTTTGTTGCCAATGCGTCGGAGCTGGATACATCCCGGTTGCCGGGGGAGGGCCGTATCGGAATAACGGCTGGGGCCTCGGTGCCGTCCTGGATCATTAAGGAGGTAGTAAAAAAAATGAGCGACGAGATCAAGGTAGAACAGACCACGGCAGAGGAAGTCGCTGCGACCGCGGCCGAAGAGACCGCACACGTTGAAGCCGAGCCCGCTGCGGAGAATGCCGCCGGGAAGCCCGACTCCGAAAAGACGTTTGATGAGCTGCTGGAAGATTCCATCAGAACGATATATAACGGAGACACCGTCTCCGGTTATGTTGTCAGCATCACGCCCACGGAAGTCACCGTTGACCTGGGCACCAAGCATTCCGGCTACATCCCCGTGACCGAGTTCACGGAGGATGGCGCTGCCAAGGTGGAAGACGTTATCCACGTCGGTGACAAGATCGAAGCCTGCGTCGTGCGTGTGAACGATGTGGAAGGCACTGTGATGCTCTCCAAGAAGCGCCTGGACACCATCAAGTCCTGGGCCGACATTGAGAACGCCGCCGCCGACGGCACCGTCGTTGAAGGCAAAGTCACCGAAGAGAACAAGGGCGGCGTCGTTGTCTCCGTGCACGGCGTGCGTGTGTTCGTCCCCGCTTCTCAGACCGGTCTGCCGCGCGAAGCTGCCATGTCCGAGCTGGTCGGTCAGACCGTCCGTCTGAAGATCACCGAGGTCAACCGCGGCCGCAAGCGTGTTGTCGGCTCCATCCGCGCTGTGGCCAACCGCGAGCGCAAGGAGCGTGCCGAGAAGATCTGGAACGAGATCGAGGTCGGCAAGCATTACGAGGGCGTGGTCAAGTCCATGACCTCTTACGGCGTGTTCGTCGA
>DHKA01000014.1:43152-43284 GCA_002404605.1 Clostridiales bacterium UBA4706 | reverse complement strand
CAGACGGTCGTTCGGGATGATGAGGAGGCTGTCCACACGGCCCATCAGCTCGCTGACGCCCTGCTGTGCCTGCAGCGCGCGGCGGCGGCCTTCCCAGGAGAACGGGCGCGTCACAACGCCGACGGTGAGGAT
>DHKA01000014.1:0-43045 GCA_002404605.1 Clostridiales bacterium UBA4706 | reverse complement strand
GCCGCCGCCCATACCGGCGGTGAGGAATACCATATCGGTGCCCTCGAGCGCCTCGGTGATGGCGTTGCGGCTTTCCTCGGCGGCGCGCTTGCCGACGTCGGGATCAGAGCCGGCGCCCTGACCGTGCGTCAGCTTTTCGCCGATCTGGATGGTCTGCTTCGCGCCGGAAACGGCGAGAGCCTGTTTATCGGTATTGACCGCGATGAACTCCACGCCCTTCGTATCGCCGGCCGCCATACGGTTGACAACATTGTTGCCGGCGCCGCCGATGCCGATGACTTTGATGGTGACAACGTTCTCCGCGTCTTTGGTAATAGCCATTCTATATACCCTCCCAGTTCCTATTTGGGGCTTATACTCATACTCTTGTCATTTTATAACGTTTTTAACCGCAGGTCAACAGCATTATGTTGACCTGCGGCTGGTTTTTGTAACAAATTTGAAAAGAAATCCGCTGTTTTGCTCAATCCGGGCTGAAGGTCCAGGCGCTGCCGTTCGTATAATAAAGCGTTCCGGCGTCCTCCGCGGCGAGCTGGGAAACGACGTTTTTGAGCATGGCGATGCGGTAGAGCATCTCCCCCTCCGCGCCGAGATAGACGGTGAGGCGGTTGTCGTAACGCAGCGAGGGATTCGCGGGATCGCGGAGATCGATCCATTTCACGAGAGAGGAAACGTCCTCCGCGCGAAGCGCCGGAAGGATCGTCCGCAGTACGGCAAGGCGCTCGGCATTGATGCCTTCCACGAGCATATCCTCGCCCTCGAGCACAGTCATCGGTTCGAGCGAGCGGATCTCCGGATACTTCTCCGCCGTGAGAGAATCGGTCGTGCCGAGCATTTTCCCGTTGCGGTCGAGCAGCCAGTACTCCTCGTCAATGACCATATACGCCGCGGGCGCGGAGCCCTCCGCCTGAATGACGATCTTGTTCGGGAGCTGCCGCGTGATGCTCACGGTGTCCATATACGGCAGGTCGGAGAAGATCATACTCGCCGCCTTGAAGCGGTCAACAAAGAAGAGGTTCGCGCCGCGCTCGACGCCGGAGGCGTTGATGATCTCCTCGTCGGTATACTCCGAGGCGTTGATGACCTCGATCTTTGAGACGCGGAACGCCAGACTCATAACCAGAATAACGACAAAGAAAAGCAAAACGAGGACCATTGGCCCATGCCACGGGCTGCGGCGCTTTACTTTATTGTGCTGACTGAATTCCATTTCCGATGCCATGTTCTGCTCCTTTTGTGTGGTGTTGCTCTATGCTTCCTCGCGCCAGACCGACGCGCCGAGAGCGCGCAGCGTCTCGTCCAGCGATTCGTAGCCGCGCAGGATGTGACCGGCGTCGGTCACGGTGCTCTCCCCTTCCGCGCCGAGCGCCGCGGCTACGAGCGCCGCGCCGCCGCGAAGATCCGGGCTTTCCATGGAAGCGCCGTGCAGCGTTTCCACACCGGTCACAAGCGCCATCGGCCCGCGCAGGACGATCTGTGCGCCGAGAGCGCGCATTTCCTCGGCATGGCGGTAGCGGCCGGAGAAAATGTTTTCAATGAACATCGCCGGTCTCGTGCACCGGAGCGAGGCCGCCATCAGCAGCGGCGCTGCGTCCGTCGGAAAACCGGGATAGGGCCTTGTGACGATCGCGCCGGGCGAGGCCGGGCGGCCGTGCGCGGCCATATGTATGCGCTCTCCATGCGCGCTTACGGCGCAGCCCATCGCGCGAAGCGCGTCGAGCACCGGGACGAGCTGTCCGGGTACGGCGGCGGTAAGCTCGATCTCCCCGCCGGCGCACGCCGTGCAGCAGAGATATGTTGCCGCGGCGATCCGGTCGGGCGGGATGCGAAGTCCCGCGTGAGAGCGCGGAGAAAAGCCGGTGATCCGGATGACGGGCGAACCTGCGCCGGATACGTCCGCGCCGAGCGCGCGAAGATAGCTTTGCAGCGTTTCGATCTCCGGCTCGCGGGCGGCGTTATAAATGACGGTCGCGCCCTCCGCCGCGCATGCAGCGATCATGGCGTTTTCCGTTGCGCCGACGCTCGGCAGCGAGAGCGATATCTCCGCGCCGCGAAGGTGCGCGGCCCGGCACACGATGCTGTCCTCGCTCTCCTCGATCTCTGCCCCCAGCAGCCGCAGGGCGTGCAGATGGAGATCGATCGGCCGCGGGCCAAGCTCGCAGCCGCCGGGAAGCGAAACCTCCGCCTCGCCGAAACGGGCGAGCAGCGGGCCGAGAAAGATCACGGAGGAGCGCATCCGGTGCATCAGCTCGCGCGGAATATCGCACCGCGCGGGCGCGGTCGTATCGATGCAGAGAGCGTCGCCGCAGCGTGCCGCGGTGCAGCCGAGATAGCGGAGAATATCCATTGCCGCGTCAACATCGCTCAGATTTGGGCAGTTGAGCAGCTCCGTTTCCGCGCCGCAGAGAAGCGACGCCGCGATCACCGGCAAAACCGCGTTCTTTGAGCCCTGTACGCGGATCTGTCCGCGAAGCGGCGATCCGCCGGTTATATGCCATATACTCATAGTTCTTCCCCCGCACAGCATTTTCAAGCCATACTATGCAGAGGAAGCGCCGTTTGCCAAATTACTCCCCGGCGGCGAGGGAGAGAACGATGGATGTGATCTCGTCGGCGGCGTTCTCCACGGCAAGAGAGCGCATATGCTCTTCCATTTCGATGAGCTTTTCCTTATCGCTCAAAAGTTCGTTGATCGTTGAGAGCATCACGTCGGCTCCGGCGTCGCTCTCGAGCAGCACGACGGCCCCGCCGCCGCGCTCGAGCACGCGGGCATTTTTCTCCTGGTGGTTGTTCACCACGTTCGGGCTGGGAACGAGGACCGCCGGTTTTCCGATGGCGGTGAGTTCGGCAAGCGTGGATGCACCGCTCCGGCAGAGGACGATGTCCGCCGCCGCCATAAGAAGTGGCATATCATAAATATAATCCACAACGTCAAACCCGGCTTCCTTCCAGCCGGAGAGACCGAGCTCCTCGCTCATGTACTCCGTCATGCTCTTTATGCCGCGCTTGCCCGCCGAGTGGACGAGCCGGAAGGGGCGCTCCGCGCCGTCCATGGCGAGAGCGATCATGCGCGCGACGGTCTTGTTCATTTCCGTTGCGCCGAGACTGCCCCACACGGAAACGACGAGCGGTTCGTTCTCCGCAATGCCGAGCGCGCGGCGCGCGGCGGTCTTATCCGAGCGCATGAAGCCGAGACGCACGGGCGTGCCGGTCACGACGACCTTTTCGGGGTGCTTATAATTCTCCTGCGCCTCGGCAAAACCGACCATGATCTTATCGACGCACTTTTCCAGCTGGCGCGTCGTGAGACCGGGCTCGGCGTTGCTCTCGTGTACGACCGTGGGGATACCGAGCTTTGCCGCCTCGTGCAGCACCGGGTAGCAGACATACCCGCCGGTACCGACGACGACGTCCGGCTGGAACTCCTCGATGATCTTCCGGCACGCGGGGCCGGATTTGAGAAGGTCGGAAACAAATTTTATATTATGCTTGATACCCTCCACCGATAGGGACCGGCTCAGATTGCTCACCGGCACGCCGCGGATCTCATACCCTTCGCGGGGGACAAGCTCCATTTCCATTTTGCCGAGAGCGCCGATGAACAGGATCTCGCTGTCCGGCAGAAGCTCGCGGATCCGCCCGGCCACGCCGACAGCGGGATTTACATGGCCCGCGGTGCCGCCGCAGGCAAACAGAAAACGCATAGGTCATTCCTCGATTTTTTGATTTTTTACGGTTTTAAAAAGCTCCCGCGGCGCGTAGGCCGCGCAGGGATTTTCCCGCGATATGCTCAGCAGTATCCCCGCCTCGCCCATCTGGATGAGCAGCGCCGTGCCGCCGTAGCTGAAAAACGGCAGTGAGATGCCGGTACAGGGGACGAGATTCGTGCACACAGCAACATTCAGCACGATCTGCAAAGCGAGCATCGTTGTGATGCCGCAGCCGGCAAGAAAGCTGAAGCGGTCTGTGCTCTGCAAGGAGATCCAGTATCCGCGCACGATGAGCATGGCGAAGAGCAGCAGAATTGCCGAGGCGCCGATGAACCCCAGTTCCTCGCACACAACGGAGAAGATGAAATCGTTGTGCTCCTCGGGGAGATAGAGATATTTCTGACGGCTCATGCCGAGACCGAGGCCGGACAGCCCGCCCGAGCCGATCGCATAGAGCGACTGGACGATCTGCCAGCCGTCGCCGGTGAGATCGGAGAAGGGGTCGCGGAACGACGCTACGCGCGCCGCGACATACGGTACGAACAGCACCGCTACTACCGCGCCGACGAGCAGCACGCTGGCCGCGCCGATGAACCAGTGCAGCCGTACCCCGCCAAGAAAGAGCATGGAAGTTCCGATGGCAAGGATGATGATCGTTGCGGAAAAGTGCGGCTCAAGCACGAGCAGCGCCGAAACGACCGCCAGTATCGCCGCGAACGGCGCGATGCCGTACCGGAAGGTACGCATCCGATCTTTATATTTGCATATCAGCGCCGAAAAGTAAAGAATAATTGCGATTTTTGTAATTTCTGACGGCTGGAACGTCGTGAAACCGAGGTTGATCCATCGTCTTGCGCCGTTCACGACCGTACCGATGACCAGAACCGCTGCGAGACTCGCAACGGAAACAAGCAGCAGCGGCAGAGCGCAGGCGCGGTAAACGCGCATCGGAATGCGCGAGGCGATGAGCATCACGCACACGCCCGCCGCGGCGAAGATCGCCTGCCGGGAGAAGAAATACACCGGATTGTGCCCGGTCTCGCCCTGCAGATCGTAGTACGCGCTCGCAAAGCTTGCCGAGAGCACCATCACCACGCCGACGCCGAGCAGCGTGAGCGTGATAACAAGGAAAGGCAGATCCGCCCTGCGGTCTGCCTTACCCGTTTTGACCGGCGCTGTGCCGGCCGAAGTATGATCCATGAGAGCCTCCGGTATTACCCTCTCAAAAGCTCAGAAGGAATAGCGTCCCGTTACGCCGAGAAGCGATACGACCGCCATCACGAGCGTGATGCCCGCGAACAGGACGAAGATCTCTTTTTCTTTCCATTTCCGGCCCGTCCAGCCGCCCATTTCAAGATGGTGGTGGAAGGGGGCCATTTTAAATACGCGCTTGCCGTGGGAGAGCTTGAAATACGCCACCTGGATGATGTCCGAGAGCGTTTCGATGATCGGCATGATGCAGAGCGGAATGAGCAGCAGCGGCACGTCCAGCGCAAACGCCAGACCCGAGATGCACCCGCCGAGGAAGAGCGAGCCGGTGTCGCCCATGAATACGCGCGCGGGGTTGAAATTGTAGATCAGGAAGCCGAGCAGCGCGCCGACCATGCCGCTGGCGAAAATGCCCTGCGGCATATACTCCTTGCCCCAGCAGAACACGATGGCCGTAAAGCAGAGGAACACGGGCACACACGTGCCGGCCGCAAGACCGTCCACGCCGTCGGTGATGTTCACGGCATTCACGGTGCCGACGATGACGAATGCCGCAAAGATGAAGTACAGCGGCTCAGAGACCGGGACATAGGTGTTCCAGAACGGGATATAGAGATTGGGGCTCAGATAGCCGGTGAAGCGGAGCAGCAGCAGAAAGCACGTGGCGGCAAGGAGCTGCAGAAGGAACTTCATCTTTGCGCTCAGGCCGAGATTCTGCTTGTGGCGGAGCTTTTCATAGTCGTCCAGAAAGCCGATCGCACCGAACACGAGGCCGAATACGAGAACGAAAATATGTCCCCACTCGCCGTTCGCCATGCAGGAGAAGCCGACCGTGAGACAAACGACCGTGACCGCGATGATGAACATCAGCCCGCCCATCGTGGGCGTGCCGGTCTTGCTCATATGCCATGTGGGGCCGTCCTCCCGGATCGACTGCCCGGCTTTGATCTTCCGCAGATACGGTACCAAAACCGCGCCTACGGCGCTCGATATACAAAATCCGACGACAAGCGCCAAAATCAGCTTCCAAGTCATTCTCTTTCCCCGTGCCTTTCCTCTTTTGCTTTGTCAGGTGCGCTTCGCGCGCTCGGCAAGATAGTCCGCGACGATCTCGCGCTCATCCATGTGTATCTTCTCGTGGCCGATGATCTGATAGTCCTCGTGGCCCTTGCCGCACAGCAGGATCACGTCGCCCGGCTCGTGATGGTCGATCGCCCAGCGGATCGCCTCCGGCCGGTCGCAGATGACCTTGTAGGGCGCTTTGCCCGCGCGCACGCCGGGCAGGATCTCCTCAATGATGCTCATGGGATCCTCGGTGCGCGGGTTGTCGCTCGTAACGATGACGAAATCGGCGATGTCCGCGGAGATCTTCCCCATGATCGGGCGCTTTTTCCGGTCGCGGTCGCCGCCGGCGCCGAAGAGCATCACGAGACGCTTCGGCGCAATGCCTCGCAGCGTCGTGAGAACGTTTTCGATGGCGTCCGGCGTGACGGCATAGTCGATGAAAATGCTGTAGTCGCCGTCCGTCGGCACCGGCTCCACGCGGCCCTTTGCGCCGTGTGCCGTTTCGAGCGCCGCGGCAGCGTCCGCGAGGGATACGCCAAGCAGCCGCGCGCACGAGATCGCCGCGAGTGCGTTATATACCGAAAACTGTCCCGGCAGATTCGTCTTTACACGGACGAGCTCGCCCTCCTCCAGCGCACAGAAGCGCACGCCGCTCGGCGCGAGACGGATGTCGCGGGCCGTGAGCGAGGCGCTGTCGCTCTTCGCCGAGAACGTGTACACCGGCTGCGGCGCGTCCTGCATGACCGTTTCGGTCCACGGATCGTCCGCGTTCGCCGCCGTCTTTTCACACATGGGGAAGAGCATGGCCTTAGCCTTCGCGTACTCCTCCATCGTGTTGTGGAAATCGAGATGATCCTGCGTCAGATTGGTGAAGAGGCCGACGGCAAAATGCACGCCCGCCACGCGGCGCAGCACCAGCGAGTGAGAGGATACCTCCATCACGCAGTGGGTGCACCCGGCGTCCGCCATCTGACGGAAGAGCGCCTGCAAATCGCACGATTCCGGCGTGGTGTGCTCGGCGTGGAATTCCTCGTCGCCGATCATGTTCGAGATGCTGCCGATGAGTCCGACCTTTGCGCCGAGGGTCTTTTCCAGGATCTGCTTTGTCAAAATGGTGGTCGTCGTTTTTCCGTTCGTGCCGGTGATGCCGATGACCTTCATTTCGCGGCTGGGGTCGCCGTAGAAGTTCCGCGCGGCGAGCGCGAGACCGAGACGGCTGTCGTCCGTCTGGACGTACGGCACATTTCCGGCGGGCGCTTCCTCGCACAGCACGGCGGCGCAGCCCTTTTCCACTGCCATGGGGATATATTTATGTCCGTCCGACTCGTAGCCCCGCACGGCGACAAAAAGGTCGCCGCTCTTCACGCGGCGGGAATCGTAGCAGACGCCCGTGATCTCCGTATCGCCGGCGGCAGTTGCGGAGAGAACGTTTATTTCCTTGAGAATTTCCGAAAGTTTCATGATACTTCCTCATAATGTCCCGGCCGGCTTTTCAATACCGGCCGTATGTATCGTTATCGTCGTTGACGATGCTGACTTCAATTACGCTGCCCGTGGGGACGCTTTCGCCCGCGCCGACGCTCTGGAAGACAACGCGGACCGTATCGCTGTCGGCAAGGATCGTGCTGTCCGAACGGAGAAACAGCCCCCGTAAAAAGAGCACTTCGCGCGCCTCGGAATAGGCAAGCCCTGTAAGATCCGGCACGGTTTCCTCTTCCACCTCCGGCGTTTCGCCGGTATAGACGAGCACCGTTGTGCCGCTCGCAACGACCGTTCCCTTCCCCGGCAGCTGACCGGTGACGATATCGCCGGTACCTTCGATCCGGGCGGCGAGCCCGGCTTCGCGGAGCAGCTTCACCGCTTCCTCCGGCGTTTTTCCGGTGAGGAGCGGTACGGCGCGATCGATGTATTGTTCCTCGGCTTCGCTGTATTGCGGCTGTACGCCGAGATACGGCAGCACTTCGCCGAGGATGCGCCCGACAACGGGCGCGGCCATCTGGCCGCCGGAGATATAGATGCCGCTCTCGTTTGAGGGCGTATCCATCAAAACAAGGCACACGACCTGCGGATCGTCCGCGGGCGCATAGCCGATGAAGGAGACGATGTATTCCTTCTTCCCCCCGGCGGCGTCCTGCGCCACCTTTTCGGAGGTGCCGGTCTTCCCGGCGATGTGATATCCGGCAACATACGCATTCTTCCCGGTACCCTGCTTTGTGTCGCACACGACCTGCTCCAAAACGGCGTTTACCTGCGCGCTCGTTTTCTCGGAAATGACCTGCCGGAGCACCTCCGGCTCGGTTTTCGATACGAGAGCGCCGGTGCCGTCCGTGACCGAATCGACGATGTACGGCTTCATAAGATACCCGCCGTTGCAGCAGGCGCTCACGGCGGTGATGAGCTGGAGAGGCGTGATGTTGAATGTCTGGCCGAACGACGCCGCGGCGAGCTGGGAGAAGTTTTCGCTGTTGCAGAAAACGCTGCGCGGCCACCAGATGCTCCCGCTCTCACCCGGAAGCGAGATGCCGGTCTTCCCCGTGAGAGAAGCGTCCGGATCATCGCTTGCGCGGAAAAAGCCGAAGCTCTCACAGTAGCGGTAGAACGTTTCCTCGCCGACGCGGAGGCCCAGCGTGGCAAACGCTACGTTGCACGAGTGCTGCGCCGCCTGCGTGAGCGTCTGGGAGCCGTGGCCGATCGTCTTCCAGCACTTGAGCGGCTTGCCGCGCCCCTGCACCGTCATGCTGCCGCCGCAGTAAAAGCTGTCGGACGGCGTGGCGACGCCTTCCTCGAGCGCCATGGCGAGCGTGATGATTTTAAATGTGGAGCCCGGCTCGTAGGTATCGGAAATGGCCTTGTTGCGCCACTGGGCGAGCTGCGCGTCCTTCAAAAGCTGCGCCGCGGCGTCCGGGTCGGCGGTCGAATCGATCTCCGACTGGATGTCGGCGGAGACGCGCTGATAGTTGTTGAGATCAAAGTTTCCAAGCGACGCCATCGCCAGGACCGCGCCCGTATTGGGATCCATGATGATACCGGCGGCGCCGTTTTGTATATCATAGTCCTGCACTGCCTGGGAAAGCTGCTTCTCCAGATAGTACTGGACGGTGGTATCGATTGTCAAATGGAGATCGAGCCCGTCCTGCGCATCGACGTAGTCCTCATAGCTTGTGAGGATCATATCCGTTCCGGCGCTGTTCTTCAGCCGGAGGATGCTTCCAGCGGTGCCCGTCAGGAGCTCGTTCTGCGTGAACTCCAGCCCCGAAAGGCCGGTATTGTCCGCGCCGACAAAGCCGATGACGTGCGAGGCGAGCGTGGCGTAGGGGTAATAGCGCTTGGTGTCCGGCTCGAGCTTCACGCCCTGCAGGTCGTACTCGTTTTTAAAGGCGCGCACCGCGTCCGCCTCGGTCTCCTCGATCTGGCGCTTGACGGTTTTGTACCAGCTGCGCCGGTCGGCAGTCATCGTGAGGATCTTCTCGCGGTCTACGCCGAGGATCTCGGAAAGGCCGTCGGCGATGCGCTCGGCGTCCTCGCCGTTCATGGAGATCTCCGCGGGGCTCACGTAAACAGTATACGTCGTCGCGCTCATCGCAAGAACGCGCCCCTCGCGGTCGTAGATCGTCCCGCGCGAGGCGGGGATCGCCGTGCGGCGGAGCTGCTGCTGCAAGGCAGCGGTCTCCAGCTCATCGTGGCGCAGTATTTGCAGCCGGAAAAGCTGGAACATCAGCACGGCAAACGCCGCAATACCGCACGCGGCAAGAAGGAACAGCGCGCGGCGGAGCATGGTTCGGTTGGGTCGGCTGTTGGGCGGCATGGCGTTTCCTCCGGATCGGCAAATGCATCATTCTGATGCATTATACCGCGCCGGAATCAAAAACATGCCATAACCGTGTCGAGAAGGTTCTCCCAGAAATACCGCAGACCCTGTCCGCGGCGTGCATGGAGCACCGTGGCCCGGTCGGAAAGCTCGGATGCGCCGGTATTGCGCTGGTCGAGCCGGGGCAGCTCCATGCCGAGCGTACCCACGGCATAGCTTTCCACGGCGGCAAGGCTCTCGGCCTTCTCGGTCTGCACAAGGAGCGTCCGCTCCTCCGCTTTGAGCTCCGAGATGCGCTCCGAAACAGTGACGAGCTCGTCGTTCATCGCCGTAAGCTCCGCCTGCCCGGTCAGCGAGCCGACGAGAAGCAGCATCGCGGCGACAGCCGCCGCACCGAAGGCAAGCACGCTGCGCCAGGTTTTTTTGCACGCCGGTTTCTCGCCTGTCTCGTCCGTCTCTTTCTCCATGTGTCCGTCCCAGTACCGCCCGGCGAACCGGTCGGCGATTAGGGGAAGCTCTTTGGTATCTTCATCCAGAACGGGAAAAGCGCGCGTTGCTTCCGCGCTCTCGGTGCAGGGGGTGAACACCGCGGTTTTCTCATTGGTCGTTTTCGCTTTCACTGGGTCTTTCCTCTCAGAGCCTTTCGGCCACGCGCAGCCGCGCGCTGCGCGCGCGGGGGTTATCGTTCAGTTCTTCTTCCGAAGCCGTGATGGGCTTCGTGACGGTCTTCATCGTCTGCACAAAGCCGCACACGCATACCGGGAAATCGCGCGGGCAGGTGCAGCCGTCCTCGCGCTCGCGGATGGCGGTCTTGACGATCCGGTCCTCGAGGGAGTGGAAGCTGATCACGCACAGCCTTCCGCCGGGCGCCAGCCGATCCATCGCTGTGAGCAGCATTTCCCGCTCCGCCTCCAGTTCGTCGTTCACGGCGATGCGGATCGCCTGGAAGCTGCGCTTGGCGGGGTGCTGCTTTTCGCGCAGCGCCGCGCCGGGCATGGCGCTTTTGATGATATCGACAAGTTCCAGCGTCGTTTCCACGGGCTTCTTTTCCCGTGCGCGGACAATATTTCCCGCAATGCGGTTGGCATAGCGCTCCTCGCCGTAGTCGCGCAGGATGCGCACAAGCTCGCGCTCCGGCCATGTGTTCACGACCGTCCACGCCGTCACCGGCGCGCTCTGGTCCATGCGCATGTCGAGCGGCGCGTCCGCCATATAGGAAAAGCCGCGTTCGGCTTCGTCGAGCTGCGGCGAGGACACGCCGAGATCGAAGAGCATTCCGTTCACCCGATCGATGCCGTGATCGTCGAGGATCTTTCCGAGCGAGCGGAAATTTCCGTGGACAAACGTGATGCGCTCCGCCCACGGCGCGAGGCGCGCCTTTGACCGCTCGATCGCGGTCTCGTCCTGGTCGATGGCGATGAGCCGTCCGGTCGTGAGGCGCCTGGCGATCTCCATCGAGTGACCGCCGAGACCGAGCGTCCCGTCCACGTAGACCCCGTCCGGCTTTATGTTCAGATTCTCAATACATTCGTGCAGCAGCACGCTTTTGTGTTCCGGCATATCAAAACTCCAGCTCTTCCATGACGGCGGCGATATTCTCCGGCGTCATTTCCGCATCGTGGATCTCGTTCCAGCGCACGCTGTCCCAAAACTCCGCATGGTTGTTGCAGCCGACGATGGTCACGTCCTTCGTAAGGCCGGCATAGTCCCGCAGATTCTGCGGCAGGAGGATGCGGCCCTGCGCGTCCGCCTCGCAGCGCGCGGCGAAAGCAAAAAGCGGGCGCATCTTGCGCTGCTTCACAAACGGCATCGCGTCCACCTTATCGGAAAAGTGCTGCCAGCTCTCGGCGCTGTATGCCGAAAGGCAGCGGTCCATCGAGAGCGTCACATAGAAAACGCCGCCGAGCTCGTCCCGCAGGCGCGAAGGCACGGCCAGCCGCCCCTTGGCATCGAGCGTGTGCATATATTCACCGGTCATAAGCGACGCCTCCCTTCTCGGTTTGCACGTGGATAATCGTGACACTTTACCCCACTTTGCCCCACTATGCTGTTTTATTATAAAAGGCGGGGGGCAAAAAAGCAAGAGCAAAATTCCGCACGGACGGTGCGTTTTTCGCGGAGCGCCGTCAATATGTTGTGGAGAAAACGTAAAACGAGCCGCCGGAGCGCAGCATATGGTGCGCTCCGGCGGCTTCGGTTTCGTTATTGACAAATGGTTACGATTGGGCGGAAAAAAATTCGCTTTTCAGGAGAATTCAGCCGTTGATAAACTCGCTGTCCTCCACATCCTGCAGCGTAACGTCCGCCGTACCTTCCGGCTGATCGGGAGCGGCGGCGGCACGGAACTGCGCGCGCGCCACGCGGACCTTTTCGAGGGACGCTGCGACGGCCTCCTCCGTCTGGCGGAGGGCGTCGTCCAGATAGCTGTTTGCCGCGCGCAGAAGCTCGCGGGACTTTGTTTCCGCCGTCTGGACGATCTCGTCGGAACGGCGCTTGGCCTCTTTATAGATGCTCTGCTCGTCGATCATCTGCGTGGCCTTGTCCTCGGCGCCGCGGCGGATGTTGTCCGCCTCCTGCTTGGCGTTGGCGACGAACTCGTCGCGCGCATTGACAAGACGGCGCGCCTCGCTCAGCTCCATCGGGAGCGTCGCCTTGAGATCGTCAAGAAGGTTGAGCGCCTTGTCGCGCTCAACGATGCATTTGTCGTTGCCCAGCGGGACGCCCCATGCCTCCGCGATCATGTTATAGAGCATATCGATGATATCCAGCGCGTGGTTTTCCATATATTTATTTCCTCCCGTTGAGTTTTATCATCAGGTCGTCGAGGATCTCCGCGGGGACAAAGCAGGAAATATCGCCGCCGTAGCTTGCGATCTCGCGCACGGTGGTCGAGGAGAGATACATGTATCTCTCGTCCGACGCCAGAAACACCGTCTCCACGCGGGAGTTGAGCTTCTTATTCGTGAGCGCCATCATAAATTCGTATTCAAAGTCGGACAGCGCGCGCAGTCCGCGCACGACGACGGGGTTTTCGTACCGGTCGGCGTAATCCACAAGCAGCCCTTCCCACATATCGACCTCGACATTGGGAATGGACGCCGTAACGCGCCGCACCTGCTCGCGGCGCTCTTCGAGCGTAATGGCGCAGTGTTTTCCGGGGTTCGCCACCACGCAGACCACAACGCGCTCAAACATTTTGGACGCGCGGCGGATCACATCGAGATGGCCGAGCGTGATCGGATCAAAGCTGCCGGGGCAAATGGCTGTCTGCATCAGTCGTTTCCTCTGGTTATCACCGTGAGTTTGATTTTTCCGTAACGGTACGTTTTCATCGTGCCGTATTCCGCCGGGAGGACCGGCAGCGCCGTTTCCGGCCGGGTCTCGACCACCATTATACCACCGCGCGAGAGGATGTCAAACTCTTTCACCGTCTCGACCGCTTTCGCTTCCAGCCCGGAGCCGTAAGGCGGATCGAGGAAAATGAGATCGAATTTCTCGCCGGATTTCAAAATGCCGAGCGCGTCGCACTGGAGCACGCGCGCCGCGAGACCGCAGCGGCGGAGATTCTCCTGCACGAGACGGACGGAATCCTTGGCGCTGTCCACAAACAGGCAGTCCGCCGCGCCGCGGGAGAGCGCTTCAATGCCGAGCTGCCCCGTTCCGGCGAACAGATCGAGGACTTTGCGCCCTTCCACATCGAACTGGATGATATTGAACATGGCCTCCTTCACCTGGTCGGTCGTGGGGCGGACATCCCTCCCCACCGGCTCGAGCAGACGGCGGCCGCGGCATGTGCCGGTGATCACTCGCATGGTGTTTCCTCCTCGGTTTTGTGAAAATAGTCGTACACGGCCTGTGCCGTGTTCTTCGGCACGGCCTTGGCAAGCTCCTCCGCGCTCGCCGCGCGGATCGCGCGCACCGAACCGAAGGATTTCAAAAGATCGTTTCTCCGTTTTTCCCCGACGCCGGGGATCTTATCGAGCGTCGAGCCGCGCACGCTGTCGCGCAGCGAGCGGTGATACTCGATGGCAAAGCGGTGCGTTTCCTCCTGAATGCGGCCCACGAGCGCGAACGCAGCGGGATTTGCCTGTATGCCGATCTCGTGTCCCTCCGGCGTTATGAGCGCACGCGTGCGGTGGCGGTCGTCCTTCACCATGCCGAACACCGGCAGGCTGAGTCCCAGCGCTTCGAGCGCCGTACACGCCGCCGAAGCGTGCTCCGCGCCGCCGTCGATAAACAAAACGTCCGGCCTCGCGGAAAATTTCCCGTCCTCTTCGAGATAGTGCGTAAACCGGCGCGTGATGACCTCGCGCATGGAGCCGTAGTCGTCCGGCGTCTCGGTGCTGCGGATGCGGAATTTCCGGTAATCGCGCTTGAGGGGCTTGCCGTCCACATGCACCGTCATGGACGCGACGATGCCCATGCTGCCGGTGTTGGAGATATCGTAGGCCTCGATCCGGTGCGGAAACTCCGTGAGCTGAAGCGCCTCCTGAAGCCAGGAGAGCGTTTTGCTCCGGCGCTGCTCGGCCGTCGTGGAGCGCAGGATCTCCTCGCGCGCGTTCACCGCCGCCTTTTCCGCAAAACGGGCGCGGTCGCCGCGCTGCGGCACTTCCAGATACACGCGCCGCCCGGCCATGTCCGAAAGCCAGCGCTCGATATCCTCCTTGTCCTCCGGCTCAAACGGCAGTAGGATCGTTTTCGGCCAGTTTGAGCGGTTTACATAATATTGACGCAGCAGGGCGGACAGAGCCTCCCCGTCCGTTTCCGTCGGATCGTCGATGAGCGATACGTCCTTGCCGGAGAGGTCGCCATTCGTGTAGTGCAGCACGGAAAAGCAGCTCTTCGCACCGCGCACGAAACCCACGGCGTCCGTATCGGCGCGGGCGGCGGCGATGACGCGCTGGCGGTTTTCGAGCGTGGACACGGCGCGCATCCGGTCGCGCAGACGCGCGGCCTCTTCAAACCGGAGGTTTTCGGCGGCGGCGTTCATCTCGGTCTCGATGCGCCGGACGAGCTCCGCGCTGCGCCCTTCGAGAATATCCACAGCCTCGCCGATCGCGCGGCGATACTCCTCTCCGCCCGGCTCGCCGCGGCACCAGCCGCGGCACGCGCCCATCTGGAACTGAAGGCACGGCCGGTCTTTCCCGATATCGCGCGGGAACACGCGGCGGCATGTGGGGAGGCCCAGCGTTTTGCAGAGCGTATCGATGATGCTCATCGTCTGTCCGCGGCCGCCGTAAGGTCCGAAGTATTTTGCCCCGTCCGGGTTCGCGCGGTTCGAGAGCGTAAAGCGCGGGTACGGCTCCCTCCGGTCAAGACGCAGGAACGGATAGCCCTTGTCGTCCTTGAGGAGGATGTTGTAGTGTGGTTTGTGGCGCTTGATGAGCGAGTTTTCCAGGACGAGCGCTTCAAACTCCGTCTCGGCAATGATGACGTTGAAGTCGTTCACATGCGAGACCATCGCCGCGACCTTCGGCAGATGGTCGCCGCGAAAATAGCTCGTCACGCGGTTTTTGAGCGCCTTGGCCTTGCCGACATAGATCACCTCGCCGGAGGCGTCCAGCATGATATAAACGCCCGGCAGCAGCGGCAGTCGATTGGCTTTCTCGCGCAGCTCCTCGATCTTGGTCACAATGAAAACTCCCTGAATGCAAAAGCAAGGGCGTGTTGAAAACACGCCCTTGTTCCGCTTGTTTCTCTTACCGGATCACTCCGCGAAGTCCGAGGCGATCAGCGCGGTGAGCGCTGCCACGGCCTCTTCTTCGTCCGAGCCGTCCGCAATGATGGTGATGGGGGTACCCTTCACGATACCCAGAGAAAGAACGCCGAGAAGAGACTTGGCGTTGACACGGCGCTCGTCCTTCTCCACCCAGATGCTGCACTTGTACTCGTTCGCCTTCTGAATGAAGAACGTTGCAGGTCTGGCGTGCAGGCCTACCTGATTGCTGATGACTACTTCTTTGCTGACCATAATCGCCGCTCCCTATCATCAAAAATTGATTAAATCCGCTATGGATCGCTGGACATGGATATGCTTTTATACGGCTATATTTTAGCAAAGCACACAGGGAACGTCAACCTTTTTCCTGTGTTTTGGAAAAATGCACAGCAAAATTCATCGCTTCAGCGCGCTGTTATTTCAATTCCACAACGGTCACGCCGGTCTCTCCCTCACCGTAGCGGCCGAGACGGAACGATTTCACCTGCTTATTGCGGCGGAGCGACTGCTGCACGGCGGCGCGCAGTGCGCCCGTGCCCTTGCCGTGGATGATCGTCACGGTCTCCAGACGCGACTGCACCGCGGAATCGATGTAGCGCTCCACGACCGGGATGGCCTCGATCGTCTCCATGCCGCGGATATCGAGCTCGGACGAAACGGCGCTCTGGCGGAGCGTCGTGCCGCGGCTCTCGGTGCGCACGGTCACGGCGGGCTTTTCGTTTTCCAGAAGCAGCACCTCGTCCTCGCGCGCCGTGACGCGCAGGATCCCCGCCTGCAAGGTGAGCGTCCGGTCAGGAGAGACGGCAAGCACCGTCGCCTTCACGCCCATGGAGCGGATCTGCACCACATCGCCCACCTGCACGGCGCGCGCGGATTTCTTTTCCTCCGGCGCGGGCTCGTCCTTTCGCAGAGAATCCTGCGTCTCGTTGAGCTTCCGGCGCATCTCGGCGCGCGCGGCGTTGATGCGCTGGTGGTCGTTTTCCTCGTTCTGCGCCGAGCGCATCGCATCCAGCTCGCGGAACGTGCTCTCGGCCACGGTGCGGGCGTCGGCGAGGATACGTTCGGCCTCGCGCCGCGCCTTCTGCTCGGATTTTTCCAGCCGGATCTCAAGCTCCGCGCGCAGCTGCGCAGCCTTTTTCCGCTCCTCCTCCGCCTGCCGGAGCTGCCGGGCGGACTCGGTGCGCTCGCGGTCAAGGATCTGGCGGGTCTGCTCGAGCTTTTCGATCGTCTCTTCGAGCTTTGCGCTCGTCATGCCGACGCGCCCTTTGGCGTCCTCGATGATCTCCTCCGGCAGACCGAGCCGCCGGGAGATGGCAAAGGCGTTGGATTTGCCCGGAATGCCGAGGAGCAGCCGGTACGTCGGGCGCAGGGTGTCCACGTCGAATTCGCATGAGGCGTTCATAACGCCGGGCGTGTTGGTAGCGTACACCTTGAGTTCGGCATAGTGCGTCGTCGCGGCGATGACGCAGCCGCGCGCGCGGGCGCTCTCCAGAATCGACACGGCAAGCGCCGCGCCCTCGACCGGGTCTGTTCCCGCGCCGAGCTCGTCAAAGAGGAGGAGCGAGCCGTCGCCGCACTCTTTGAGCACATTCACGATGTTCACCATGTGCGCCGAGAACGTGGAGAGGGACTGCTCGATGCTCTGCTCGTCGCCGATGTCCGCAAGGACTTTATCGAATATGGGAACGCAGCTCCCCTCCGCGGCGGGGATGTGCAGGCCGCACTGCGCCATGAGGCAGAGAAGGCCGATGGTCTTGAGCGTAACGGTCTTACCGCCGGTGTTCGGGCCGGTGATGACGAGCGTGTCGTAATCCTCGCCGAGTTCTACGTCGATCGGCACGGCCTTGTCCTTGTCGAGCAGCGGGTGGCGCGCCCGGCGCAGCCGGACGCCGCGCTCGGAGAGCTCCGGCGCGCCGGCGTTGAGCTTGAAGCTGAGCTTTGCGCGCGCGAAAATGACGTCGAGCCGCACGAGCGCGGAGAAATCGGCGTCGATATCTTCGCGGTGTGCGGCGCACTCGGCGGAAAGCTCCGCGAGAATGCGCTCGATCTCCGCCTTCTCCTTCGCTTTCAGCTCGCGGATCTCGTTGTTCGCCTTGACCGCCGCCATCGGCTCCACAAAGAGCGTAGCGCCGGAGGCCGACACATCGTGCACGAGGCCCGGAACACTGCCCTTGCACTCGGCTTTGACCGGGACGACGTAGCGGTCCGAGCGCGTCGTGATGATCGGGTCCTGCAAGAACTTTGCCATGGACGGCGCAGAGATGATCTTTTGGAGGCTGTCGCGCACGCGCGCGGCCGCCGCGCGCATTTTGCGGCGGATGTCCGAAAGCTCGCTGCTCGCGCTGTCGGCGATCTCGTCCTCGCTGGGGATGGAGTTTACGATCTTATCCTCCAGAAACCGGTTCGTCTGGAGCATTTTGAAGAGATGGTCGATGCATGTCTCCTTTTCGGCGCTCATGCCGTAGGAGCGGACGGCGCGCGCGCTTTGCAGCACGCCCGCGATCTCGAGAAGCTCGCGCGGGTTGAGCACGCCGCCCATATCGGCGCGGGCGAGCGAGCCGCGTACATCGCGAAGGCCCGAAAGCGACGGGCTGCCCTTATAAACCATCATGTCCTTAGCGGCGCTCGTCTCAGCGAGCAGGCGCTCGACCTCCGCACGGTGGACGCTCGGCACGAGAGTGAGCGCCTCGGTCTTCGCCGGTTCGGACACCGCCTCCCCCGCGAGCATTTCCAGCACCGCCGGAAGTTCGAGAGTATTTCGTGATTTTTCCAGTAAGTCCATATGTCTCTCCGTTAGTGTCATATGTTTACATAATTCGTTTTACGTAATATTATTAACGTAAATTTGTTTCCATAATTCGGTTTACATATTATAGTTTACGCCATTATATTAACGTGACTAAGTTTACATAAATATATTATCGTTTCCTTTTATTGCAGCGAGCGCCAGTAATCCAGCGTGCCGAAGCCGCGGTCGAGCTGCGCAAGGGTGTATTCCTCGCAGGCGGCGCAGAAGCGCTCGTCCGACGGCTCGTCCAGCGTGAAGGAAAAGATTTTCTTCTCCCCCGCCGAACACACATGGCGCATGGCAGCGAGCGACGCGCCGCAGAGCAGCACCGATTTTCCCGGCGCGCCGGGCGCGCAGCCGGTACAATGGACGCCGCCGCCGTAAAGACTCAGCCGCGGCTTTTCGGGCGTGCGCGTACCGCAGTCCGTGCAGCGCTCGAGCTGCGGGGCGAACCCCGCAAGGCACATGAGCCGCAGCTCAAAAACGGCTTTGATGTGTTTGGCCGGATAAAGCTGCCGCGAGAGCGCGAACAGGGCGTTCAGCCCCAGATGCAGCAGCGCCGTGCTGTGGCTGTCCTCGTCCGATACGGCCTCCAGAAGCTCCGCCATATAGCAGCCGAGCGCGTAGTCGCCGAGATCGGCGCGCAGCGCTGCAAAGTCCTCCAGCACGCTCCCCTCTGTCAGCGTATACCGGCCACGATTTTCAAAGAATGTCAGCTCCGACCACGTGAGCACCTGCGACGCCGCCGAGCACTTGGAGCCCTTGCGCAGCGCGCCGCGCGCCTCCGCCGTGATCTTCCCCTCCTCTTCCGTGAGGATGGTGAGGATCTTGCTCGACTCCTTGTATTTCACCTCTCGCAGCACCAGCCCGTGCAGGGTTTTATACATTATGTAAACCTCTTGCTTCACGACAGAGACCGCACAGTGGCTCTGTCGTTCGTCTTCTGTTCTTTCTTTTTGTTCTCCGCCGGAGCGACGCGTGTCAGCAGCCAGCAGAGCGGGTCGCCGGTGTCGCGGAACACGTCCCAGAAAATCTTCATATCCATATGCCGAGTATTCCCCGGCGACGGACGGTTATGACCGGGAATTTCCGGATACGGCGGCAGTTTTTAGGTATCGGTATAGCCAAAATTGCGCAGCAGCGAATTGGAATCGCGCCACTTTTCCTTGACCTTCACCCACGTCTGCAAAAAGACCTTCGTGCCCATAAATTCCTCAATGTCCTTGCGGGCGTCCTCGCCGATTTTTTTGAGCATCGCGCCGTGCTTGCCGATGATGATCCCCTTGTGGCTCGCCTTTTCGCAGTAGATCGTCGCTTCAAGATCGATAATGCCGTCGTCCCGCTCGGAAAAGCGCGTGATCTCCACCGCCGTGCCGTGCGGCACCTCGCGCTCAAGATTGAGCAGCAGCTTTTCGCGGATCAGCTCGGCGCAGACCTGCTTTTCGGGCTGGTCGGTCGTCACGCCCTCCGGGAAGAGCGCCGGGGACTCCACGGCGAACTTATCGAGCTCCTTGAGAAGCTCCTCCACGCCGTCGCCGGTCTTGGCGGAGATTGGAACGATGGCGTTGAAGGCATACGCCTCGCTGTAGAGCGCGATAACGGCGAGGAGCTTTTCCGGCTCGACGGTATCGAGCTTGTTGATGGCGAGCACCGCCGGGCAGCTTGCCGCCTTGATGCTTGCGGTAAGCTCGCGCTCCTGCGGCCCGAGAGAGGCGACCGGCTCCACGACGAGCACAACGGCGTCCACGTCGGCGACGCTCTGGCGGACGACGTTCACCATATAGTCACCGAGACGGGTGCGCGGCTTGTGGAAGCCGGGGGTATCGAGAAATACGAACTGCGTCTCTCCGCGCTGGCACACGGCGGTGATACGGTTTCGCGTCGTCTGCGGTTTGCTGGATACGATGGCGATCTTCTCTCCGGCGAGAGCGTTCGTCAGAGTGGACTTGCCGACGTTGGGCCGTCCGCAGATGGTGATCATGGCAGTTTTAGAAATCATAGCCGAGCTCCTTCATAATGGCTTTTTCTCTCGCGCGCATTTTGGCTTTTTCCTTGCCCTCGTCAAGATGGTCGTAACCGAGCAGATGCAGTACGGAGTGCACCGTGAGATACTGCACCTCGTGCTCGTATCCGCCGCCGTACTCCTCTCCCTGCGCTTCGGCGCGTTCGAGCGAGAGGACCATGTCGCCGAGGTAGCGGCGGTTCGTGTCGTAATCCATTTCGTCGATCGGGAATGAGAGCACGTCCGTCGGCCGGTCCACGCCGCGCTGCTCGCGGTTGATAACGTGGATGCCCTCGTCGTTCGTGAGCGTAACGCCGATCTCGCACGGCTCGTCCACACCCTCGGCGCGCAGCGCTGCGGCGGCGGCCTTTTTCACGAGCGCGGCCGTCTCCGGGTGTCCGAGGCCGCGCTTTTCGCGGTAAATGTAAAACTTATGCTGCATCGTTATTTCCTCTTGTTATTATTGTATCCGTTATTGTCCCGGCGCGGCGCGGCGGTTTTCTTCTCCCGTTCCGCGGCGGTAGCGGCGGCCTTTTCGTGCTTTTCGTAGGCGGCAATGATCTGCTGCACGAGCGCGTGGCGCACGACGTCCGCACCGGTGAAGCGGCAGATGGCGATATCCTCCACGCCGTCGAGCACCTTCATAGCTTCCTTGAGTCCGGACGCCTTATCCGCTGGGAGATCGATCTGCGTCACGTCGCCGGTGATGACCATTTTACTGTTGAAGCCGAGACGCGTGAGGAACATCTTCATCTGCTCGCGCGAGGTGTTCTGCGCCTCGTCGAGAATGATGAAGCTGTCGTCGAGCGTGCGGCCGCGCATGTACGCGAGCGGCGCCACCTCGATATTGCCCTTTTCGAGATAGGTATTATAGGTCTCCGGCCCGAGCATATCGAAGAGCGCATCGTACAGCGGGCGCAGATACGGATCGACCTTGCTCTGCAGATCGCCGGGCAGGAAGCCGAGCCGCTCGCCCGCCTCGACCGCCGGACGAGTGAGGATGATGCGGTTGACGCTCTTCTCGCGGAATGCCGCCACCGCCGCAGCCACGGCGAGATACGTTTTGCCCGTGCCGGCGGGGCCGATGCCGAGCGTCACGGTGTTCTCCCGGATGGCCTGCACATATGTCTTCTGGCCGAGCGTTTTCGGCTTGACCGGGCGGCCCTTCGCCGTGATGCACACAACGCCGCTGTCGAGCTCGCGGATCTGATCCTCCTGTCCGGAACGGATCATGCCGATCACATAGCGCACGCGCTGTTCGTCCACGGTCTCGCCGCGCGCGGCGAGCATCAGCAGGTTCTGCACCGCCTTTTCCGCGGATACCACGTCCTCCGGTTCGCCGGAGATCTTCAGCTCGGCGTCTCGGTCCGTGACGCGGACATTCCACTCCTTTTCAATGATGTGCAGATTCTGGTCGAACGAGCCGAAAACATTGAGAATGTCCTCGACGCGCTCGGCGGAAATGATTCGTTCCATGGATTCTCCTGTATTCTTCATCCGGTCATGGCCGGAGAGTTTCTTCGTCGATGCGCTCCTCGCACTCGCTGCGCAGCGTGAGCATGAGCATACCGTTTTCTTCCGATTCGGTAAAGTACTCCGAGATCGCTTTGCCCGTCTCGCCGAGCTGCTCCTGCAGCGCGGCGCGCAGCTCCTCTTCGAGCGATGCGCGCACCGCCGCGCGCGATAGCGTCATTTTGTGGAGCGTGTATGGCTGCACGGTCTCAAGCACGGCGGCAGCCGGCAGGGAAAACACGTCTTTTATGCCCAGCTGCCATATCTTTGTAATTTTATCACACTCCGTACCCGAAATTCCACTATCCGCGTAAAAATTTATTCTCGTATTGCCGAGCAGCAGCGCGAAGCGGTACCGCGCCGCACCCGTGCTTTCCTTTTCCTGTGCCGTGAGCGGTGCGGAGGCCGTCAGCTCATACCATGTATGCGCCGTGATCTCGGCGCGCGCATGGACGGTGCGCGTCTCGTCCCGGCGCGCGGCGCGCTCGCAGCTCACGAGCGTCTGCCCCGCCGTCACCGCGTCGCCGCGCGAAACGAGCGCTTCTCCCTCGAAGACGCGGATCTCGGTAATTACGCCGGAGCGCGCCGCCGTCACGTCCGCAGCCTGCCGCGGGTCAGTGATCTCCGGCTTTTCCACTGCGGCGCGCACCTCCACGCTTGCCGTGCTGCCCCGGACGTTCACCGCCAGCCAGCTCAGCCCCGGCAGCTCGGTAAGTGCGCGGGAGCGGATCCTCTCGCCGCGAAACCCCGGCCAGAAGCTCCCGACGCCGACGCCCTGCTCCGCGAGCGTGTGCAGAATGACGGTGTCCGGCACGTCGGAATCGTTCTCCGTCACGCAGATGTCCCACACGAAAAGCGACGAGACGAGGATCACCGCGGCAACCGCGGCGGCACAAAGTGCCGCCCAACGCCGCCGGTGAAGAGTCTTTTTCCATACTGGTCTCCCGCGCACGGACAGCACTTCCACATCGCAGCCGCAGCGCGGCGCGAGCGACTGTATTCTCTCCGCGTCGGCGGCAAAGATCAGCGCCCGGCACGTGATGAGATCGTCGGACTCCACGCCCTCCACGGTGATGCGCTCACGGATACAGGCGTTGATGAGCTTCCACGGCGCCGCGCCCGTAATACGTATCTCCGCGGCGCCGCGCAGCAGCCGCTCGACGCGCCCCGTTTTCCCCTTACGCATATTCCACCGCGGCGATCCGCCCGGTCACGATCAGCGTGTCCCGGTCCATGGCATGCAGCGTCAACTCCGCGCCGAGAATGCGCACCCGTCCGGCGGCAGCGCTCACCTCGACGCTCTGTGCGTCGTACCCGAGCAGGCCACGGTGATGCTCCACCACGGCGCGCCGCCGGCCAATGAGCGTCACGCGCAGCGCATCGGAGACCGCCTCCCCCGGCAGCTCGAGCGAATCGGCAAGATCCGCCACCGTATCGCGTATTTTCATAGCACCGCCCCCTCCCCCGTCATCCTATGAGCGCGGCGGGGCGTACATGCCGCATGAACCGTCCGGTAAGGACATAGAGTAGCGGTATGATGAAAAGACGCTTTATCGGATCCGCCGCAGGCGCGGCGCTCTTTCTTCTCTTTCTCTTCTCATCTGCCGAAGCGCGGCAGGGCGCCTCCGACGGTCTTCGGCTGTGGGGAACACTGCTTGTACCGTCGCTTCTGCCGTATTTTGCCGCCGCCGGGCTGCTCACGCGGCTCGGCGCAGCGGATGCGCTCACGCGCCGTCTTGCCCCGGCTGCCGCCCGGCTCTTCGGCGTGAGCGGCGCGGGCGCGGCGGTATTTCTGCTCGGTCTCTCCGGCGGATATCCGCTCGGCGCGGCAAGCATCGGAGAGCTTTATCGAAGCGGTGCGCTCCAAAAGGAGGAAGCCGAACATCTGCTCGCCTTCTGCGATAACTCCGGCCCGGCGTTCGCCGTCGGCGCGCTCGGCGCTGGAGTGTTCGGCTCCGCCGGGTGGGGGCTGCTGCTCTGGGGCATCCACGCGCTCTCCGCGGCCACAGTCGGCATTCTTTTCCGCCGGAAGCAGACCGGCGGCGCGCCAGCGCGCCCAACGCAGCCGCCGGCGGATTTCGGCGCGGCGCTCGGCGGGGCCGTCACCGCCGCTGGACGGACGGTATTGCAGATCGGCGCTTACGTGATCTTCTTTTCCGCGCTGCTCACCTCGCTCGGCACGCTGGGATTTCCGGATACGCTCGCGGGCGAGCTCGCATTCCGCATCGGCGCGCCGCTCTCCTTTTTCCGCGCGCTCTTTACCGGTGCACTGGAGCTGTCAAGCGGCATTGGCGCTATGGCGGGGCTGCCGCTCGCCCCCGGAAGCCTTGCACTGGGCGAATTTCTGCTGAGCTGGGGCGGGCTTTGCGTTCACGGGCAGGCCGAAGCCGCCGCCGAAGGTCTGAAAACGCGAAAACGCCTCGGAGGAAAGCTCCTCCAGGGCGTTTTCTCCGCAGCGCTCGCCTACGGCATCGCAATAATAATTATGTAAATCAAATTACATCTATTATATTATGTAAATAATATTACGTTAATTATATTATGTATACTTATGCGCCGCTAAGCCGGAACACGATGCCCACGACGGCAGCGAGGGCGAGGAATACGACCGGGTGTAGCTTTTTCAATGGCTTCACCAGATTGGTAAGCACCCAGATCACGGCGAACAAAACGAGATTCTTCCATTGGATAAGGTCGGCCAGCTGATACGAGGCGCGGTACGCATCGAGATTCGCAAGCACCAGTACGAATACCGACCATCCCGCCGCGGCAATGAGCCCGGTAGAGGCCGGGCGCAGCGTGTAAAACGCGGCATCCACGTACCGGTTCGTGCGGAACGCCTGCAGCGCCATGGCGATGAGGACGATGACGATCACGCTCGGGGTAACAAGGCCGAGCGTCGCCACGACACCGCCGAGGACGCCCCCGCAGTCGAAGCCAACGTAAGTCGCCATATTTACGCCGATGGGACCGGGCGTGGACTCGGAAACCGCGAGCATATTCGCCACATCCGCCGTACCGAACCAGCCGGTCTTCGCGCCAAGGGAATAGAGGAACGGGAGCGTGGCAAGACCGCCGCCGACGGAAAACAGCCCGACCTTAAAAAACTCCCAGAACAGACGAAGGTAGATCATGCCTTGCCCTTCTTTCCGGTGCGCAGCCAGACGCGCACAACGACGCCGAGTACCGCCGCGGCGACGATGAACACCACGGGGCTGACGCTGCTGAGCAGCACCGAGCCGATAAACACCGCGAGGAACACAACAAACGTGAGCTTATCCACCACGGACTTCTTCCAGAGCTTCACAATAGAGTTGAGAATGAGCACGCACACCGCGACGCGGATGCCCGCGAACGCGTTCTGCACGGCGGCTATGTGGCCAAAATTGCTCAGCAGTGCCGCGATAACGGTGATGATCACGAGCGACGGCGAGACGACGCCGAGCGTGGCAAAGATCGCGCCGGGGAGCTTTTTCTCCTTGAAGCCGACAAACGTTGCGGTGTTGACAGCGATAATACCGGGCGTGCACTGGCCGACGGCGAAGTAGTCCAAAAGCTCTTCCTCCATAGCCCATTTTTTCTTTTCCACGATCTCACGCTGCAAAAGCGGCAGCATGGCATAGCCGCCGCCGAAGGTGAACAGCCCGATCCGGAAAAACGTGCAGAACAGATCCAAAAGCAGGGGCAAGGAAACGACCTTCTTTCCTTATTTTTATACCGCACACATTATAGCAAAGTGTTTTCCCGTTGGCAATAAGTCAAACCTGTGGTAGAATACGTCCGGGTGATCGATCTTGACAATACCGTCTGAACTCAAAAAGAACGAAATATATCCTGCCTACATCACCGGCTATACCTCCGAGGGCGCGGGCGTCTGCCGCATCGGTGAGCGCGCCGTGTTCGTTCCGGGAACGATCGCGCTCGAGGAATGGGACGTGCGCATCGTGCGTAGCACGTCCGCCGCCGTATGGGGCCGGGGCGAAACGCTTCGCGCACCGTCGCCGCACCGCACGGAGCCGGATTGCACGGTATACCCCCGCTGCGGCGGCTGTGCGCTGCGGCACATGGATTACGAGGAGGAGCTTTCTCTGAAATTGCAGCGCGTGAACGACGCGCTGCACCGCATCGGAAAGCTGACTTTTTCCGTTTCCGGCATTCTCCCCGCGCCGGAGAACGCCCGGCAGCGCCGCAAGGTGATCTTCAACGTGGCAGAGCAAAACGGCCGGCCCGTCGCCGGGTTTTACCGCGCACGCTCGCACGACGTCGTCCCCGTGCCGGACTGCCCCGCTGTGCCGAAAGCGGCTGTCGCGTGCGCCCGCACGGTGCTCGACTGGATGGAGCGGGAGCGTGTTCCAGTCTACGACGAGGCCGCGAAGCGCGGCGGCGTGCGCCATATCTTCTACCGCTCGTCCCATCTCACGGAGAAGGCGGTACTGACGCTCACCGCATCCCGCTCGCCGGGGGAAAAGTCTCTCGGCGTACTCGCGGACATGCTGCGCGAACGCTGTCCGGATGTAACAGGGCTCGTGCTCAACCGCAACACGGCCCGCGGCAACACCGTGCTCGCCGGAGACTTTGATACCGTTTGGGGCAGCGAGGTGCTCACGGAGGGACTGTGCGGCCTCACGTTCACGCTCTCGCCCCGCTCGTTTTTCCAGGTAAATCCGCCGCAGGCCGAGCGGCTGTATGAGGCTGCGCTCGGTTATGCCGGTATCACACCGGGCATGACGGCACTCGATCTTTACTGCGGCACGGGCACGATCGGCCTTTGCATGGCCTCCCGCGGCGCGCGCGTCATCGGCGCGGAGGTCATTCCCGCCGCCGTGGAAAATGCGCGCGACAACGCGCAGCAGAACGGTCTTTCGGACGAGTGCGAATTTCTCTGTGCCGACGCAGGCGAGGCCGCCGCAGAGCTTGCAAGGCGCGGCATCCGCCCGCAGGTGATCGTCGTCGATCCGCCGCGGCGCGGACTGGACGAGAGCGTCGTCTCCCACGCCGCCGGGATGCAGCCGGAGCGGATCGTATATGTCTCCTGCGATCCCGGCACGCTCGCGCGCGATCTTGCCTCGTTTGCTTCCCGCGGCTACATCCCTACCAGCGGCGTCGCCGTGGACATGTTCCCGCGGACGAGCCACGTCGAGACGGTATGCCTATTGTCCAAACGCTAAGAGCAAAAAGAGTGTCCGCAGGCTAGTCGGGGAGACCGCCTGCGGACGTTTTTCCTTTTTAAAAAGTCAAAAAATTTTTCTCACGGAGCTCCGCAGCGACGGAGCGAAGCTCATCCGCGTCCCAATCCTCGCCCACGGCAAAGAGCGCCAGAGCGAAGAAGCGTCCCGCTTCCCTACCGACGCCGTCCGGCGTCATGGTGCGGTGTGCATGAGCCGCCACATCCCGCGCGCCGGAGAGAATGAGGGATTTGAGTGTGCGGATCTCCTCCGGCGCTTTTCGGAGCTGTCCCATATCATAATCCGCAGTCCGACCGCACGGGGAGGCGCATACGGCGCAATCCGGCACGAGCCGCAGCTTTTCCGCATGCACGTGGCCGATCTGCTCGCGGAGGGCATTTTCGTTAATGTCCGCATCAGCATCGGTCATCATCAGCCCCTCGATCATCATGCGCCATGTGTCGGCGCTCGTATCCGCGTTGTTGTCCGTCGCCCGGGCGAGACCGATCAGAGCGCCGGTCAGCTCGTCCCGGAGCTTCGTCCTGTTATCCATCTCTCAGTCGAGGATCCTTCCGTCCGTGGAGATCGTCACGACCTGCCACGGGATGAATTTTCCGCTCTGCTGTAAGGCCCTCTTCGCCGCGTGCTCCAGTCCGCCGCAGCAGGGGACCTCCATGCGGACGACGGTCACGCTCTTTATATCGTTGTTCCGGATGATCTCGGTGAGCTTTTCGGAATAGTCCACGCTGTCGAGCTTCGGGCAGCCCACGAGGGTGATGTGGCCCTTGATAAACCGCTCATGGAAAGCGGCGTAGGCATATGCCGTGCAGTCGGCGGCGATGAGCAGCCTGGCCCCGTCAAAAAACGGCGCGCGCACCGGCGCGAGCTTGATCTGCACCGGCCACTGGGAAAGGCGGCTCTGCGCCGCAGCCGGGACTGGTTCGGCGCTGGGTAGCTCCCCGTGCCGGAAGGTCCTCATCCGCGTTCCGGGGCAGCCGCCGTGAAAACTCATTCCCTGCTGCTGCATTTTCTTCTGTTTATTGGCGAGCACCGCCCGCTCATCATAAGCGGCGGCTTCGCGCTCCACAAAGGAGATCGCGCCGGTGGGACAGGCGGGCAGGCAGTCGCCCAGACCGTCGCAGTAATCGTCGCGCATAAGCTGCGCCTTGCCGTTTACCATAGCGATAGCCCCCTCGTGGCACGCCGCGGCGCACGCGCCGCAGCCGTTGCATTTATCCCGGTCGATCTCAATGATCCTTCTTTTCATCTTTGAGCCCTCCTTGTGTTTTACGTCTGGATTGTAGTATAATACTTTCAACAAGTCGGTTGAATTTTCAACGAAAGAAGTTTTTATGAAAGAATTTTTGCCAGTTATCCGGTCATCTTCGCTTTTTTCGGGCATTTCGGAGGCGGAACTCACAGCCATGCTCTCTTGTCTGGAAACGAGAGAACAGAGCTTTCCGAAGGACACCTTTCTGCTGCGCGCCGGCGATACGGCAGAGTCGATCGGTCTTGTGCTGTTGGGAAGCGTTCTGGTCGTGCAGGAGGACATTTGGGGAAACCGCAACATTCTCTCCAAAGCGGGGCCGGGGCAGACGTTTGCCGCCGCCTATGCCTGCGCCCCCGGCTCGCTGCTGAACGTGAGTGTGCTCGCCGAAACGCCCGTCACGGCAATGTTCTTGAACGTAAAGCGTGTTTTGAACGTGTGTCCGTCCGCCTGTGAGCATCACAGCCGGATCATCCGGAATCTTCTCGGCGAGCTTGCCGAGAAAAACCTGCGCTTCGGCGAAAAGCTCACACACATGGGACAGCGTACCACGCGCGCCAAGCTGATGTCCTACTTCTCCGCCGAGGCGCAGCGGCTCGGGACATATGAATTCGACATTCCCTTTTCCCGGCAGCAGCTCGCGGATTACCTTGCCGTGGAGCGCAGCGGGCTTTCGCTGGAACTCGGTAAAATGCGCAGCGAGGGACTTCTGGATTTTCACAAGAGCCATTTTGTATTGAAGGTATAACGCCCAATTGCCAAAGAGGGACTGCCTTTTTCGGCAGTCCCTCCTGGTATTTCATTTATAGCACAGGCATTTATCCGCGAGGAGGCTGAAGGCAACTCGGCTTCCTTCCTCGGGCGCTGTATTTTCCGGCGCTCTCACGCGCAGGAACGGCGCGTCCGCGCTGTCCGCAGGGCGGAGCAGTACGACCGAGCCGTTCAGATCGCGGATCACACGGTAAACGAGAGCCATATACTGACCTTCGCCAAGCGTCACCGCGCCCTCCGGGATAACGACCGTGGCCGTTTCCGCCTCCGCCTTGAGCGGCAGGGCAATGTTCCAGCCGTCGAGCTTCACGCCGCTGCTGCACGCCGCGGCGGACAGGAAGTTGGCGTTGCCCGTAAGCCGCGCCGCGCCCACGGTGGCGGGATGGCGGAGCAGCGTATCCATGTCCGTGATCTCGCCGGAAATGCCGTTTTCCATGACGCAGACCGTCTGGCAGTTGCGGCGGCATTCGCCGAGATCGTGGCTGACCCACAAAATGGGGCCGCCGAAATCCGAGAGCAGGTCGGAAAGCTCCAGCTCCAGATTCCATTTCAGAAATCCGTCCAGCGCCGAGAACGGCTCATCGAGCAATATGGCCCGCGGTTCCGAGGCGAGAATGTGCGCGAGCGCCGTGCGCTGCTGCTGTCCGCCGGAGAGCTGGGCGGGGTACTTTTTCTCCAGCCCTTCCAGCCGGAAGCGGCGCAGCTCTTCCTCCGCGCGGCGGCGCTTTTCGGCGCGGCTGCCGGAGCGGATGCCGCACTGGATGTTCTGCAGCACCGTCATGTTCGGAAAAAGGGCATACTGCTGGAAGAGATATCCCACCTGCCGCTTCTGCGGCGTGAGATCGATATGCTTTTCGCTGTCGAAGAGCGTTTCGCCGTCGAGCATGATGTGCCCTCGGTCCGGCGTCATGATCCCGGCGATGCATTTGAGCGTTACGCTCTTACCGCAGCCGGAAGCGCCGAGCAGTGCCATCGTGCCGTTGCCGGTCTCAAACTTTGAGCGGAGCGTGAAGCTGCCGAGCTTTTTTCGATATCTACTACAAGGCTCATGCGCTCTGCCGCCTCCCCCCGTTGCCGGAAAGGTTCTTCTTTTCCAGCATATTCACAATGAGCAGGATCACCGCGGAAATGGCGATATTCACCAGCACCCATCGGAACGCCAGCGCGTCGCTGTTCGTCTGCCAGAGCTGATAGACGATGGTGGAGATGGTTGCGGTCTTGCCGGGGGTGTAGCCCGCGATCATGCTCGTCGCGCCGTATTCACCCAGTGCGCGGGCAAAGGCCAGCACCGTTCCGGCGAGAACGCCCTGCCGGCAGTTCGGCATTCGGATGCGCCAAAATATATAGGTATTGGAAAGGCCGAGCGTCTGACCGGAGCAGGCCAGCGTTTCGTCAAAAGCCTCGAACGCGCCGCGCACCACACGGTACATCAGCGGAAAGATAACGACCGAGGTGGCAAAAATGGCAGACCACCATGTCATGACCATTTTGAAGCCGAACACCTTGAGCCCCATGCGCCGATGATGCGCTTGGGGCCGAGCATGCGCAGCAGCAGATAGCCCACGACCGTCGGCGGAAGCACGAGCGGCAGCGTGAGCACCACGTCGAGCACACCTTTGACGAGACGCGGGAGCTTTGCAATGTAGTACGCGGCAAAAACACCGGCGAAGAAGATGACAACAGTGGAGATCGCAGCAATGCGCAGCGAGTTCCACAAGGGATACCAATCCATAGTGACCTCCGGAAAACGGAATGGGGCGAGACTCACGCTTTCAAACGAGACCCACTGCGTTGGGCTCATTTGAAAGGGCTGCGGCTCGCCGCAGCGCACTCGCTCCGCTCGCACGTTTGCGAGCCGAAAAGTATTTTCTCCGACGTACACGCCGCCGGAGAAAATGGTTAATACTCTGTTTGCGTCTGCAGGCGCAAACTCTGCAAGGCTTTTTACAGTCTATGGGCGGTTTTTAGAATGCGGGGGAGAAGCCGACGGACTTGAACACTTCCACGTCGGCGGCGGTCTGGAGGTAATCCAGGAACGCCTGCGCAGCGGCTTCCTTCGCGCCCTGCATCACGGCGGCGGGGTAGATGACCTGGCCGCACATCTCGGCAGTGGCGCTGTCAACGACGGTGAGACCGGCAGAGAAGGCGTCGGTAGCGTAGATGATGCCGCAGTCGGCAGCGGCTTCGCTCACCTGGGAGGTGACTTCCTTAACGTTGTTGCCGTAGGTCAACTTGCCGTCGGCGGCGAGAGCAGTCTCGTCCAGCTCATAGTAGGCAAAGATCTTCTGGGTGTACTGGCCGACCGGAACGTCGCTGTTGCCCATGGCAAGCAGCACTTCGCCGTCCTTGAGGAGCTCGGCGAGCTGGTCAAAGCTCTCAACGCCCTTGGGGTTGCCCTCGGGAACGGTGAGGGTGACCTTGTTCTCGAACAGGTTGAGGCGTGTGCCGGCCACGATCCTATCAAGACCGTCGGGGTTCTTCTCGGCGTCGTTCTTGAGGCTGCCGTCAAGCGCGTTCATCTGCTTGGGAGCGGCGGAGATGAAGAGGTCGCAGTCCGCGCCTTCCTTGATCTGCTTGAGCAGCGTGCCGGAGAAATCGAAGTTATAGGTCACGGTGACTTCGGGAGCGACGGCCTTGTAAAGCTCGGCGATCCCGGTCAGCGTCTCCTTCATGGAGGCGGCGGCAAAAACGATGATCTCCACGGACTCGGCAGGCTCTTCGGTGGGCTCGGCCGTAGTCTCGGCCACAGGCTCCGCAGGAGCTTCGGTCGCTGCGGGGGGCGTTCGCGGGGGTGCTGCCGCAGGCGGCGAGGCTCAGAACCATCGCCAGCGCGAGCAGAACGGAAAGAATTTTTTCATTTCTGGGTGTTCCTTTCTTTCTATTTCTTCTTTTTCTTCTTTTCTTTTTTATATATCGGCGCAGACTCCTGCGCGGATATCCATGACAAGCCGGGAAACCGCCGCCCGGTGCGGCTCACTTCCCGAACGGGCATACGGGATAACGGCATTCCTTGCAGCCGAGACAAAGACCGCCCTCGCCGAGCGCGGCGATGTCCGCGCGCGTCACGGGCACATCCACTGCCGCCTTGGGAAGCACGAGATTGAAAACCGTAGCGCCCGCGTACATCACGCAGCCAGGCAGACCCATGATGGGCATCCCGTCCGGAAAATAGCCCAGCAGGAACATGGCGCCGGGGAGCACCGGCGCGCCGTAGCACACGACGTCCGCGCCCGCAGCTTTGATGCCGCCGGGGGTGTTGTCGTCAGGATCGACGCTCATGCCGCCGGTGCAGAGGATCATGTCCGGTTTCTTCGCGCGCATGGCGAGCACCGCGTCGCGCACGTTCTCCACACCGTCGCCGGAGTACACCGTTTCCAGTGCTTCGATGCCGAATGCACGGAGCTTTTCGATAACGACCGGCGTGAACGTATCCCTGATGCGGCCAGACTTCACCTCGCTGCCGGTGGAGACGATGCACGCCGTTTTGCGCACAAAGGGATACTCCGCCAAAAGCGGCATATCGCCCGCCGCCTTTTCCGCCTTTTGGAGCTTTTTCTCTTCAATGATGAGTGGGATCACGCGCATGCCCGCGAGCTTATCGCCCGTACGGACAGCCGTGCCCCGCGGCGCGTGGCGATCATCACCTCGTCCTGGCTGTTCACGGCAAGCAGCCGCGCGCTGTCTACCGTGAAAAGGCCGTCGCAGGCAGCCCTGAGCTCGATCTTGCCTTCCTTGACCTCCGAACGGACCATGTTCTCCTGCCCGCAGAGAGCGAGAAGCCGTTCCGCGGCGTCGTTTTCGTGCACCATGTCCGGCGTCATTTCCCAGACGTACAGATGCTCCTTGCCCATGCTCAAAAGCACGGGGATATCCTCCGCCGTGACAACGTGTCCCTTGCGGAAGCGGGCATCCTTATATTGATCCTTGATGATCTGCGTCATGTCGTGGCAGAGCACCTGCCCCACCGCGTCCTCCGTCCGAATCAGTTTCATACCGGCACCTCACTTTTTCAAAGCCTTTAAATTCTACCATCCGGGACGCCGCCATTTCAAACCGCGTGTCCGGCATTATCGGATTCTGTTCCGCTCTCGTCGTATTATTCTTTGCAGAGAATAAATAAGCCGCTATACTGTCAAGAAAAGGAGCTGGTATGGCGTGGTAGACGGTAATATCATTCTGACGATAGAACTGCTGCAGATCCTCAGCCGGGCAGGAAAGCCGCTGCTGCTCAAGGAAGTGTCCGCGCTGTGCGGCTACCCGAAGAGCACGGTGTTCGGTCTGCTGACAACGATGCGGATGTACGACATTGTAACGCAGACGGCGGACGACCGGTACGCGCTCGGTGTGCGGCTTTTTGAATATGGGCAGCAGGTGAAGCGCTCCTGGGTCATCTCCCAGGCGGCGCGGCTCTATATGGAGCACCTGTGCCAGCAGACGGGCGCGTCCGTGGTACTCTCGTTCTGCGTGGGAGGCAGCGTCATCACGCTCGACCAGGCAGAGACGTGGAACGGTCTGCGCGTCGTATCGGAGATCGGCTCGCGGCTCCCCATTTACTGCACATCGCCGGGGAAGGTGTTTCTCGCGCACATGCCGCGCACGGGCGCGGAAACCGTGCTGCGCTCGCAGAGTATGACGCCGTTCACGCCCCACACCGTTACGGACATTCCCACACTGATGCAGGAGATCGACCGCTGCCGCACCGACGGCTACGCCGTGGAGAACGGCGAATACCGGATCGGACTACGCTCCGTTTCTGCGACGGTCTTTACCGCGGAGGGAGACATCCGGTACGCCGTGAGCGTGATCGGCATGTTCCGGAGCGTACAATCCGATGCCTTCCGCACGACGATCGAGGAGGTCTGCGCCGCCGCCGCGATGATCTCCACCGCATTAGGATATAGAAAACAGGAGAAAAAAACATGAGCTACACCGCAGCTGTTATCACCGTAAGTGATCTTGGGAGCCGGGGCCTTCGGCAGGATACGAGCGGCCCCGCCGTGCGCGCCATGCTGGAGGATGCCGGTTTTGCCGTAACTTTCACCGCCATCGTGCCGGACAAAAAGGATCTGATCAGCACGCTTTTGCGCGAATGCGCCGATGAAAAGAAGGTCGATCTCGTCGTCACCACCGGCGGCACGGGTCTCTCCCCCCGGGACGTTACGCCGGAGGCGACGCTCGCCGTGCTCGAGCGCGAGATCCGCGCCATCCCCGTCGCCATGTGGGTAGAGGGGCTGAAGAGCACGCCGCGCGCGATGCTCTCGCGCGCCGTGGCGGGAACGAGGGGCAATACCCTCATTCTCAATGTCCCCGGCTCGGAAAAGGCGGCGCGGGAGAATCTCGGCGCCGTTGTCGGGACACTCGAACACGCCATGCACATGATCGCCGCCGAGGGGCACGGCTAAAGCATTTCTCTTGCAAAGGCGCCGGTGCGGTTATATACTCTTTTAGATAATTGCCATGCCGGAGGTGAAAAATGGAAAAGGAATCGCTGCGCCATCCCTTCCCGGCGATCTATGCGCCGAACTCCCGGATACTGATCCTTGGGTCGTTCCCCTCGGTGAAGTCCCGAGAGCAAAAATTCTTTTACGGACATCCGCAAAACCGCTTCTGGCGGGTAATGGCGGCGCTGCTCGGCGCGGACGTGCCGCAGACCGTGGAGGAAAAGCGCGCGTTTCTCCTCGCAAATCATATTGCGCTCTGGGATGTGATCGCCTCGTGCGACATCTCGGGCTCGTCCGATGCCTCCATCCGGAACGCCGTGCCGAACGATCTTTCTCCCATTCTGGAAACGGCCTCCATCCGGCAGATCTTCACAAACGGAGGCACGGCCCACCGGCTGTACCGGAAGTATATCTACCCGCTCACCGGGCGGGAGGACACCGTTCTTCCCTCCACGAGTCCCGCGAACGCCGCGCGATCACTCGACGCGCTCATTGATGCGTGGCAGACCGTGCGAGAAGCGCTGGAAACAGAATAAGTTATAAAAGAGCCTGCGGCCCATTGGGGAGCCGCAGGCTCTGTCTTTTCTTTATGCGTATGTTCTTTCAAATGCAGATGAACATACTTCATCTTACAGGTGCACGTGATTTTTTTGCAGCAGCACATTTTTATTGTTCGCTCCGAAGCGGCAGGTTGGAGAGCGCTTCAGATACGTAGTCGTTGAATTTATAGACGTCCTTCGTGCGGGCAATTTTCTTTGCAAGCTCGTCCCCGCCGGCGAAGAGCGCCGAGAGATAGTGCCACAGCTCCTTCATTTTTCGCATGGCATTCACACCGCCGAGCTCGGCGCGGTACGCCTCGTACAGCTCCTCGTGGAATTGCCGGAGTTCCCTGCGAGAGGCCGCCGCGCCGCCGCGCAGCTGGCGGAAGAGCGCAGGGTCGGACGCCGCGCCGCGGCCGAGCATGACCGCCTCCGTTTCCGGATGCGCCGTCTCGAACGCGCGGACATCCTCCGCAGTGAAGAGATCGCCGTTATATACGACCGGGAAGGGACTCTCCGCCGCGGCGAGCGCGAAGGCGTCCATATGTACCGCGCCGGAGTACATTTCTTTTCGCGTGCGCGGATGGAGGATGAGTTCCTGCGCGTTATATTGCCGGAAGATCGACAGAAGGCGCGGAAATTCCTCCGGCGCAAGAAACCCGATCCGGCTTTTGAGCGACACGGCGATGGGCGAGGCGGCAAACACGTCCGTGAGCAGCGTGTCGAGCGCGTCCGGCTTTTGCAGCAGCCCCGCGCCCTTGCCTTTGGCCGTCACGGTCGCCGACGGGCAACCGAGATTGAGGTTAAAGACCGTATATCCCATGTCGCGCACCCCCCCGGCAGCCCAGACGATATCTGCGGCGCACTTGGAGAGGATCTGCGGCACAACCGGCGCGGCGCACTCCATTTCCGGCGTCAGCTCGCGCAACTCACGCGGCGTGAAGAGATGATCGGACGTCGGGGAGAAAAACGGCGTATAGTACCGGTCCGCGCCGGGAAAAAGGCGCGAGTGGACCGCGCGGAAAACGTGCGTCGTGATCCCCTCCATGGGGGCAAAATAGTATTCCATAAAACTCTCCGAAATGGCTTTTTTCTGATTATACAGCATAGCGGCGGCAGTTGCAAAACATTTGACGCGCGTGCTATACTTAGACCACATCACAGGAGGCATCGTATGAACGTTAAACGCTTTCTTTCCGGCGCGCTGTGCGCCATATTTCTGCTCGCGCTCTGCCCTGCCGCAGCGGGTGACGCGCCACGTGAAATATCTTCCGCGGAGGAGCTTTTGCTCCTGTGCGAAGAGCCGGACGGCGACTTTGTTCTCACCGCCGACATCGACATGACCGGCGTGGACTGGCAGCCGCTCGCCTTTTCCGGCACGCTCGACGGCGGCGGACATACCATTTATAATCTTACGGTCACCGCGCTCGGCGCGGACCGCGCCGAAACGGTGGACGGGAACGACAGGACGTACGACACCGCGCTCACCGGCTTCTTCTCCGTGCTCGACGGCGCTTCGGTCCGCGATCTTTCGCTGCGCGGCGTCAAAATTGCCGTGGAGACGCCGGAGGATGTGTTCGCCGGAACGCTCGCGGGCTTTGCCTCGCCCGAAACAACGCTCGAAAACGTCTCCGTTTTGGATGCCCGCATCGATCTCACGGAGACATGCCAGCGTGAACCGGCCGATGAGCACGACCGCTGTATCGCCGGGATCGGCGGGCTTGTCGGCTTCGGCGGCGGGACGTATACAAACTGCTCTGCGGATTCCACGCTCGTTTTCTCCGATGAGAGCATCGCGTCTCTCCGCTGCGAGCAGTTTCTCGGCGGCATTCTCTCCTGCGGCAACGCGACGCTCACCGGCTGCACCGCCGCGATCGACGGTTACGCCGCCTGCCGCGGCTACGCGCACAACGGCGGACTTGTCGGTATGTTCTATCAGTACGACAAGGCCGTGGACATCGGCGCGATCTCCGGCTGCGCCGTGACCGGCAGGATCACGTTTTTCGAGGACAACGCCGACCGGCGCGCCTACTGCGAGGCGTTCGCCGGGGAGCTTCTCACCTGGACGAACATCACCGACTGCACCGCCGATTTTCAGCGGAACGAGATCTACGATTATGCCGCCGCCGTGAAGCCGGAAAAGTGCGATGCACCGTCCTACACCGATACAGTTATTGCCGGAAGCTGCGAGACCTTCGGCTACACCGAGCACACCTGCGCCGTGTGCGGCTATTCCTACCGCGACACGTTCACGCCGCCGCAGCACACCCCCGGCGAGTGGACGGAAACGAAAGCGCCCACCGAGACCGAAGACGGCGAGGAAACGCTCCGCTGCGCGCTCTGCGGCGCGGCGATGGAAACGCGCGCCGTACCAAAGCACGTTTCCGGCGACTGGATAACCGTCACCGCGCCGACCTATGACCGCGAGGGGCTGCGCCAGCGCTTCTGCGCCGACTGCGGCGTGCTGCTCGGCGAGGAGAGCATCCCCATGCTCATCGCCGCGAGCGGCATCGAGGGACTGCCGGACGCGCTTACGCTGCACTATAAGGATACCGTAACGCTCGAAGCCGTGATCACGCCGGAGGACGCTTCCGACAAAACCGTCCGCTGGTACAGCTCGGACATCAATATTGCCTCGCCCGATCCCTCGACCGGCGAGGTACGTGCCTGCGCGCGCGGCGAGACCGTGCTCACCTGCGTTTCCGGTGACGGTTTCGTCACGAAAGAGATCCCCGTAACGGTCGATTATACTGTCGGGCAGTGGCTCATCAAAATTTTTCTCTTCGGGTGGGCGTGGTACTGATGGAAAACTACACCGTCATCCGCTCGAACCGGAAGACCGTCGGGCTGCGGCTCGATAAGGACGGACGGCTCGTCGTTCGCGCGCCGTATTTCACGTCCGAGGCGGAGATCCGCCGGATCGTGGAAAAGGAGTGCGCGTGGCTCGCGCGCGAGCACAAGCGATTCGCGGCGCGGCAGGCCGCGCATCCCGAGCCGGACGAGGCGCAGCGCCGCACGCTCATCGAAAAGGCCAAAACGATCCTCCCGCCGAAGATCGAGCACTACGCCTCGCTCATGGGTGTTCACCCGACGCGCGTGACGATCACCGGCGCGCGCACCCGCTTCGGCAGCTGCAGCGGCAAGAACACGATCAGCTTTTCGTGGCGGCTGATGCAGTACCCCGAGGAGGCCATCGACTACGTTGTCGTGCACGAGCTCGCGCACATCCGTCACCACGACCACTCGGCGGCCTTTTACCGTTTCATCGCCTCCGTCATGCCCGACCACGAGGCGCGCCGCGCACTGCTGCGGCAATAGAGAAAGAAAAGGAGAACGCTCCATGCACATTCCGACCGCCGATACTGATACGCTCGAGCTGCTGCCGTTTCACGAGGCGCTCGAAAAGAGCGGACGGCGCGGCGATTACGATGCCGCGCGCTGGCTGTACGTTCCGGATTTCTATACCGAGTATCGATACATTCTCGGCACGCGCGGGGAAAAGCCGCTCATCTGCATCGGCGTGAATCCCTCGACCGCCGCGCCGGATGCCCTTGACCCGACGCTCCAGAGCGTGCAGCGCATTGCACTCTCAAACGGGTACGACAGCTTCATCATGTTCAATGTCTACGCCCAGCGCGCCACGCGCCCGAACGACATGGACGCCGCGCTCAACGAGCATCTGCACGCGGAGAATATGGCGGCGTTCCGGTACGTGCTCGAGGCCTCTCTTCCCCGCCGCCCGGCGGTGTGGGCGGCCTGGGGCAACATCATCGAAATGCGCCCGTATCTCCCCCGCTGCGTTTCGGACATGATCGCCATCGGCGAGGAGCTCGGCGCGGAGTGGTTCACGGCGGGCAAGCGCTCCGTAAAGGGCCACCCCCATCATCCGCTCTACCTGCGGCGCGATACGCCGCTCGATCCCTTTGACGTAAAAGATTACATAAATACACTGGAAAGAAGGATCCATCATGCAGAACTTTGAATACTGCGTTCCCACGAAGGTCGTTTTCGGGCGCGATACCGAAAATCGCTGCGGCGAGCTTGTCCGCGAATGCGGCGGCACGCACGCGCTCGTCGTTTACGGCGGCGGCAGCGCCGTGCGCTCGGGGCTGCTCGGCCGCTGCACCGATTCGCTCAAGGCCGCGGGCGTGCCCTACGAGCTGCTTGGCGGCGTGCACCCTAACCCCCGGCTCGGCAAGGTGCGCGAGGGCATCGCTCTTGCAAAGGAGACCGGCGCGGACTTTCTGCTCGCCATCGGCGGTGGCAGCGTGATCGACACGGCAAAGGCCATCGGCTACGCACTCGCCAATCCCGAATTTGATATCTGGGATCTCTTTATGGGCAAGGCCACGGCGAAGTCGTGCGCCCCCGTCGGCGCGGTGCTGACGATCTCCGCCGCGGGCAGCGAGACGAGCAACTCCTGCGTCATCACCAACGAGGACGGCTGGCTCAAAAAGGGCGTCAACTACGAGTGCTCCCGCCCGCGCTTTGCCATTATGAACCCCGCGCTCACCTGCACGCTGCCCCCGTATCAGACCGCCAGCGGCGGCGTGGACATTATGATGCACACGATGGAGCGCTATTTCTCCAGCACCGAGCACACAGAGCTTCTCGATCGCATGAGCGAGGGGCTGCTCAAAACCGTGATGGCGAACATCCAAAAGGCGCTCGTCGACCCGAACGACTACGACGCGCGCGCCGAGCTCATGTGGGCGGGCAGCCTTTCCCACAACAATCTTCTGGGCGTCGGCAAGGTGCAGGACTGGGCGACGCACAAGATCGAGCACGAGCTCGGCGGCATGTTCGACGTGGCGCACGGTGCCGGTCTCGCCGCCGTGTGGGGCAGCTGGGCGCGGTATGTGATGCACGTCAATCTCCCCCGCTTCACGCGCTTTGCCGTGGAAGTCATGGGCTGCGAAATGAACTACGCGGATCCCGAAGAGACCGCTCTTGCAGGCATCGCCGCGTTTGAGAGCTTCTGCCGTTCGGTCGGGATGCCGTCGAACCTGCGCGAGCTCGGTCTCGGCGACATCACCGAAGCGCAGATGCACGAAATGGCTGTGAAATGCACACAGAACGACACGATCCGAATCGGCGGTCTCGTCCGGCTGTACGCCGCGGACATTGAAAAGATCTACGCCGCCGCGAAATAATAGGTATATATGTTTTTTCGCCCGCCGCAAAATGCGGCGGGCGAAAAAATTGCGGCGGTGCAGCCGGAAGGCTCGCACCGCCGTGTTCCTTATATAAAAGGAAAAAGTTGTAAACGCAAACGCCCATGATGATCACAAGCAGGATCAGAAAAAGCTTATCGACCGTCCGGCTGCTGATTCTTTTATTGATCCTCCTGCCGACCATGCCGCCCAGAATGCCGCAGCAGACCATGCACAGCAGAAGAGCGAGAGGCACTTCGGGAACTCTTCCGCAGAGAATGGTATAGAGCAGGCTGGCGATCTGTGAGAGAAGGATGATGTACAGGGAGTTGTGCGCCGCCGTTTTGGTCTCCATGGAGAAAAAGCAAAAGAGCACCACCAGATTAATCGGTCCTCCGCCGATGCCGAGAAAGGCCGACATCAGCCCCAGCACCAGCCCGATCAGCTTGCTTCCCAGATTGTTGACGGCGGCCACCACTTCAAACTCCAGCCCGTCGAGCGTTGCGTCGCCGAAGCCGAGAACGCCCTCGTCAGTCTCAGCAATGACGAACACATAGTTTGAGTAGACCGAAGCGTGTACCACCTCTGCTCTGATGTTTGTGATCCGCATGGTTTTTCCCCTTTCCAATTCAGAGAATACGAAGAATGCCCCGGCGCTGCCGGGAGAATCATCCTCTGGCTTTAAGCTACTACGCCAAAATCATAGTTGTCAATCATAAAATAGTTAATTATTTTATAATCTGCGCTTTATTTAAATTTTGATTATCTATTTTGTGATAATTAGCAATTAATAGTTAACTTTTCTGTCTTTCCGGTTGCCATTTTGGGTGCGTTATGCTATTATTTTTGTAAATCAGGAACAGGAAAGACGTGAGCATATGGAATCAAGGAAGTCCGAGCTTCGGCAGCGGATATACAATGAGCTCAAGCAGAAGATCATCAGCGGCGCTTTTGTCTGCAATCAGCGGCTGGTGGAAACGCAGATCGCGGCGCAGTACGGCGTCAACAAGGCGAACATCCACGAGATCCTGCTGGCTCTGCAAAAGGACGAGCTGGTGCGCTATGAGCCCATGAAGGGGTTCTTTGTGCAGGGGATCTTCCGCGAAGATCTTTTCGAGATCGCAAAGATCCGCGAGGTGCTGGAAAACGCCATTTTTGAAGACTTTCTCCTCAATGCCCCGCAGGATGACGTTGACGCCGCCAAGCTGCTGACCCAGCGCAAGATTGCTTTTTTGCAGGCCGGATTGAAGGCCGAAGCGCACAAGGAAACGCTGGCCACCTTTGAGACCGTATATGCCAGCACCTCCTATCAGCGGATGGTCAACATCCTGCGGACGTACCGGGAATACGTGGATCTGATGATCCACCAGGCGTTTGACGGCCCCGAGGACGTCTCCATGACGATCCAGAACTCCAGGCTGCTATATGAGGTGCTGGACCGGCGGGACGTGGAGCTTGCCAAAACATGGACGCACATCCGCTATCAGAACGCGATCAACAAGGCAAAGCACTCCCGAAGCTACCGCGAACGCTCCGATGCATAGCAATAAAAAAAGGACACGCCGGTGCAAGTGCGCAGACTTGACACGGCGTGTCCTTTGTGAATAATAGAAATGGGATTTTTCATCAACAGCGAAAGGATGCGCGCCATGAGCACGAAGCGGATCACAGTATATTACTCGCTCAACCAGGCGGGATTCTGGATGATCTACTGCCTTTCCAGCAGCTTTGCCGCCGTATATCTCGGCACGCTTGGCTACAGCAACACGGAGCTCGGCGGCATGCTCGCGCTCGGAAGCGTTCTCGGCTTTCTGCTCGGCACAGCGCTCTCTTCCTTCGTGGACACCTCTCCGCGCTTCAACGCGGCGGATGTGCTCTGGCCGGTGCTGGCGTTTCAGGCAGCGTTTTTCCTCCTGCTGCTGTTTTTCCCGGCGCGCGGCATCGTTACGACGGCGTGTTATCCGCTGCTGCTGGCGTTCACTCTCGCGGTAAACACGCTCAATCTCAAGCTCTGCGCCGATTTTGAGCATTATGAATCTCCCGTCAATTACGGCATCGCCCGCAGCATGGGCTCGGCAGCGTATATGGCGGTGTCCATGCTGCTTGGGATCTGGGTCGCACGGTTCGGCGTGCGCGTCATCCCCATTGCCGGGCTTGCCGTCACCGCACTGCAAGGCGTTTCCAATGCGCTGCTCGCGCGCTCGGTCGTGCGGCTGCGCCGGAAAATGCTCTCCGGCCACTCTGCGGCGCCTCCGCAGGGCCGCTCGCTCAGCGTATTTCTGCGGGAGAGTCCGAAGTTCTGTCTTCTGCTTCTCGGCACGATGCTGCTTTTCTTTGCGCACAACACTTCTTCCACATTTCTTATCAACATCGTGCAGCACGCCGGCGGCGACACGACCGCCATGGGTTACATCTCCGCGTTTCTCGCCGCGCTCGAAGTGCCGACGATGCTCTTCTACTCCCGCCTCTTCCGCCGGAAAAGCTCCGCCGCCGTTCTTCGCTTTTCGTTCATTTTCTTTGCGGTCAAAACCGCAGCGATCGCCGCGGCGCCGAATATCCCGCTGCTCTTCGCCGCGGAAGCGCTGCAAGTCCCCTCCTTTGCAATTTACGCTCCCGCGATCGTGGCATACGTCACGCTCGTCGTCCCCTATGAGGACGCCGCCAAGGGGCAGAGCCTTGCCTACAGCATGTCCACCGTCGGCGGTGTGTTCGCAAGTCTCATTTCCGGCCGTCTCTTCGATATTCTTCCTGTACCGGCAACGATGTGGATCGCCGCGGCGGTCGGCGCAGCGGGCGCGGTCCTTGCCTGCCGCGGACTGGAAAAGCCGAAGCAATAAAACCGTACAGATACAAAAATCTCCCCAAATGCGGCTGCATTGAACTGCACCCCATTTGT
>DHKA01000104.1:36265-36460 GCA_002404605.1 Clostridiales bacterium UBA4706 | reverse complement strand
CCCTTTCAAACGAGAGCCCAGCGTAGCGGGTCTCGTTTGAGAGTGCTCCGCACGTGCGGAGCGTTTTTTTCATACGATGCAGTGAGGCGTCCCCCGAAGATACAGGCCGAAAGGGGGAAATCCATGAAACGCTGCTGGAAGGACTGGATACGAAAGGCGGGCATCCGCGCGCTCAAAACCGTTGCGCAGACCGCC
>DHKA01000104.1:27414-36238 GCA_002404605.1 Clostridiales bacterium UBA4706 | reverse complement strand
CGCAGACCGCCGTTGCCGCCATCGGCACATCCGTTGTGATCTCGGAGATCAACTGGGTGCTCGTCGGCAGCACCTCGCTGCTTGCCGGCGTGCTCTCGCTTTTAACGTCGCTCGCCGGGATCCCGGAGGAGTGCCCGGAGGACGGCGAAACAGTAAAACCGCCGGAAAGCTGACGGAATAGACAAAAGCCCCGCCGGAACATCCGGCGGGGCGATTTTGGTTGTTTTCGCGATCAAGCGTACTGATCGACGACCTTGACGGCGCTGTCACTGTCGGCGCAGACGACGGCGATGACGTAATTTCCGATCGTCTTCACCGGAGCATTTTCGAGCGACATGGCGGCGGCGGGGCCGTAGCTCTTATAGGCTTCGATCCGGTCGGCGACGAACGTCTGGAGCGCGGTGAGCAGACGCTGCGCGGCAGCAGCGTCCACGGCCTCAAAGCAGACGATCTGCTCGGCGGTCGCTGCGGTGCCGCAGTAGACGAGCGCACTCTTATAGTCGGCGCTGTCCACGCCGTAGTACTGGGGGATCACGGCGTCATCGAGCTGGCTGAGGCTGTCGGTAAAGTTGGCGTTTTCGAGCAGGTCGTCCACGAACGCGCGCGGCTCCATCGTCTTTTTCGAGCTGCCGCAGCCGGTGAGCACGGCAAAGAGGCAGCAAAGCGCGAGCAGCAGAGAAATGGTCTTTTTCATACGTTTACCTCGTTTCTTATTCGGTGAGAAGACCCTCGTCCACGTAGTGGGTCTTCATGTAATTTGCCCAGGCTACATACCCGGATTTTTCAAAATGCTTGCCGTCTCCGGCGAAGGCATAGTCGCTCGAAAGGAAGCCGTACTCGTCAACGAGCATGGAGTAAATATCGAGATACCAGCATTTTTCGTCAACGCAGAGCTGCTTGAGCGCGGAGTTGAAGGCATTGATGCGCTCCATGCTCTGCACCTCGTTGGGGTCGGCGTCTACATCCTGCGTGACGGGCGTGACGGAGATAACGTAGATGTTCGCTTTCGTCTGGTGCTCGCGGACGTACTCGATAAGCGTTTTATAGCTCTGGACAAAAGCGTTCACGTCTGTGCCAACTTCGTTCAAGCCGAACATGAGATAAATGTCATGATAGTAATCCGATGCGTTGAGCGTCAGCGGCGAGAGGTCGAGCGTGCCGAGAACGTTGTTCACGACCGCGCCGGTGCCGTAAATGTAGCTCATGTTTGTCATGCCCGACCACATGAAGAAGCCCTCGACCAGCGAGTTTCCGATCATGCAGGAGCGGTCAAAATGGCTGTCGTACACCGCGTTGACACGCTCCGGTACCGTTGCGCCCCAATCGGCGGGAACGATGAGATCGCCGTCCCTCTTTGCCTTGGCACCCGAAGGCGTCGGCGTCGGCTCGGTAGTCGGCTTCGGTGTCATGGTTACCTCGGCAGTAGTCTCCGGCGTTGCTTCGCCCGGCTGCGGCGTGTCCGCCGGGCGGGGCGTCGCCGTCACGGGGGCGTAGCTCGGCAGCGTGTACATCGGCTTTTCGCTGCCCTTCTGCACCAGCTTTACGACGCCAACGATCAGCAGCACGATGAGCGCGAGCGCAAGGAGCAGGAACGCCGGATGGATACGATTTTTGCCGATACGCGGCAGCCGGAAGGAAAAGCCCTTGGCGCCGTTATCGGACGGCGGACGGCGCGGCGGCGTGCCGCTGCCGGAGGACCGTCCCACGGCGGCGCGCTGCGCCGGACGGCGGACGGCGCCGGGGCGGTAATAATCCCCGTGTGAGCGCTGGGAAGCCGTGTAGGAGCGCTGCGGTGTCTCCTGCTGAGGGAGCCCCCCGCCGTAAAAGGGATCGTTTCCGGTCTCCGGCGGCTGCGGCGCGGCGCGGTAGCCGCCGGTCGCATACGGCTGGCGATAGGTGCCGTCGCTGCGGCGGGCAGGGCTGCTCCCCTGCTGCGCCGTTCTGCCGTAGGGGTCCGCCTGCGGCTGCGCGGCAGTATAATACGGATCGGCCTGCCGCGGCTGCGCTGCGGGACGGTATGGCTCTCTCTGCGGCTGTACCGGGCGGACATAGGGGTCGGTTTGCGGCTGCGCGGGCGTCGCGCGGCGGTTCCCCTGTGCGCTCTGCTCCAGATCACCGCTGCGGAGAGCGTCCCACGATATTTCCGTGAAAGCCGCGCTGCTGCCGCCGTAAGGCTGCTGCCGCTGCTGCGGCTGACGGCTGCCATAGCCGTTATAGTCCGCATACCCCTGCGCCGGACGGCTCTGCGGCGTATAAGGTACGGCGCGCGGCGCGGTCCGCGTCGGTTCGACAGCGGGACGTGCGCTGCGGCGGTTTGCGGTCTCCGTATCGGTATATTGGGGCGCCGGGCGGCCGGAGCTTGGCGTGCGGCGCACACTGTCGAGCGGCAGCTCGGTAAAAAGGGCGCTCTCGCGCTGCGGGGATGTCTCTTCCCGCTGCGGCGGACGCGATGCGCCGTCTCTGCGGTAATAGCTGTTGGATTCGCGGTTTTCCATATGGAAAAATACCTCCGCACAATAATACAAGTGTATTATAGTGAATTCTGTCTTAGTATGCAAGTAAAAAAAAGCGTTTCGTTTTTCTTGCGCAGCGGCGCTTGGCGTGGTATAGTAATTTAGTTAAAATAGAGTTATTGTACGCAGAAGGAGTACTCCCATGTGGATTGCCGATAACTGGAAAGATTATGAGCTGATCGATGCCTCGAACGGCGAGCGTCTGGAGCGCTGGGGGCAGCACATTCTCGTGCGGCCCGACCCGCAGGTCATCTGGAAAACGCCGCGCACCTCCCCCGCTTGGAAGCGCCCGGAGGGGCGCTACAGCCGCAGTCACACCGGCGGCGGCTCGTGGGACAAGGGCGGTCTCCCGGCGAGCTGGGACATCCGCTACGGCTCGCTCACCTTCCATGTGAAGCCCATGAACTTCAAGCACACCGGTCTCTTCCCCGAACAGGCGGCAAACTGGGACTGGATGCAGAAAAAGATCCGCGAGGCCGATCGTCCGATCAGTGTTCTGAATCTCTTTGCCTATACCGGCGGGGCGAGCGTCGCCTGCCTTGCCGCGGGTGCGAGCGTCTGCCATGTGGATGCCGCGAAGGGCATGGTCGCCTGGGCGAAGGACAACGCCGCAGCGTCCGGCGTCGCGGGAACGAGCGTCCGCTGGATCGTGGACGACTGCGCCAAATTCGTCGAGCGGGAGATCCGCCGCGGACATAAGTATGACGCGATCATTATGGACCCGCCGTCCTATGGCCGCGGACCGGGCGGTGAGGTATGGAAGCTTGAGGACAATCTCTGGGACTTCGTCTCGCTCTGCTCCGGCGTCCTCTCGGACGACGCGCTTTTTGTGCTCATCAATTCCTATACGACGGGTCTCGCCCCCTCGGTGCTCTCGTACATCACCGACAGCATCTTCACCGCCCGACGCGGCGGTTCCTCGCGCGCCGAGGAGCTGGGGCTCCCTGTCACGCAGAGCGGTCTTGTGCTCCCCTGCGGGGCAAGCTGCCGCTGGGAGGCTTAAATGGAAAATTCTGTCATCACACTCAATAACGTATCCTTCCGCTATCCCGACGCCGGGCGCGACGCACTCTCCGGCGTCAGCCTGTCGATCGAAGCAGGATCGTTCATCGCCATGCTCGGCCACAACGGTTCGGGCAAGTCCACGCTTGCGAAGCTCCTAAACGCCATTCTCGTGCCGACGGAGGGTACTGTGACCGTCAAGGGCATGGACACGCGCGACGAGGAAAACCTGCTCAACGTGCGCCGGACGGTCGGCATGGTGTTCCAGAACCCCGACAACCAGATAGTTGCGAGCGTTGTGGAGGACGATGTGGCGTTTGCGCCCGAAAATCTCGGCGTTCCCCCGGCGGAGATCCGCCGCCGCGTGGATGAGGCGTTAAAGCGCGTAGGTATGTACGAATTTCGCAATAACGCGCCATACCTTCTCTCCGGCGGGCAGAAGCAGCGCGTTGCTATCGCAGGCGTGCTCGCCATGCAGCCGGAAATTCTCGTTATGGACGAGCCTACCGCCATGCTCGACCCCTCCGGACGGCGGGAGGTGCTGCGCACGATCGCCGATCTGCGCGCCGCGACGGGCGTTACGGTCGTTCTCATCACGCACCACATGGACGAGTGCATCGACGCCGACCGGCTGCTCGTCGTGTCCGATGGGAAGCTCGTGCTCGACGGCGCGCCGAAGGACGTCTTTTCACACGTTGAGCAAATGCGCTCGATCGGTCTGGACGTTCCCGCCACGACGGAAACGCTCTACGAGCTGCGCGCTGCCGGGGCGGATGTGCCTCTCAGCGCGCTCTCCGACGCGGACGCCGCCGATGCAATCGTAAGCTGGCTTGAAGAAAAAATCCATCAGTAAAGGTCTTTCGTTATGCCCGATATCCGTCTGGAGTCTGTCCGGCACGTATACAGCGCCGGGACTCCGTTTGAAAAGGTCGCTCTCGACAATATTGATCTCTCCATCCCTGCCGGTCAGTATGCGGCGCTGCTCGGTCATACCGGCAGCGGCAAAAGCACGCTCATCCAGCATCTCAATGGGCTTTTGAAGCCCACCGCCGGGCGCGTGCTGCTCGGGGAGGAGGACATCCACCGCTCCAAGGAGGCGCTGCGCGCCGTCCGGTTCCGCGTGGGGCTCGTGTTCCAGTACCCGGAATACCAGCTCTTTGAAGAGACGGTTTACCGCGACATTGCGTTCGGTCCGAAGAACATGGGATTGAACGAACAGGATGTGGACGAGCACGTCCGCTTCGGCGCGAGGTTTGCCGGGGTGGATGAATCGCTCTTTGAGGCATCCCCGCTCGATCTTTCCGGCGGGCAGAAGCGCCGCATCGCCATTGCGGGCGTTATGGCCATGAAGCCGGAGGTGCTTGTGCTCGATGAGCCGATGGCGGGGCTCGATCCCGCGGGATGCCGCGAGATCCTTGCAAACATCGCCGAATACCGCCGCTCCACGGGGAGCACGGTTGTGCTCGTCACACACGACATGGACGTCGCCGCGGAAAACGCCGAGCGGCTCATCGTCATGCGGCGCGGCAGGATCGCGCTCGATGGCGCGCCGGAGGAGATCTTCACCCACGCCGCGGCGCTTCGTGAAATGGGTCTCGGCATTCCGGGTGCCGCCTCTCTCGCGGAGGAGCTGCGCGCGCGCGGCGTTGCCGTTCCGCAGGGCATCTATACCCCGCACGATCTCGCCGCGGCGCTTCTTGCGAGAAAGGAGGGCGGCGTATGCTGAAAGATATTACGCTCGGCCAGTACTTTCCCGGCAATACCATCGTGCACCGGCTCGACCCGCGCACGAAGCTCATCGCCGTGGTGCTCTATATTGCCGCTCTCTTCACCGCCAACAACTGGAGCGCTACCGCGCTCGTGCTGCTCACGCTCGTTTTCTGCGTGGCGCTCTCGCACATCCGCCCGAAGGCGCTCTTCAAGGGGCTCAAACCTCTCATCGTGATCGTGATTTTAACGGCGGTGCTCAATCTCTTCTACTCAGACGGCAATGTGATCTGTTCGTTCTGGGTACTGCGCATCACCGATACCGGCATCCGCCGCGCGATACTGATGGTGCTTCGCATCATTCTGCTCGTGTGCGGAACGTTTCTTCTGACGTATACGACCTCTCCCCTGCAGCTCACCGACGGGCTGGAGCAGCTTTTAAGTCCTCTCAAAAAGCTGCGCTTCCCGGTGCACGAGCTTGCCATGATGATGAGCATTGCGCTGCGTTTTATCCCGACGCTCATCGAAGAGACCGACAGGATCATGTCTGCGCAGAAGGCGCGCGGCGCGGATTTTGAAAGCGGCAGCCTTGTCCGCCGCGCAAAAGCCCTGCTGCCGATCCTTGTGCCGCTGTTCGTGAGCGCGTTTCGCCGCGCCGACGAGCTTGCCACCGCGATGGAGTGCCGCTGCTACAACGGCGGCGAGGGACGCACCCGCATGAAGGTGCTGCGCATGGGACGAAACGACTACCTGGCTCTCGCTTTCTGGGCGGTGATCCTGGCCGGATCGATCATTCTGACGAGGTACGGCATTTGAGAAACATTGCACTCCGTCTCCGATACGACGGCTCCGCCTATCACGGCTGGCAGCGGCAGGCCGGTCTCCCCACGGTGCAGCAGACCGTGGAAGACGCCATTGCGAAAATACTTGGCACAAGCGTCCATGTAACGGGCTGCGGCCGCACGGACGCGGGCGTACATGCCCTGCGCTACTGCGCAAATTTCCGCTCCGACTGCACGATCCCGATCGAGAAGGTCCCGCTCGCGCTCAACGCCCGTCTTCCCGGCGATATCGCCGTGACGGATGCCTGCGAGGTGGACGAGGGCTTCAACGCCATCGGCTCATGCATCCAGAAGGAATATATCTACAAGATCCTCAATAGCCGCATTCCCGATCCGTTTGTCGATAAACGCGTGTGCTTTTATCCGTCCCGGCTTGACATTGCGCAGATGCGCGCCGCGGCAAAAGCCTTTGAAGGCACGCACGACTTTGCCGCCGTGCGGAGCGTTGGCACCGAAACGAAAACGACCGTACGTACCGTCTACTGGTGCAATGCCGAATGCGAGGGCGATCTCATCACCGTGCGAGTGTGCGCCAACGGGTTTTTGTACAACATGGTCCGAGCCATGGTAGGCACGATGGTATATGCAAGCTATGGAAAGCTCCGGGCCGAGGATATTCCCGCGCTTCTGGAAACACGCGACCGCCGTCTCACCGGTCCGACGATGCCGCCGCAGGGACTTTACATGCATCGCGTATGGTACGACGGCCCCGCCGGGGAAATGATGGCAGACGCTTGATTTTTTGGAGGTTTTGATGCATTCTAATAGGTATACCGCCGCGCCGGAGCGCAGGCACCGGAACCTACCCCGCGTACTCGCCGCAACAGCGGCCATGCTCTGCATCGCGGCGCTCCTGCTCGTGCTGAGCGTCGTCCAGTCGCGCACAGCAGCCGCCGTACGGAACCGCGACGGCTTCCAGCTGCGAAGCGGAGAAAGCGTCTTCTATTCTTCCGCCGGAAACGGGCTTGCCACCGCCACGACGACCGGCACGCAGCTCTTCACTGCCAGCGGAAAATGCGCCGCGAGCGCCGACTTTGCAATGACGGAGCCAATGTGCGCCGCCGGGACGCAGCTCGCGGTGTTCTGGGACGCCGGACAAAACGGCATCCACGCGCTGTATCCGGACGGCTCGGCCGCCGAGCGTGCGACCGAGGGCGGCGTATACTTTGCCGATGTGAACGAAACCGGGCTTATTACCGTCCTAACCGATAAGGACGGTTATCGCGGGAGCGTTGTCGTATACGACAACGATCTCACGCCGCTCTTCCGCTGGGACGCTTCGAGCGTCACGCCTGTCTCCGCGCGGACGACCGGAAAAGGTCTTCTCTGCGTGAACGGCGCCGGAGAGGACGGCGGGTATCTCCGCTTCTTCCGCATCGACCGTGAGGAGATGCAGGCCGAGTTTTTCGCCCCCGGCGAGCTGATCGTGGATTTCGGTTTTCTCTCGGACGGCTCCATCGCCGCGGTAACGGAAACGGCGCTTCGCTTTCTCTCCACGGACGGTACGCTGCTCTCCGAGCACCGGTTCGGGAACGCGCATCTCTCCGCCTTTTTGCTCAGCGGCGATTTTGCCGCTGTTGCAGCAGCGAGCGGGTTCGGCGGCGGCGAGACCGTGATCACCACGTTCTCTCCCTCCGGCGAGCCGCTGGGCAGCTTTGCCGCCCCTCTGGAAGCCGCAGTCATGTCGTCCTGCGGCAGCCAGCTTCTCGTCCTCTTCACCGGAGAGGAATCCACGCTCTTTTCCTCCGCGCTGGAGGAGATCGTATCCTATCAGCCGCCGGAGGATGTCCGGCAGGCGTTTCTCTGCTCGGACAGCCGCGCGCTTTTTGCCGGTGCGTCCGGCGTTGTACAAATCGATTTCAACCGGTAATTTCGCGCCGGTCGCGCCCGAAAAAGGAGGCTTTGCATGAAAGCGGTACTGAGTCTTTTGTTTTTGTCCATACTCATTTTCTGCGTCTGGTCCGGCTATAAGAAGGGGCTGGTCATGGGCATATTCAGCCTGATCGCGTTTGTCGTTTCGGTATACGGCGCCAATCTTCTCTCCCAGACCTATTCCGGAGAGGTGATCGACGCGCTTCGCCCGTTCGCCAGCGGCTTTGTTGAGGTGAACGTCGTCAACAAGACCGTCCGCCCCGCCATGGGGATCGACAGCACCAATCTTTCCGTCAAGGACTATTTTGCGCAGAATCCCGGCCGTGAAACGGAGTTCTGTACGCTCACCTACAACGGCATGGGCATTTACGAACCCACCAGCGAGCAGATGGCGGATGAAGCCGTCGCCTACGCGAAGGAAAATAACGCCGAGCTCATTGATGCCGTTGTAGAAGTGCTCTGCCGGCGCATATCCTATGTCGGCGGGTTTATTCTCGCGTTCGTTATGATCCTGATCCTCCTCACGGTGATCGGGAACATTCCCAATATCAGCTTCCAGATACCGAACCACGAGCTGCTCAACGACATCGGCGGCGCGGTGACCGGCCTTGTGCAGGGCATGGCATTCTGCCTCATCATCGGCTGGGCGCTGCGGTTCGTCGGACTTCTCGTCTCGCAGGAGACGCTTTCCAACACCTTCCTCGTCTCCTGGTTTATGGATCGCACGATCTTCGTACACCTGCTCGGAATTTAACGCCACTTCACAGAATACAGGAGAACATCTATGCAACCTACTCTCTGCGCCCGCTGCCACAAGAACATGGCGGTGGTATTCATCAACCGCATCGAAAACGGCCAGTCCCACCAGGAGGGACTGTGTCTCAAATG
>DHKA01000104.1:26966-27385 GCA_002404605.1 Clostridiales bacterium UBA4706 | reverse complement strand
GCCCGTGAGCTGCACATCAAGCCCATCGACGATATCATTTCCAAAATGGGCATCAACGACGAAGATCTCGACGGGCTTTCCTCCGAAATGATGGAGGCCATGCAGAATCTCTCCGGCAACGGGGACGATCTTATGAACATTGAAAACGACGACGACAGCTCGGACGACGATGGGAAGACCGCAACGTTCCCGTTCCTCAATCGGCTTTTCGGCGCGCAGAATGCCGCCAACGCCGAAAACCGCGATAACGGCACCGAGACCGAGCGTCCCCGCGGCGGCAAGGACAGCGGCGAGCGGAAGCCGAAGCGCAAATTTCTCGATAACTACTGCATCTCGCTCACCGACCGCGCCCGCGCGGGCAAACTCGACCGCATGATCGGCCGCAGTGAAGAGCTGGAGCGCGTCATCCAGATCCTCAA
>DHKA01000104.1:19618-26887 GCA_002404605.1 Clostridiales bacterium UBA4706 | reverse complement strand
GGCGAGCCGGGCGTCGGCAAAACCGCGATCGCCGAGGGTCTTGCGCAGCGCATCGCCTCCGGCGACGTGCCGGCGAAGCTGCGCGACAAGCAGGTATTTCTGCTTGATCTCACATCCCTCGTCGCGGGGACGCAGTTCCGCGGTCAGTTTGAGTCGCGCATGAAGGGTCTCATCGAAGAGATCCGCCGCGAAGGGAACATCATTCTCGTCATCGACGAGGTGCACAATCTCGTCGGCGCGGGCGACGCCGAAGGCAGCATGAACGCCGCAAACATTCTCAAGCCCGCGCTCTCCCGCGGCGAGATCCAGGTCATCGGCGCGACGACCTTCAACGAATACCGCAAGCACATTGAAAAGGACGCCGCGCTCGAGCGCCGCTTCCAGCCCGTGACCGTTGCCGAGCCTTCGCTCGACGACAGCGTGGAGATCCTCAGGGGCATCCGCAAGTATTACGAGGATTTCCACGGCGTGAAGATCTCCGACGAGATGTGCCGCATGGCCGTGACGCTCTCCGAACGCTACATCACCGACCGCTTCCTCCCCGACAAGGCCATCGACCTCATCGACGAAGCGTGCTCGGATGTGAATCTCCACAACAAGGACATCGAGCGCAGCGCCGAGATCAAAAAGGAATGCGCCGATCTCGACAAGGAGCGCGAGCTTCTGCTCAGCGGCACGGCGGGCGACGGCGACTTTGAAAAGCTCGCCGAGCTGCGCAGCCGCGATCTTCAGCTCAAGGATGAGCTCTCTCAGATCGAAGCCAAGGGCATGCCGGAGCTCACCGCGGACAATCTCGCGCACATCATCGAACTCTGGACAAAGATCCCCGCCTCGAACATCCGCGCCGATGAGTTTGAGCGGCTCTCCGGTCTCGCTGACCGGCTCAAGGCGCACATCATCGGTCAGGACGAGGCTGTGAATGCCGTGTGTGCCGCCATCAAGCGCAGCCGCGCGGGACTGCAGTCCAAGCGCAAGCCCGTGAGCTTCATTTTCGTCGGCTCCACCGGTGTCGGCAAGACCGAGCTCGTCAAGCGGCTCGCCGCCGATCTCTTCAACTCCCCCGAATCGCTCATCCGGCTCGACATGTCTGAGTTTATGGAAAAGTTCAGCGTTTCGCGCATCATCGGCTCGCCGCCGGGATATGTCGGGTACGACGAGGCCGGACAGCTCACCGAGAAGATCCGCCGCAAGCCGTACAGCGTCGTGCTTTTCGACGAGATCGAAAAAGCGCACCCGGACGTGATGAACATCCTGCTGCAGATCCTCGACGACGGACGCATCACCGACGCGCAGGGCCGCACGGTGAATTTTGAAAACACCGTGATCGTTATGACGACGAACGCGGGCAGCGACAAGCGCACCGGCAGCGTCGGCTTTAACATGAGCGCCGACGAGCAGGGCAAGGAAAAGGCGGTCAAGGCCCTCAACGACTTTCTCCGTCCCGAGTTCATCAACCGCGTGGACGAGATCATCTACTTCCACCGCCTGACGGAGGAGAACATCCGCGCGATCGCCTCGCTCATGCTCGAAGATCTCCGCACCGCGATGGCCGAACGCGGCACTGCTCTCACCTGGGACGAGAGCGTGATCACCTATCTCGCCGAAAAGGGCTACAGTGCTGCCTACGGCGCACGAAATCTCCAGCGTCTCATCCAGAAGGACATTGAAGATGCCATTGCCACCGAGATCATCGACCATCTCAAGGGCGCGGCAAAAACCGTTGGGCTCACCGTACAGGACGGAAAGATCGTCGTTCTGGCGATTTAAAACCATACTATGCAAAAATGCCTCGCGCGGGGAATTTCCCGCGCGAGGCATTTTCTTCTTTTGAACGGAGGTTAATCCGCGCGGCAATGCGCGCCGAGGCTTTCTTTGCGTTCCAGCGCTGCACGCGTGACGCTCTCCGCCGTAAGGAGCATATTGCGAAGCTCGTTCCACTCGGCAAGAGATGCCGGGCGGCGCTCGCACAGAGCGGTCTTGATCTTACCGATCTCGTCAAGAGCCTGCTCCATCCCCTCTTTCGTGCGGATGACGGAGGCGTCCTTCTGCATGGTCTCACGGAGATCGTCGCGCAGGTCGCGGAGCGAATCTGCGCCGAGTTCCGGATACGCCGAAAGGATGCGCCCGGCCGCCGCAGCGGGTTCCGGCGCGGCGGTATCCGCTGCGGCATATTCCGCGGCGTTTTTCCCCGCGATCGCGCCGAAAACGACTGTTTCCGTCAGCGCGCTCCCGGCGAGACGGTTCGCCCCGTGCAGCCCGCCGGTGACTTCGCCGCAGGCATAGAGACCTGCAACGTCCGTGGAGCAGTCAGTGCGCAGCGGCACGCCGCCCATAAAGAAATGCGCCACTGGGCGGATGAGCAGCGGCTTATCCGGGTTATCGCGCGCCATGCGCGCAATGTTGGGGCACTCGCGCTCGAGATACGCCTTGTCGCAGCCGGAGAGGTCGAGCCGCACTTCCTTTTCGGCGAACTCGGCGCGCGCGACGACGTCGCGGTTCTCGAGCTCCTTCATCGGATACCTATCGCAGTCCATGAACCGCTCGCCCTTCTCGTTGCGCAGCACTGCGCCGTGGTCAAAAAGATCCGGGAAAATGTCCGCCCGCTTGGGCGAGTAGATGCGGTAAGGGTAAAATTGTACGAATTCCATGCCGCGCAGCGGCAGACCGCAGCGCGCGGCCATGGCGTAGCCGTCGCCGGTCACGTCGCGCGTGTTGCTCGTCGCGGCATACACATTGCCCGCGCCGCCGCAGCAGAGGATCACCGTTTTGGCCGGATATACGCGCACTTCCCCGCCGCAGAGCGCGAGAACGCCCTGCGCGCGGCCGTTTTCGGTAAGAATGTCGCAGGCGGTCACGCCGTCCTCCACCGTGATGTTGGGATGTTCGTTCAGCTTCTCCCGCACGGCCTTCGTGAGAATACGGCCCTGCTTGGGCGAGCAGCAGGCAAGATACGGGTATTCCCCGCCGTTTTCCGAAAGCGTCCGGTATTCGAGCGGCAGGCCGAGACCGCGCAGCCGCTCCATGGCCGCGGCAGCGTGATCAACAAAGAACGCTGCGATCTCCGCGTCCTGCTGTCCCGCACCGGAGGCAAGGAAGCGGCGGCGGTAATTCTCGCGCAGGCCGGGCGCGTCCGGCGCGAAGCGGTGCACCGACATGGCCACCACGGAATTGCCGGAGCCGCCGGTTTTGCTTTTGCAGAGAATGCGCACCGCAGCGCCGCTCTCCGCGGCGGCGAGCGCGGAATACATGCCGGCCAGACCGCCGCCGATGACAAGCACATCGCTGCACGGCCCGGTTTTATACGTAAAAGACGTTGTCTCCATATGTGTCACTCCTTCGGGGGTAGTATACTAAATTCCGCAGAAAAAGACAAACCCCATACCTTGCGGTACGGGGCTTGCTTTTCGGGGGCTATTGATGACATTATGTTTTCTGATGAAGGAAATTATTCGGCTCTGCCGGTGGCTTCCTTGTTCCAGGACTTGTCAAAAGCCTTGCTGAGGCCCCAGTACAGGAAGAAGGCGACGACCATGCTGACAACCGCAGGGATGAGGAAGTTGTGGTTGACGCAGATCTGGCCGATGACGGTGGCGACGATCCAGGAGAGAATGCCGACCCAGTTGATGTTCTGGTTCTCCTTGGAGTTCTTCACGCACCACTGCTCCGCGATCATCATAGCCGGGATGGGCGGCAGGAGGACCGACAGAGCCTTGACGACGGGCAGAAGATACTTCACAGCGCCGACAGCCGCGAAGATGGCGGCGAGGGCGGCCACGATGATGGCAAGCACGGAGTGCTTAACCTTGCCTTCGAGCTTCGTGTCAACGAAGATGTTCTGCAGAGAGAGGGACGCGGAGTAGATGTTGTTGTCCTGCGTCGTCCAGACGCAGAAGACGGCGCAGATGAACACCAGAATGCCGAGACCGAGGGCCGCGGTAGCGGCGACGAAGCTGGCGTTGCCGGTGGCCTGCGCGGTCATGGCGCCGACAAGCTCGATCATGGCGAGACCGACGTACACGGCGATGGGCGCGGCGAGAGCAACATGCTTGCCGTTCTTCGCATAGCGGGTGACGTCCGGCGTGACGATGCAGCCGAAGATCCACGCGCCGACGATGGACGTGGAGCCGGCGGCAAAGGTCAGCTGGCCCTCACCGGGGACGTAGTTGACAACGGCACCGAAGCCGGTCTTGTTGCCAATGGCGATGAAGGAAGCGATGGCCAGGATGACGGCAGCAGGAGCGCCGAGCCAGCTGACGATCTCCAGGCCCTTCACGCCGCGGATGGCGGACTGCGCCCAGATGGCAACAACGATGATGGCGGTCAGCCACACGGGCAGCGGCCACCACTTGAAGTTGGTAAGGATCATATCCGCAAAGGTGTTCGCATTGACAGCGATCCAGTTAACGGCGGACAGGGCGATCAGCACGGACATGATAGCCGAGCTGCGCTTGCCAAGGAAGTTGCGGGCCAGGACCAGCGTGGTCTTGCCGCTCTTCGCGCCGATGATACCGACCATGACGGCGACGAACGCAAGGATCGCGTTGCCGACAACGATCGACCACACCGTGCCGCTAAAGCTCATTTTCGAGCCGACCGTGGCGCCGGTGACAAAGTTGGAAAGAGAAATGCAGTAGCCGACAAGAATGACCAGAATGGTGCTGAGGGTCTTGCGCTTATCCATGGGAACGCGGCCAAACGCATATTCGATCTCGGCACCGCCCTGCTCTGCAGCTTTCTTTTCGGGCTCTTTGGACATGAAAAAAACTCCTCTCATTCTTTTTACGAAATGCGCGCCTCCGAATGACACATTTCGTTCACATTTTCGGATTATAGCACTTTCTATGCCAAATACAACCCTTATTCGATGTCAAAAACCAAAAATCGTCATATTATCCATATATTATTAACAACCATTTGACACCCATTTTATTGGATGGTATAATTTTTTTATTGGATGATATAAATTGTTGAGTGAATTTTTATTCGGTTATATATTTTGCAAATGTAAACATTAAACATGAGAGGTAAATGATATGAGCAAACCCGGCCATATCCACCGCGCCTGGTGGATGCTGATCGGCTGTTGTCTGCTGCAGGGCGGATCGCTCGGCATTGTTCACAACTGCCGCGGCATCTTCTATGATCCCGTGATCGAAGATCTCGGCTTCGGGATGGGCGCTTTCACTTTTTATGTCCTATTTTTCGGCGTCTGTTCGTGTATTGTTCTGCCGTTTGTCGGAAAGTCCTTTCGCCGCATCGATTCGCGCATTCTGCTCGGCGGCGCGTCGCTCGTGTTCTCCGGCACGGTGTTCGCTATGGGCTTTTTCCAGACGCTGCCCGCCTTCTACATTGCCGGGGCCTTGCAGGGCTTTGCGAGCGCGTTTCTCATGTTTTATCCCGCGCCGTACATTCTCGGCAACTGGTTTTATAAAAAGCGCGGCCTCGCCGTAGGTCTCGCGGCGGCGTTCTCTGGGATCGCCGGGGCGCTCGGCAATCCGCTCGGCAACGCCATCATCCGCGCCTTCGGCTGGCGCGTCGGCTTTTTCTCGTTCGGCGCTCTTTCTCTTTTGATGATGCTGCCGGTCTCGGTCTTTCTGCTGCGGTGCTCGCCGGAGGAAGTCGGCTGCCGGCCTTACGGCGCCGAGGATGACGAAGCGATCACCGGCGAGAGTTGTCCGCTCGACGGCGTTCCGGCTTCCCGCGCCAAGCGGGAGAGCGCTTTCTGGCTTTTGATCCTCGCCGGACTGCTCGCGTCGTTTACGTGTTCGTACTGCGCGCATCTCAGCCCGATCGGTATATACTTTGGCTACGGTTCCGTTGTCGGCGCGCTGATGATCTCCTGCTCCATGGCAGGGAATGTTGTAGGAAAGCTCCTGCTCGGCCATCTCTATGACCGGTTCGGGCTGCGCGCCTCGCTCGCCGCCGGTACGGTGGTCACGGCGGCGGGGTATCTGCTGCTTCTTGTAAACTCGCTCACGGTGCGCATCATCGGCGCAACGCTCTACGGCTTCTCCATGGCGACAAGCACCGTTATGATCGCCATTGCCATCCGCGACATATACGGCAGCCGGGACTACGGCGAGCTTCTCCCCTACAGCTCCATGGTGTCCGCGCTCGGAACCTCGGTCAACGCCGTCATCATAGGTTATATGGTGGATGGCTTCGGCCGGCAGCGCGGATACATCATCAGTCTCTGGTACGGCCTTGCGCTGACTCTTGCCATGGGCGCGCTGTTTATCGTATCCGTCCGCGGCGGCCGAAAGATCGCCGCAGAATATAAGACCGGCGAGAGCGCCGGGGTCTCATCGAAACCATAAAGAAGGGCTGGAATATTCTTTGAAGCACGATTCACTGCATCAGCAGGCGATCCGGGAGATCACGGAGCGCCTTATTTCGACCGGAAACATGGACGGCACGCTGGAGAACTGCCCCGGCATGAAGGAGCGCGTCACGCGTCTCATCGCTCTGCTGCGCAGCGCCATGTATCCGCATATTTTCGGCACGTCCTCCCGGCGGGGCAGCGCCGCCTCCGCGATCGCGGTGAGCTACAATCTCCAGAGCGCCGCGGAGCTTCTCGAACAGATCCTCACAACGCTCCAGCCGGAGCGGACCGAGGACGAGACCGACGCGGCCATTCTCCGCTTTCTTGAGCAGATCCCGGAGATCAAGGCGTGCCTCGAGACCGACATTCAGGCCGCTTATGACGGCGACCCCGCCGCGATGAGCTGCGACGAGATCATGCTCGCCTACCCCGCGTTTGAGGCCATCAGCATTTACCGCATGGCACACCGGCTGTACAAAATGGGCATCCCCATGCTGCCGCGCATGATGACCGAATACGCCCATCAGCTCACCGGCATCGATATCCATCCGGGCGCTACGATCGGCAACTACTTCTTCATCGACCACGGCACAGGCGTCGTTATCGGCGAGACGACGACCATCGGCGAGCATGTGAAGCTCTATCAGGGCGTCACGCTCGGCGCAAAGAGCTTTGAGCTGGACGAACACGGCAACCCCGTCAAGGGCATCAAGCGCCATCCGGACATCGGCAACCACGTCGTCGTCTATGCCGGGGCGACGATCCTCGGCGGCATGACGCACATCGGCGACAACTGCGTCATCGGCGGCAACGTATGGCTCACGCACTCCATCGAAGCCGGGCGGACCGTTCTCGCCGCGGAAGAGCGCGGAACGAAGATCATCTGACTTGCGTCCTCAAACGAGACCCGCTTCGCTGGGCTCTCGTTTGAAAAGGCTGCGGCTCGC
>DHKA01000104.1:0-19598 GCA_002404605.1 Clostridiales bacterium UBA4706 | reverse complement strand
CGCAGCGCACTCGCTGTGCGCCGATGGCGCACAACTCGCACGTTTGCGAGCCGAGAGGAATTTTCTCCGACGTACACGCCGCCGGAGAAAATGATCAAAACTCTATTTGCGCCTGCGGGCGCAAACTCTGCGAGGCTTCTTTGACAGCGAAAAACGCCTTCTCCGGCCGGAGGAGGCGTTTTTCGTTATTTTATCGTTATTTCTTCACTTCGGGAATGGCGTGGTATCGCTCGAGTTCCTTTTTGTATTCCTCGGTCTTGTCAAAGCCGCAGCCGTACATTTCCGGGCAGAAGCCGCGGTAAACGCACTCGCGCACCATACAGGAGGCAAGCTCCGGCTCGACCTTTGCGATCTCGTCCTTGAGAAGCTGCCACGCCTGCCGCGTTTCGGGGCTGGCACCGGAGCAGAGGCGCTTGCGGCTGATCGTGATGAGCGCCTGTGCGTTCGCCTGGCACTGGTGGAGCACCGGGGCGTTCTGCGGACGCTCCATGCGGTCTACGCCGGTGCGGTCGGTACGCTGCGTGCTCACAAAATGCTCGATGCCGATCTTGTGGCGGACGATGTGGACGCTGACCCAGTACGGCAGGTCGCTCCACTTCCACGCAAACTGCATCAGCCGGATCGGCGAATGCTCGGCGAGCAGAATTTTCTTTTTCCATGCGGCGGTGGGATACACGCCCTTATCTTTTCCGACGGTATTCATAGCGGCGTTTTTTACATCCTGCCAGTTGTCCTCATGCCGCAACCATGCGATCTGCATATTCACTTCTCCTCTTTCTCTCGGTTTTTCGACGCCAGCGCCGCGATCTGCGGGTATTTGTCCAAAATGCGCCCGTAATTCTCGCGCCGGTGCGGGATCAGGCAGCCGCTGCAATCCTTATAGCCTGACGCCAGATACGTGAAATTGCCGCCGCACTTGTCACCGAGAGCGTACAGCGGGCAATAGCAGAAAAGGCAGCTGAAATCGTCCGTTTTATCCGTCGGATGGCAGGGGAAATACTCGCAGTTCGTATTTTGGAAGAACGAATACCCCTTCCCTTCCCATTCCGGTTTATTTGCCATATCGCATCACCTCTCCCGACAGGATAGCATAAAAACTGCCGTCCGTCTACCCGAGAATTTTTTCTCCGGACCTTCCCATAAGACTCTTCTTATGATAAAATAAAAATGATTTTCGTCTGAAGGAGCCATTTTATGGAACGGTGCGTAAATGCAAAGCACATCCTTCTTCGCATTTTGATATTTTTCTTTGGGCTGATCCTACTATCGCTCGGCATCGATCTGAACACCAAAACGCAGCTCGGCATTTCGCCGATAAACTCCGTACCGTTCAACGTGCATCAGCTGACCGGCATCCCGCTCTGGATGTGCGTTTATGTGGTTTATCTGGTATTCATTCTGATGCAGTGGCTGCTGCTGAAAAAAGATTTTCATCCGGTGCAGTGCTTCCAGCTCGTTACGAGCTTTGTAAACAGCCTTCTGATCCAGTTTTTTGATGACCGCATCCCGCTTCTGACAACGCCGGTCAGCCAGTATCTCGTGCTCGTTCTGGCCATTGTGCTGACTGCCGCCGGGATCTCGCTGACCGCCGGGATGAAGTTCATCCCGAACCCCGGCGAGGGCGTCGCCGGAGCGATCGGTATAGCGCTGAAAAAGGACTTCGGCTACGGAAAGAACGTGCTGGATCTAGGCTGCGTGGCGCTCTCCATTGCGATCACGCTCATTTTTGCCGGCCGGATATCCAATATCGGGATCGGGACTGTTTTGTCCATGCTCGTCACAGGACGCATTGTAAAACTTTTCTCCGCGCCCACTGGAAAGCTCTATGAAAAGGTCTCCTGATGCATAAAAGACGCCGAAGGGAAAAATCCTTCGGCGTCTTTTGCGTGAAAAACAATCACACCATATGACAGCTGCCGCAGTTTTCGCAGTCGGGGAACTGAGAGTGGTCGTAGGGGATGTTGTTCTTGTCGTAATAGTCCTTGACAGCGGCTTTGATGGCTTCTTCCGCCAGCACGCTGCAATGCAGCTTGTGCGCGGGCAGACCGTCAAGCGCCTCCACGACTTCCTTGTTCGAGACGGCGAGCGCTTCCTCGATCGTCTTGCCCTTGATCATCTCGGTGGCCATGGAGCTCGACGCAATGGCGCTGCCGCAGCCGAACGTTTCAAACTTCACGTCCTCGATGACGTTGTCCTTGATCTTCAGATACATCTTCATAATATCGCCGCATTTGGCGTTGCCGACCTCGCCGACGCCGTCCGCATCGGGGATCTCGCCGACGTTGCGGGGATTTTTGAAATGATCCATTACCTTATCGCTGTAAAGAGCCATGATGCTTGCCTCCTTTTATCTCAAAGCATGAACTGTTTTTTGCCGGATGTGAGATCCTTCCAGACCGGGGACATGTTACGGAGATATTCTACAACACGCGGGATCTCGCGCAGCATATGATCGACCTGCTCTTCCGTATTCTCCTCGCAGAGCGTGAGACGCAGCGAGCCGTGCGCGACCTCGTGCGGGCGGCCGATGGCGAGCAGAACGTGGCTCGGATCGAGCGAGCCGGACGTACACGCGCTGCCGGAGGAAGCGCAGATACCCGCCTCGTCGAGCAGGAGAAGAAGGCTCTCGCCCTCGATACCCTCAAAGCAGAAGTTCACGTTGCCGGGGAGACGCTTCGACTCGTCGCCGTTGAGTGCCGCGTGCGGGATGGTCTTGAGCCCGGCGATGAGTTTGTCGCGCAGAGCGCTTACATACGCCGCGTTCTTATCGAGATTCGCGCATGCCTCGGAGAGTGCCGTGGCCATAGCGACGATGCCGCCGATATTTTCCGTACCGGCGCGCTTGCCGCGCTCCTGCGCGCCGCCCTCGATCACGTTCACCAGAGGGATGCCCCGGCGGGCATACAGCGCGCCGACACCCTTCGGGCCGTGGAACTTGTGCGCGGAAATGGAGAGCATGTCGATGTTCTCCGCCTTCACGTCGATGGCGACGTGACCCGCCGCCTGCACCGCGTCCGTGTGGAAGATGACGCCCTTTTCGCGGCAGACCGCACCGATCTCCGCAATGGGCTGGATGGTGCCGATCTCGTTGTTGGCGTACATGACCGTCACGAGGCAGGTGTCCTCGCGGATGGCGTCACGCACCTGCTCGGGCGTTACGATGCCGTTTTCGTGGACATCCAGCAGCGTGACCTCGTAGCCGTACTTTTCGAGCTTCTTGAGCGTGTGCAGCACAGCATGATGCTCAAACGCCGTGGAAATGATGTGCTTTTTGCCTTTCTTCGCACCGATAGCCGCCGCGGAGAGGATGGCCTGGTTGTCCGCCTCGCTACCGCCGGAGGTGAAGGTGATCTCGCGTGCCTCGGCGCCGAGACACTTGGCGACTGTTTCACGCGCCGCGGCGAGCGCCTCCGCCGACTTCTGACCGAATTCATAAAGGCTCGAAGCGTTGCCGTACCAGGTGTCCAGATACGGCAGCATCGCGTCGATGGCCGTTTTGCTCATCTTCGTGGTCGCCGCGTTGTCCGCATATACAAACATGGAAAAAGCTCCTTTCAAAACCCTACTTTTTTTGTATGTTTACAATGTAGCATCATAAACATATATTGTCAATAGGTTTTTTCCCAAGGAGCATTTTCGCGCCGGGTTATTCCCCGGAATCGGTCGATTTCGCGGCAATATTGCCGTTTATAAGGTCGGCGAGCGTGACGCTCTCCAGATAGTCGTTCATCACGCGGTCTAACTCCTTCCAGAGCGGCAGCGTGAGACAGTTGTCGGCGTTCGGGCATTCCGATTCGCCGGACTTGACGCAGGACACCGGCGCTATGGAGCCCTCCGCAACGCGGAGGATATCGCCGACGGCGTATTCCTCCGGGCGGCGGGCAAGCCGGTAACCTCCGCCGCGGCCGCGCTGCGTCTGCAAAAATCCGCTGCGGCTGAGCGCGGCGACAATACCTTCGAGATATTTTTCGGATATGTTCTGGCGCTGGGCGATGTCCATCAGCACAACGTATTCCTCCCCGCCATTGCGGGCAAGATCCGCCATGACGCGCAGCGCGTAGCGTCCCTTGGTCGAGATCAGCATATTTTCTTCCTCCTGATCGCTTCTATAAACATACTATATCACAATGTTTTTAATTTTTCAACTGGGAACGTCTTGACAAACGCGGTCAAATTGGGTAAAAAGAAAAAGATTTTTTCATAAGAAGGTCAAGCGTATGAAATACATCCGTCAGCTCGGCATCATTCTGCTGATATCGTTCCTCGGCGAGCTGCTGCATTATCTGCTCCCGCTGCCCGTCCCGGCGAGCATTTACGGGATCGTTCTGCTCTTCACGGCGCTGGAAACGCGTCTTTTGAAGGTGGACGCTATTCGTGAAACGAGCGCGTTTCTGCTGGAGATCATGCCGATGCTGTTCGTCCCGGCGGGCGTGGGTCTTCTGGAAAGGTGGGACGTGCTACGTCCCGTGTGGCTGCCGTTTGCTGTGATCGTCATCGCATCGACGTTCACGGTGTTCGCTGCCGCAGGACGCACCGCGCAGCGCGTGATGCGTCTGCGCCAGAAAAGGGGGACGAAAGATGATGCGTGAGCTGATCGAATCCTCCGCCTTTCTCGGCGCTGTCATCACCATTGCCTCGTTCGAGCTGGGGCGCGCCATCCGGAGAAAGTGGAACTTCGCGCTTTTTAATCCCTTGCTGCTTGCGATCCTCTTCTCCATCGGGATTTTGCTTCTGTTCCGTATCGATTACGAAAGCTATCTCAACGGCGCGAAGTACATCAGCTTCCTGCTCACCCCGGCGACGGTATGCCTTGCCGTGCCGCTCTATGAGAAATTTGAGCTGCTGAAGAAAAACGCCCTTGCCATAACACTCGGTATCGCCGCCGGAGTGCTTGCGAGCCTTGCCACGGTGTTTGCGCTCTCGGCGCTTTTCCGGCTGGACTTCTCTCTGTTCGCTACGCTTCTTCCCAAATCCATCACCACCGCGATCGGCATGGACGTTTCCGCGGAGCTCGGCGGCTACGTCTCGCTCACCGTCGCGGCGATCATTCTGACCGGCGTTCTCGGCAACATCTGCGCCGAGGGCGCGTGCCGGGTGTTCCGCATTACAAGCCCCATTGCGCAGGGCGTTGCCATCGGGACCGCCGCGCACGCCATCGGAACGTCCCGGGCGCTCGAAATGGGCGAGATCCAGGGCGCAATGAGCTCGCTCTCGCTCGTCGTGGCGGGACTGCTCACCGTAGTGCTCGCCACCCCGGTCGCTTCGCTTTACGGATTATAAGTCATATAAGACAAACGCGCCCCGCCGGACGAGCTGTCCGGCGGGGCGCATTTTCTGTTATGTTATTTTTTCTCGTCGCCGCAGGTGTCGGTGATGATATACCGGGGGCGGCCCTTTACTTCTTCGTAGATCTTGGAAATATAATAGCCGATGATGCCGAGACTGATCATAATGATGCTGCTGGAAAACAACTGGATAAGGATCACCGTGGTGAAGCCGCCAAGCGCCCGCCCGGAGAACTTCTGCACGAGCGCGATCGTGCCGAGAACGAGCGAGACGAGCAGCATGATACCGCCGAGGACCGTAACGATCTGCATGGGCGCAGCGGAGAAGGAAGCGATATTATCCACGGCGTATCTGGTGAGCGCCATCGTGGACCACTTGGAGCTCCCACCCGCGCGCTTTTGCACATCAAAGGGGATGCTCGCCGTTTTGAAGCCGATCCAGGCCGAGAGCGCGCGGAAGAAGGCGTTCCGCTCGCGCATATTGATGAGAACGTTGACCGCTTTCCGGTCAAGCAGCTTGAAGTCGGACGCGTTCGCCATGTCGATGCCGGTCGCGCGGCTGATGAGGGAATAGAACGCTCTCGCCGCGAGACCGTGCGCGCGGCTCTCCGCGCCGCGGCTGGCCTTCTGGCCCTCGACGATCTCGTAGCCCTGCTCCCACAGGCGGTACATCTCCACGATCTTCTCCGGCGGGTGCTGGAGATCGCCGTCGATCACAACGCAGCAGTCTCCTTTCGCCGAAGCCAGTCCCGCGAGGATCGCCGCCTCCTTGCCGAAATTGCGGGAGAAATGCAGCCCGCGGACGCCGCCGGATGCGGAGAGCGCCGTGATTTTCTCCCATGTGGCATCCTTTGAGCCGTCGTCCACAAAAATAAGCTCACAGCCGATTGCAGCATCGGACAGCACGCCGCGGATGACCGAAGCCGTCTTTTCCAGCACGGCCTCCTCGTTATAGACAGGGATCACTACCGAAAGCATCACTCCGCCCCCTTCGCCGTGTCCGACTCACACCGGATCTCGCCGATGCCGAGCACATCCGCCATAGCCGCGTTCGGCCAACTCTGTGGGTTTTCTGTGTCGAGATATTTGAGATCGTACAGCGCCGAATAGCGCGTCAGCGTCTCGACATACGGCACCGTCACGCTGCTCTCGCCGCGCGCAGCCGCCTCGGTGACAGCCGTTTCGTTCGAGCGAACCTGAAGATATACATTCGTTATGTCGGCAAAGCCGAAAACGCCCCAGTAGAGCGTCGGCAGAACAAGCACCGCCGCCGCGCACAGCACCGGGAGCTTTGCTTTTCCGGAGAAGAGCTCTGACAGAAGCACGGCGTCCGCCGCAATGAGCAGCACCGCCGGAAACGCCAGACACCGCTCCGGGTAATACGAGGCGACGCTCAGCGCGAAGTTGGCGCAGAGCGAGCCGAGCACGAGCGCCGCGGCGAGATAAATCTTCTCCCGGCGGACACGATACCAGAGCGCCATAACGAGCGACACAGCAAAAACAACGAGCAGCACCGCCAGCGAGCGGTACTTCTCCAGCGCGGCTACAAGCCCTGTTCCAAGGGACATGAGCGAGCTCTCCGCACTGCTTTTCATGCTCTCCGCCGGGCGGGTCATCATAAAGAGGAATCCGCCGACCGACGCGAGCACCGGAAGCCACGGCAGGACGCCGTTTTTCTTCCTGCAAAGCACACGGCGGCCAAGAAGCAGCAGCGCGGAAAGGAAGATCGCCCCGGCCGCCATATTCTCCAGATACGCGCCGGTATAAAAGCCCACGAACATCCACAAAATCCAGAACAGCGGTTTTTTCTTCACATCACGCTCAAAAAGGCGGATGTACGGCATGAGAAAAGCCAGCCCCACGACGCACCCCCAGCCGTAATTGCAAGCCCCATCCAGCCAGAAGAAAACCTGCCCGAACGCCGGGACAAACACCCATACGCCGCAGAAGATCATAAGGAGGATGAGATTGTTCCGCTCGCCCTCCGGCTGCGCGATCCGGGCGAGGAGCGCGATCAGCGCCGTGAATATCATAGTGTTTACTATATTAAATACTGCTTTCGGCAGCAGCAGAAAAAGCTGCGCCCAGAAATGAGCGAAGAGCCGCCCGTTCATGGTCTGCGCGTGCGCCGCCATTGAGGGAAATATCTCGCCGAAACGCGCGAGTCGCTCGCCGGTCGCAAAGCTGTGCATATACGCCCAGTCGTCCACCGCGTACGGCGTGAGGATGTTTCCGAGCAGCATGAGAAGAAAGATTCCGAGGAGCAGCGCCGCGCGCGTCTTCCCGGAGCGGATCGCCGGCATGGTCAGCGCCTCCTTGCATGGGATTCTTTGCTTATATTATACACAAGCGGAAAATGAAGTCAAACTACGCCTCGATTTTTTGAAAAAGCCCCTTGACAATACCCCCCAGGGGTATATAATGCATACCGAAAGGCAGGGACGACCCATGGACGAAGAAAAAACGTGTTGCTGCTGCAAAAAAACCGAGCGGAGCGAAGACGAGCGCCGGGCGCTCATGAATCGCCTGAGCCGGATCGAAGGGCAGATCCGCGGCATTCGCGGGATGCTCGAACGCGATGCCTACTGCGCGGACATTCTCACGCAGTCCGCGGCGGTGAGCGCGGCGATGAACGGCTTCAACCGCGCACTTTTGAACGCGCATCTCCATAACTGCGTCGTGCGTGACATCCGCGCGGGCGACGATTCCGTTGTGGACGAGCTTACGGAACTTTTGCAGAAGCTGATGAAATGAGTCAAGAACGCAATATAAATAGAAAGGCAAATACCATGACGCAATACTCTGTTACAGGCATGAGCTGCGCGGCGTGCTCTGCGCGGGTAGAAAAGGCGGTCTCCGCCGTGCCGGGCGTTACCTCGTGCGCGGTGAGCCTGCTCACAAATTCCATGGGTGTGGACGGTACCGCGGCTCCCGCGGACATCATCCGCGCGGTGGAAAACGCCGGATACGGCGCAAGTCTGAAGGGCGCGAAGGGCGCAGCGCCCGCCGCGGCAGCGGACGAGCTGGCCGACCATGAGACGCCGAAGCTCAAAAAGCGGCTGATATCCTCGGTGGCGGTGCTGCTCGTACTGATGTACTTTTCAATGGGCCACATGTGGGGCGCACCGATGCCGCACTGGCTGCACCACAACAGCGTGGGAATAGGGCTTATTCAGCTCCTGCTCGCGGGCATCGTGCTCGTCATCAACCAGAAATTCTTCATCAGCGGCTTCCAGAGCGCCGTGAAGGGCGCGCCGAACATGGATACGCTCGTTGCGATGGGCTCGGCGGCAGCGTATCTCTGGAGCGTATACGAGCTCTTCACGCTGACGATCGACCCCATGGCGGAAGCCGATCTCTATTTTGAATCCGCCGCCATGATTTTAACGCTCATCACCGTCGGCAAAACGCTGGAAGCACATTCCAAGGGAAAAACGACCGACGCGCTCCGCTCGCTCATGCAGCTCTCGCCGAAAACGGCGCGGCTGGAGCGGAACGGCGAAGAGGTCGTCGTCCCGGCGGAGGAAGTCGTTCTCGGCGACATTTTCCTTGTCCGTCCCGGCGACAGCATCCCGGTGGACGGCATTGTCCTCTCCGGCACGAGCGCCGTAAACGAGTCCGCGCTCACGGGCGAAAGCCTCCCCGTAGACAAGGTGGAAAACGACAAGGTGAGCGCCGGTACGATCAACCAGTCCGGCTTCCTGCGGTGCCGGGCGACCGGCGTCGGCGAGGATACGGCGCTCTCGCAGATCATCCGCATGGTGAGCGATGCCGCCGCGACGAAAGCCCCCATCGCCAAGACCGCCGACAAGGTCGCCGGCGTATTCGTGCCGACGGTGATCGGCATCGCGGCCGTTACCATTATCGTCTGGCTGCTTGTCGGGCAGACATTTGGATACGCGCTCGCGCGCGGCATATCGGTGCTCGTCATCAGCTGCCCGTGCGCGCTCGGGCTCGCCACGCCGGTCGCCATCATGGTCGGCAGCGGTGTCGGCGCGAAAAACGGCATTCTCTTCAAAACGGCGGCCTCCCTCGAAGAGACGGGCCGCACGCAGATCGTCGTTCTGGACAAGACCGGCACCATCACGACCGGCCAGCCGGAGATCACCGATCTTCTCACGGCGGACGGCGTTTCCGAAGACGAACTGCTGCGCTTTGCCGCGGCGCTCGAGAGCAAGAGCGAGCATCCCCTCTCCCGTGCCGTTCTGAACGGCTTTGCCTCCCGCGGCGGCGAGTGCCCCGAGGCGGAGGACTTTGCCGCCGTGCCGGGCCGCGGGCTCTCCGCGAAGATCGAAGGATACACCGTCTGCGGCGGCAACGCGGACTTCATCCGCGAAAAGGCCGCGCTCCCGGATACCATCACGCAGCGCGCCGCCGCACTTGCGGACGAGGGAAAAACGCCGCTCTACTTCTCCCGCGATGACAAGCTTCTCGGCGTGATCGCCGTGGCGGACGTTATGAAGAGCGACGCCGCCGAAGCCATCCGTGAGCTCAAGGGGATGGGCCTGCGCGTCGTGATGCTCACGGGCGACAACGCCCGCACCGCCGCCGCCATCGGTGCGCGCTCCGGCGTGGACGCCGTCGTCGCCGGGGTACTCCCGGACGGCAAGGAGGCCGTGATCCGGAAGCTGCGCGAGAGCGGAAAGGTCGCCATGGTGGGCGACGGCATCAACGACGCCCCGGCGCTCACACGTGCGGACGTCGGTCTCGCTGTCGGCGCCGGAACGGACGTCGCCATCGACGCCGCGGACGTTGTGCTTATGAAAAGCGGCATGAGCGACGTGGCCGCCGCCATCCGGCTCAGCCGTGCGGCGCTGCGCAACATTCGTGAGAATCTTTTCTGGGCGTTCATCTATAATATCATCGGTATCCCGCTCGCTGCGGGCGTGTGGATCCCGATCTTCGGCTGGACGCTGCAGCCGATGTTCGGCGCGCTGGCGATGAGTCTTTCGAGCTTCTGCGTCGTGACGAACGCGCTGCGGCTCAATCTCTTCCGTCTGCACGAAGCAAAGCACGATAAGCACAAGCAGCCGGTGGCGCTCCCGGAGGAGTTCACCGCCGCGCCGCAGGAAACGAATAACGCAACCGATCATAAGGAGGAAAAAACCATGTACAAAACCACCGTCACCGTTGAGGGCATGATGTGCCACATGTGCGAGAAGCACGTCAACGAAGCCGTCTCCAAAGCGTTCGCCGCCGAGAACCCCGTTTCCGACCACACCGCGAACAAGACCGAGTTCGTCTCCGCCGAAAAGCCGGACGAGGCGAAGGTCAAGGAGGTCATTGAGGCCGCCGGTTACACCGTCAAGGCCGTGCACACTGAAGCGGTGTAACATCGCGCGCAGCACAGCGGAGCCATTTTCGAGGCTCCGCTGTATTTTTTCGAACCGATCGGTAGGGGTACTCGTCTATAGGGCGTAAACTTCTTCAAAGGAGAAACCATATGAAAAAACTGACAGCCCTGTTTCTGTCCCTGGCGCTGCTTCTTGTGCTGTGCGCTTGCGGCGCGCCGAACGCCAGCAGCGGCAACGCCTCCTCCGGCAACGCTTACGCAAGCTGGGGGGACGCTTCCTCCGGCGACGCCTACGCGAGCTGGGGCGATGCCTCCTCCGGCGACGCCTATGCAAGCTCCGGCAACGCGACCGGTACGCTTTCGCTCACGCAAGCGCCCGCCGCGACGGATACCCCATACTTCTGCGTGCAGATGGAGCAGTCCCGCCTGTACGCCATTCCCTACTGCGGTGGGGAAGCAAAGCTCCTTGCGGACAAATATACCAACTGCTTCGATCAGGACGGTGACAGCGTTCTCGCCTCGTTCGACGACGGGAGCGCGGCGCGCATCAACGTGCTCACCGGCGAGAGCGTGGAAGTCCTCCCCGCCGGCACGCAGCAGTTCCACCGCATCCACGCCTTCTCCGGCGGTTTCGTCGGCGAATACTACAGCATCCGCGAATCGAAGCTCTATCTCTGTGAAAACGGCAAGAAGCCGGTGGAGATCTTCCCGGGGGAGTATTTCGGCGATGTGCGCGTAGTCAACGACACGCTCGTCGGCAGCGATTACACCGGCGATTCCAACCGGATCGTCGGCTATGCGCTCCCCTCGCTTGAGCAGAAGTGGGAAACGAAGCTCGATCTTTACTGCTATCTCACTGCGAACGACAATGATCTTCTTATCAGCAATTCTTACGACGGGTTCATTTCCCGTATGGATCCCTCGGACGGTTCGGTCGTGAATGTGAACGGCGCGATCTATGCCAACGACAGCGTGCTCTACGCCTGGGACGGCGCATATCTTCTGGAGGGGAACTACACGACGAACTTTGCGCTCTATCTCGTCCGCGGCGACGAGCGCCTCACGCTCGATTTTCCGTCCGAAGATGGCAGCAAGTACGTTGCAGCGACGCGCGGCGGCAAAGCGCTCATCGCGTGCAGCAAAAACAGTGACGCCGGAGATTACGGCTGGACGTCCTCCACGCGCTACTATGTCCTCGATCTGGAGACCGCGCAGCTTTATGAGATCGGCGTGAAAGGCTATTACAGCGAACTTTTTGCCGCCGGGGACTTCCCCGTGATGGATTCCTCCACGGCACGAAAGCCGCTCACGAGCGATATTTACCGTTTCTTCTGCCTTGACACCGGCTACGGCGGCGCGGAGCCGCTCTGCTCCACGACGCACGGCGCGTGGCTGAATATTGCCGATAAGAAAGCGGATATCGCCCTGCTTGCCGCGCCCACCGATGAGGAAAAGGCCTATCTCGCCGAGCGCGGCGTGGAGGTCGAAATGAAGCTCTACGGCGGCGATGGGCTGGTGTTCATCGGGAACAGCGCATGCGGCGTCACCGACCTGACGCTCGATCAGGTACGCGCCATTTTCCGCGGCGAGATCACCAACTGGAGCGAGCTCGGCGGCGCGGATCACGCGATCCGCGTGCTCTACCGCGACGATCAGTCCGGCAGCCAGCGGCTTTTTGAAAAGATGGTGTTCAAAGGCGAGGATGTGCCGGATTACGAAGCGCTCGGCTTTGAGCGGCTCGATGAGATGAGCACGCTCGTCTCCGCCTGTCTCGACGATCCCTACGCCATCGGGTACAGCATTATGACATATCTGAACGATGTCTACTCCAACGAAGCGCTGCTCGCTTTCTCGCTGAACGGCTACAGCGCCACGGCGGAGAATGTCCGCACCGGCGATTACCCGCTCGGCACGAAGGGGTACGTTGTCATCCGGAGCGACGAGCCGGAGGACAGTCCCGCCCGGCGGCTCTATAACTGGTTCGGCACTCCCCTTTCCGACACATTCCTTACAAACTGCGGCATCACGCCGCTGAGCGAATAACGTTCCGCACTGCGCAGGAAACGGCGATGTTCTGTTAAGGAGGCAAAGGATATGGCGTTCACCCGTTGGGAATCGCTCAAAAAGATCGATGCCCACATCCACATTCTCCCGGATGCCGTACACAAGGCGAACCCGGACTCCGAGGATATCTGGCTCTGTACGGATCTTCACGAATACTGCGCCATGATGGACGCTCTGCATATCGAAAAAGCCGTCATTATGCCGCTGAACGACCCGTGGCTCATGTCCATGGAATTCACGATCGATGCCGTCCACCGGAATCTTCGGGACATGAAGAATGCCTGTCCCGGCCGGTTCTTTGCCTTTGCGGACATCGACACGCGCAATACCCCGGCGCAGTCTGCGGAAGCGATTGGGAAAGCCATCGAATGCTATGGTCTGGACGGCATCAAGATCCATCCCAACAACACCGGACTCGCTCTGGACGACGAGTATAACGCCCCGATCTTCGCGCTGGCGCAGCAGCGGAACACCCCTGTCGCCATCCATTCCTATCCCAACACAGCAGACGATGTCTGCGCCGTAAAGCGCATTATAAAGATTTCGGAACGCTATCCTGGTCTGCGGCTGATCGTTTCACACATGGGCGGATTCCAGTGGGAAGAGCTGCCCGGCATGGACTGCTTTGTGGATATGTCCGCGATTTTGCCCGATTATGTCCGCGCCTTCGGCATCGAAAAAACCGAAGAAATTCTGCGCTCCTTCGGCGTGGACCGGCTGCTTTTCGCCACCGACTATCCCGACAACCGGCATTTGCCGCCCGAGGAGATCTACGCCGCTTATTTTGACATTCTCAACCGAATGAATTTCACGGAAGAGGAAGCCGTAAAGATCGCGTATACAAACATGCGCGATATAATGACAGCCTCCAAATGAACGCTTTCCCCTTCTATCAGGCAAACAGACCCCGGACATTGAAACGTCCGGGGCCTGTTTTCACTCTTTAATGTTTCGGATCTTCTCAAGATCACCGCTGCACAGCGCTTCCATATTGCGGAAGATCTTTTCGGCATCCCAATCCCACCACTTCAATTCCAAAAGATACGCCGTGAGTTCTTCGTCGAACCGGCGGCGGATGACCCGGCAGGGATTTCCCCCCGCGACGCAGTACGGCGGAACGTCCTTTGCCACAACGGAATTGGCGCCGATGATGGCACCGTCACCGATGTGTACGCCCGGCAGCACCGTTACGTTCTGCCCGATCCACACATCGTTCCCGGCGACGGTATCGCCTTTCAAGGGCAAATCTTCAAGAGATGGCGAAAACTTCTCCCAGCCGCCGCCCATGATGTTGAAGGGGTATGTCGTCACGCTGTTCATGCGGTGGTTCGCGCCGTTCATAATAAACTCAATACCGCGGGCGATGGCGCAGAATTTCCCAATAACCAGCTTATCACCCAGAAAATCATAGTGATGGGTGACGTGTTCCTCAAATCTTTCCGCACCGTCTATATCATCGTAGTACGTATAGTCCCCGACAAGGATATTCGGCCGTGTGATCACGTTTTTGATATACACGACCTGCCGGATGTTCTCGTTGGGATAGATGCTGTTCGGATCGGGTCCCGTCATAAAAGCATCCTCCGCTCAAAACCCGAGAACGCGGAAAGCGTCCTCAAAGGGCGCGGTGCAGATGCCGCGCTCGGTGATGATGCCGGTGATGAGCGAATGGTCGGTCACGTCGAACGCGGGGTTATACACACCGACGCCCTCCGGCGCCATGCGCTTTTTATACCACATCTCCGTGACCTCTTCCGCGGCGCGCTGTTCGATGGGGATCTCCGTACCGGAGGCGAGCGACATATCGATCGTGGAGCTCGGCGCGCAGACATAAAACGGGATGCCGTAATGCTTCGCCAGGATCGCCACAGCGGAGGTGCCGATCTTGTTCGCGGTGTCGCCGTTTCGCGCTACACGGTCGCAGCCAACGAATATTATGTTAACTTCTCCTGTCTGCATCAGGCTCGACGCGGCGTTATCGCAGAGAAGCGTTGTATCCAGTCCCGCGGCATGCATCTCGAGCGCCGTGAGCCGCGCGCCCTGCAGAAGCGGGCGCGTTTCGTCGCAGTAGACGCGAAGATCGTTCCAGCCGTGCTCGAGCGCAATGTACATCGGCGCGGTCGCCGTGCCGTATTTCGCGGTGGCGAGCGTTCCGGCGTTGCAGTGCGTAAGAATGCCGTCCCCGTGGTGCAGCAGGGAAAATCCCAGCTCACCGATGGAGCGGCTGATGGCGACGTCCTCGTCGCGGATGCGCTGCGCTTCGGCAAAAAGAGTCTCGCGGATGGCCGGAATGCTCTCACCGGCATGCGTCTCCGCCGTCTGCCACATTCGGTCGAGCGCCCAGAAGAGATTCACCGCCGTCGGACGGGCGGAGGCTATGTATTCCCTCGCTTCATGCAGCCGCGCGAAAAAGACGTCCTTATCCTCCGTTTCGATCTGCGAGGCGGTCAGCGCGAGCGCATAGCCCGCGCACACGCCGATCGCCGGTGCGCCGCGCACACGCAGCGAATAGATCGCCTCCCAGATATCGCGCATATCCGAAAGATACAGCGTTTTTACCTCGCCGGGCAGCCGCGTCTGATCGAGAATTTCCAGACATGTCCGGTCGGGCGAGAGCAATACGGTGTCGAGTTCGAGAGCGTTCAAGGCTTAATCCCCCTCGGTGTTTTCTCCATTCTGACACAGCTTTCCCCGCTTGTCAACGGCGGCAGACGCCGCAGGAGGTACGCGGCATAGGATACCGAAAGAACGATGAGGATAAGGGAGATGATGCATTGTGTTTTGAAGTCCGGCTCCAGAGCAAAGGCACTCAGAGCGTTCAGCACGCCGTGCGTGAGAACGCACGGCACGATGCTTCCGGAGCGGACGAACAGCGCGACAAACACGAGGCCGATCGCCACGGCGTATACGATCTGCAAAAGCGTCGGCACGAGCTCCGCGCCGTTGAGCAGGTTCACAATGTGCCCAATGCCGAACGTGAGCGCGGAGATCACAGCCGCTTTTCTCTCTCCGTCGCGGCAGAGCGCTTTATAAAGGAAACCGCGGAAAATGAGCTCTTCCAGGAATCCGACGCACAGCATACGAAAAACATACAGCACCGTGATGCCAATGGGAAACTTCTGCGTGACGCCGCACCAGAGATTCACCGACGCGATGACCGCAAGAGGGAGATAGTAAAGATACCGCCCCGCGCCGCCGGCCGGACGGCAGAGCCCGAAGCGCTTTCGCAGGCCGTTTTCCCGAGCCACAGGAAAAGGAAAACGGTCATTGCCGCGCAGAGCGCCGCAGCTGCCGTATTTTTGGCAAGTACGTCCGAAAGATTTTCCGCCGCGCTCAGCAGAACAATATAGGCACCGATCCAAATGAGCGAAAAAATGAGTTCGTTTTTTTCATAGAGCTTTCGCATGTTCATTCCTCTCCATTCTCCGCAAGCAGGCGGTCAAAAACAAGTTTCAAGTCGTTTGCTACGGTCGTTTCGTCGCCGGTCATGGCGTTATTGGCAAACATGCTCGCGTATCCGTGGACGAGCAGGAACAAAACGCGAAATACCGACTGCGCGCGTTCCACGGAAATGTGCGCCGAGGCCGAGATCGCTTCGAGCACCGGCATGAGCTCGTCCGCCGCGATCAGCTCGTCGAGCGAGCGCTGCGCAAAGGCGTCCGACTGAAAGAGGAAGCGGAACAAATGCTTTTCTTCCCGTGCAAATCGGATGTACGCAAGCCCTACCCCCTGCATCGGCGAGGCCGGATCAGGCGTCGTGATATAGCGCGTATGATAATCATCCGTCATTATGTAAACCTCTTTTTTCAGCTCTGCGATCGACCCAAAGTGATACATCACCGGCTGCGTGGAGCAGCCGAGCTCTCTGGCGACGGCGCGGACGCTGAGAGCGTCTGCCCCCTGCTCCCGGACAAGCTCAAACGCGGCGCGGACGATCTCTTCCCTTGAAATTTTGCTGCTTGGCGGCATGGTGTCTCCTCCTTGTAACACACGTTATGTAACATATGTTATATAATAGCTATGCCGTTTTGTCAATAGAACACCGGCGGCCGAAAAAATTAGCCGCCGGAGCGCTCTCTACTTTACCAGAATTTCTTTTTCTTACAGATACAGAGACCGAGAACCAAAACCGCCACGCTGATGACACCTACCATGAGATAGCCGTATTTCCAGCTCAGCTCCGGCATATTGACAAAGTTCATGCCGTACCAGCCGGTGAGCAGCGTGAGCGGAAGGAAGATCGTTGTGACAATGGTGAGTATCTGCATCACACGGTTCTGCCGGATATCGATCTGCGCCTGGAAAGCGCTTTGGATCTGCCGGCAGTATTCGCACAGGAGCTGGGCATTCTCCCGCAGGCGGGCAACGCGCCCCTCAAAAAGGTGAAAACGTTCTGTTTCCGTTTCCGAAAAGAACCCGTTCTCGTTTTCGCACAACTCGCACGCCACATCGTCGAGCTGTGAATAATAGCGAAAGAGCGCCATTGTCTCTTTTCGCAGCGTATTCATCGGGCCGCTGAGAGATTCGACGCCATCGGCGAGCACCTGATCCTCCAAGGATTCCGCCTGCTCTTCCAGCTCTTCCAAACGATGCAGGTCATGGGCAATGAGCTGTTCAAAAAAATCATAGAGTGCCTGCCCGACCGTTCCCTTTGTCCATCGTTTTTCCTGCGCAATGCGGTGCAGAAGCGGGGGAAGCGAGCCGGAATCATCCGTGAGAACGATGCGGCTTTGCGTAACGAGCAGACCGAATGCGGCGCGAACACCGTCTTTGCCCTTACGCGGGAGCACAAGCGTCCCGGACAGACAGCCGGGGCGCACTTCGGCACGGCAGGTCCGCGCACCGCGCACCGATGGCGTATGTTCCAGAACATTTTCCAGCCCCGGAAGGACCGGGCGTTTCTCCAGTTCCTCCGTCGTAAGCAGCACAAGCGCCGGTACATCCGCACAAGGCGCGGATTCCGTACGTACAAGAGATTCTCCGATACGATACCAGATCATCGATTTTCCTCCCAAAAGCATACGACCGCCCGCAGCATGACGCCGCGGGCGGTCGAAGGGCATTTATTTTTCGGCCTTCATTGCGAGATAGGCGTTGATAAAGCCGTCGATGTCGCCGTCCATGACGGCCTGGATGTTGCTGTTTTCGTAGCCAGTGCGCGTGTCCTTGGCGAGCGTGTACGGCATGAACACGTACGAGCGGATCTGGCTGCCCCACTCGATCTTCTGCTGCACGCCCTTGATGTCCGAAATCTTTTCGAGATGCTCGCGTTCCTTGATCTCGGCGAGCTTGGCGCGGAGCATGGATTTACAGTTTTCGAGATTCTGGAAATGGCTGCGCTCGACCTGCGAGGAAACGACGATACCCGTCGGCAGGTGGGTCAGACGAACGGCGGAGGACGTCTTGTTGACCTTCTGTCCGCCCGCGCCGGAGGAGCGGTATACGTCCATTTTGATCTCGTCGTCGCGCAGCTCGATCTCGCTGTTGTCCTCGGCGATCTCGGGCATGACCTCCACGGCGGCAAAGCTCGTATGGCGGCGGCCGGAGGCGTCGTAGGGCGAGATGCGCACCAGACGGTGGACGCCGTTTTCGCTTTTAAGGTAGCCGTAGGCGTTGTCGCCCTCGATCTTGATGGTGGCGGACTTTATGCCGGCTTCCTCGCCGTCTTGATAGTCGAGCAGCGTGTACTTATAGCCGTGGCGGTCCGTCCACATGGTGTACATGCGGTAGAGCATCTGCGTCCAATCCTGCGCCTCGGTGCCGCCTGCGCCGGCATGAAACGTTAAAATGGCGTTGTTCGCGTCGTACTCACCGGTGAGCAGCGTGGAAAGACGCATCTCCTCCAGCTTTTCAGAAAGGGTCTCATACTCCGCTTTCAGCTCTTCGAGCATGGAGACATCGTCCTCTTCCAGCGCCATTTCACACATGGTGAAAAGATCGTCCCAGGACGAGCGGAGCTTATCATACTTTTCGCACTTGGTCTGCAGCTGCTTGATGCGCTGCTGCACCTGCTGCGAGTGGGAGACGTTATTCCAGAAGCCGTCCTGCGCGCTCTCCTCCTGCAGCTCGGCGATCTCACGCTTCGCCTCCTCCAGATGGAGCGCGTCCTGCAGCTCGTCCAGTGTGGGCTTGAGCGCATTGAGCTTGCCTTTATACTCTTCAAATTCCAGCATTGACATGACAGTAATTCCCTCTATAATTCATAAATCAAATCAGCTAAGATATTATATACAAAAAAAACACAAATGTAAAGGCTCGAAAAGTTGAACTTTCTGCTTCCTTTCCGCGGAGAATGTGGTATACTTGTTACGAAATTATGTACCCGCACCGGGTACACCCCGAAATTTAAAGACAGAAAGGTGATTTGTTTTGATTTCACACGGCAAAGAGGTCAAGGTGTTCTCCGGAAACGCCAATCCCGCTCTGGCGGAAAGCATCTGCAACCATCTCTACAAGCCCCTCGGCAAGGCCGACATTAAGCGCTTCGCCGACGGCGAATGCTCCGTTTCCATCCTTGAGCCTGTCCGCGGCGCGGATGTGTTCATCGTGCAGCCTACCTGCAAGCCCGTGAACGACAATCTGATGGAGCTGCTCGTCATGATCGACGCGATGCACCGCGCCAGCGCCGGTCGTATCACCGCTGTCATCCCGTACTTTGGCTACGCCCGTCAGGACCGCAAGGCCAAGGGCCGCGACCCCATCTCCGCAAAGCTCGTGGCGAACATGATCGAAGCCGCCGGTGCAGACCGCGTTCTGACGATGGACCTGCACGCCTCTCAGATCCAGGGCTTCTTTGACATTCCCGTGGACAATCTGCTCGGAAATCCGATCTTCGTCAAGTATTATATGGATAAGTTCCCCGATCATGAGGATATGGTCGTCGTCTCCCCGGACGTCGGCTCCGTGGCCCGCAGCCGTACCTTCGCCAACAAGATGGGCATGGGTCTTGCCATCGT